>JAFSLL010000073.1 GCA_017448455.1 Oscillospiraceae bacterium | reverse complement strand
TCTGTACCATGACTTTGAGGTTGCGCCGGGAAGCGGTCCCGTACTGCTGGGTGAAGTGAGCCAATGCAATGACGACAGCCATGACAACCGCTTCAATCCGCCGGTCGGCCGCTTCCCCGCCATTGAGGAAGATGAGCTGCCTTACCGGCTGCTCTGCAACGAATACCCCGCTGCCCGGGATTGACCGTTTGGGGAACCTGCGACAAAATGTCGAGATCCATAGGAACCAAGCGGGAACACACGGAGTGAGTCTCAACACGGAAAATGAAACAGCCAGCGGGTCTCCGGTTTTTGAACATTGTGTTCAGGACCGGGGACCCGCTGGTTGATTCTTTGCGGTTTGAGAAAGAAGAACTCACGGACGTGTGGAGAGCTCCTGCTCCGTCAGCACCGAAGAAGCGAGCGGCTCGACAACAGGGGCATCTGCGTAGACGGAGGGTTCCGGCATCGGAAGCGACTGCATATACGCATGCATTGCCTCGGCCACGCGCTTGCCATTCGCTACCGCATGAACGACCGTACTTGCGCCATGGGCCACGTCGCCAGCCGCGAAGACGCCTGGCCGGGAGGTGTGTCCGTCCTCATCCACGGTAAGGATGCCATGCTCTTTCTCAAGTCCCTTCGTTGTGTTGAGAATGTTACTGCCCAATTCCTGGCTGACTGCGACAATCACGCCCGTGCAGGGATAGAGCTTCTCAGAACCGGGAATTGCACAAAGTTTACCGTCTCCATCGAACTCGTTGTCGGCAAAAACGACGCCATTGTCACAGATTTCCACGGGACTCTTCATCATCTCGAACTCCACACCCTCAAGCTTTGCGTAGCTCGCCTCATACTGGCTCGCGGCGATCCGGTCGCGGCGGTTAAAGACCGTCACATAGCGGGCGCCGTTGCGGATCGCCGTGCGGGCGCAGTCCATGGCAGAGTTGCCCGAACCGATAACGATGACCCGCTCGCCCAGACGGAAAGCCTTCGGCGCGGCCAGATAGTTAATGGCAAAGGCGACGTGCCCCAACGTTTCACCCTTGATGTGCAAAGTTTTCGGCCGCCAGAGACCCGCTCCAACAAAGATACTCTGATAGCCGTCCCGGAATAAGTCATCCAGACTGATCGCCCCGCCGATCGTCGTGTTGGGGCGAAATTTGATTCCCTTCAACTCGAGGTGACGGTAGGCAAAGTCGTCCAACACCGCGTCGGGCAGACGGAAATCCGGAATGCCGTAGCGCATGACGCCGCCGATCTTGTCTCTGCTGTCGAAGATGGTGACCTCATAGCCATAGCGGGCCAGGATTACGGCGATCGTGAGGCCGGACGGGCCTGCGCCGATGATCGCAACCTTGCGTCCGTTGGAAGTGCTGGGGCCTTTGACCATCTGATTGGCATAGGTCGTGGAAATATAGTTTTCAATCACCGAAAAATGTACCGGCACGTCTTTGATCCCACGAATGCAGTGTCCCTCGCACTGTTTTTCGTGGTTACAGACGATGGAGCAAACAGTAGTCAGCGGATTGTTTTCAAACAGCATCCAGCCAGCCTCATTGAGCTTACCGTCCTTCAGCAGTCGGATGACTTCGGGAATGTTCGTCTGGATTGGACAGCCTTCGCGGCAGCGTGGTTTTTTGCAACCGAGGCATCGATTGGCCTCCTCCATGACATGCAGTGCCATTCTTTCTTCTCCTCTTCTTTCTATTGTGATTCACTCAGTGAAAACATGGGGATCTGTCCAGATTTCCAAGCAGACCTCATTGAACTCGCTGGCAGGTGTCTGCTGGATAAAACCACCCCTGTCGATGTTGCAGTCTGCTCCTGAAGCAAAGGCTGAGATCGGAAGCCGGACACATATGCGGTTTCACTGCTCAGTCCTTTGGTGTGCCGAAGCGCTGTACGCACTCCTGCGTCAGCAGGAACAGGTTCACGCCAGCCGCAATCTTCGCCTTGATCTCCGCCTCATACTCGGACGGTACGAGCGCCTTGACCTTCGCCCAGATCATCTCCTGTGAGAAGCGCTCATCGTAGTCGAATGGCACAGCGTCAGCTGTCCGCATCAGCCAGAGAAGCTGTTTGCCTTTGAGATCAGCAGTGATCCCTTCGGTGCCCTCCTGCCCGTAAACATTGTGAAGCTCCTTTGGGTCGGCCCTGAGATCGTACAGCTCGTCCTTCCCATTAACGCGGCTGACCAGCTTCCAGTCCTTCGTTCTCAGCATGAAGCCTTTCGCATGGGCGTCCGGGTCGGTCTGAGCCATGTGACGCGGCCAGTAAGGGCTGAAGGGAGACGTCCCCTTCGGACCTCCCGCATGGAATTCATCACAGTGGATCTCGTCAGGATTGCGTCCGCCCTCGCAGGTGACATACTCGCGTACCGGCTTTCCGCGGTCGAGCAGGACACCTTTCAGCGAGTGACCGTAATGCGTGTGGCAGGGCTGAACCTCGGCAAAATCCATCGCAGTCGCGTAAAAGTCCACCAGTTCTACCAGACTGTCGGAGATCCCGGCATCCACGCCGAAATCCTTCGGGGGCTTAATGAGGAAGGGAACGTTTGTCAGACAGTCCTCAAAACTGTTCTGTGCTTTTTCGGTGATCCCGAAATCTCCGGTGTAATCCCCGTGGTCGGAGAAAAAGAAAATCGCAGAATCATCATATTCTCCTGCCTCCCTGAGCGCTTCACAGAGCTTACGGAACATATCGTCCACCTTGCTGCACATACCAAGGTAGCAGGCGCGCAGTTCGTCCCAGTCAGCCTCCGTATACTGCTCCATGCCCTGACGGGCGCGGATAGCGGCCTCGATATCCGCCTTGCCGGAGACCTCCTCCGGATGTACACGCTTCGGCAGTTTCGCACGATCGATGGCGGAGTAATACGGCTCCTCCACCTGATACGGCGGGTGGGGATTGATGAGGCCCAGGAAGAGGCAGAGCGGCTGATCCTGCGGCATATTCCGGATGCGCGCGATCGCCGCATCCAGGTCCTCGTCATCTGCGCCGTAATGTCTTCCGTTTTCATCAAGAGCCAGTCGGCCGCCGAAATGAGAATAGAAGTCCTTCTCGCCCGGCGCGCCGCGAAGCACATCCCCGCCGCGGGCCTTCACGGATGCTCCTCCGCCATAGTAGATCTCCGTCGCATGGCGCTCCACCAGGCCCGATACCTGCCCCGCCACGAGGTCGTTCCGGGCGTTCATCCAGACATAATAGCCCGCGTTTTTCAGCTCTTCGAAAATGCTGGTCTCATGTGGACGCAGGAGGTGGGCCATGGTACGGTGGCCGTTGACGTGCGGATAGAGCCCGGTCGTGAAGCTGCAGCGGCTCGGCACGCAGACCGGATTCTGGCAGAAAGCGTTTTGGAAGGAGACCGCCTCATTCCGGGCAAACTCGTCAAGAAAGGGCGTCTGCGAGACGGGGTTTCCCAGATGTGCCAGCGAATCCGCGCGCATCTGGTCGGGGTTGAAGATAATAATATTGGGACGTTTTTTCATGAGATTGGTCTCCTTGCTCAATCCTCGTTGGGAACCTCGTTCAGCTGTGCGTTGATTGCTTTCAGATCGAGGCCGTCCGCGTCGCGGCTGAGGATGCTCTTCAGCGTGAGTCCCAGGGGAATCACGTTTTTTTCCGTCATAACCTTATAGAGCTCCGGCAGGGCGTTGCGAATGATCTCCCGCGTACGGGGATTGTCCAGCAGGTCATTGGCGGTATCCTCCAGTGAGAAAAAGCCTTCTTTTTTATAGGAATCCTCCGCGAGGAACCAGTTGCGCACCGCTCCCCCGCCGGAATCAGGAAGGCGGTAACTATCCGGCTCCGTTTCAACGCGCGTAAGCACGCAACTGTCCGACAGGTCTCCGGCGGAGACGGTCAGGCAGTTCTCACCCGGGAGCAGCGGAACATTCTCAAACAGTGCCGTGGCATTGCTAACTGTGGACGAAAAGCTCTCGCCGTTTATGCTCAGCGTGACCGCGGGCTGGTTGGTAAATACCCTGACTGCCGTCGTTTCCTTCGCACGCTCGGCATAGCGCTTTCCGCAGATATGGACGACGGGCTCGTCGGACCACCTGGCCTTATAGTAATAGAAAGCATCCTTGCGGGTCTCGCGGTCGTTGGTGACCAGACCCTTGGCGTTGATGAAGCGCTGTCCGCCCTCGTTACGGCGGGCAGAGTGGAAATCAAACATGTTCCACACAAAGCTGCCCCAGAGCCATGGGCGAGTCTCGATCTGCTCATAGACCGTCGCACACCACAGCGCCTGGTATTCTTCGGAATAGTCTTTCACATGCGGGTCGCTGCTGTGCAGCGTGATGTTGGTGTCGACGCCGTATTCGGTGACACCGAAGGGCAGCGTGGGACGCGCCCGGTGCATCTTGTCGAGGTACGCGCCGTAGTCGTGCATCTCGCCGTAGTACCAGCCGAAATAGACGTTATAGCCGATGATATCGGTGATTTCGTTGAGCTTGCTGGAGGCCTTGAGCGGATAGAGATTTGCCGCCGCGGAGGCACGGTTCGGGTCAAGCTCCCTTACGATGGCGTGCAGCTTCCGACAGTTTTCGTGCATATAGGGCGCGTCCTTGAACATGGCAATCTCGTTCTGGATGCCCCAGCAGAAGATGGCTGGATGGTGAATGTTCTGCAGAATCAGTTCCCTCAGCTGCTGCTCGGTGTTCTCCATCAGCGCCGCGCTCTCGGTCATTTTGAGCATCGGTACCTCGGCCCAGGCGAGCAGGCCCAGTTCATCGCAGCAGTCATAGGCTTTCTGCGGATGCTGATAATGCGACAGGCGCACACCGGTGGCGCCGATCTCGTCGATCAGTTCAAAGTCGCGGCGGATCTGCTCCTCGCCGACGGCGCAGAATACACCTGCGAAATCCTGGTGCTTGGCCACACCCCGGATCGGATACGTCCGTCCGTTGAGAAGCAGCCCGCGATCGCCCGTCAGCTCAACTGTTCGGAAACCCGTGCGCAGCTCGACGGTGTCCGCAGTAACGCCATCTGAAAGCAGCTCCGCAGTAACGGTGTACAGATATGCACGATGACGTCCATTCCAGAGGTGAGGCTTCTCCACCTGCAGGCTTACCGTCTCATCTGCCAAACCTTCTCCGAAGGCGATGTCTGCGCCGGCCGCATCACGGACAGTATACCGGACCCTTGCCCCAGAGGCGCAGACGGCATGCGGCTCGAGCGCAAGACAGCCGTTTCCGTCTTTATCCAGTGAGGCACGGACGATCAGGCCGTCTGTGCCGAAAAAGCAGCGGTCAAAATGGTTCTTTCCGCATACGAGCAGCTCGGCACCGCGGTAGAGGCCGCCGAAGACCGTAAAATCACCGAAGGAGGGACAGATGTCCTCGTTGACCGGGTTTTCAACAAAGACCTGAATAGAAAGGGTGTCCGCCAGCGCCGCCTCCGGGATCGGAAGACGGAAACGGGCATAGCCGCCCCTGTGTGCGCCACAGAACACGCCGTTGACATACACGCGGCAGCTCTGATCCGCGGCGTCAAAGGAGATGAAGAGCCGCTCGCCCGCCGGGACGGGGATCGTCTTTTCGTAGACGCAGAGCCCTTTGTACTGCTCTTCATCGGAATACCAGGTGTGTGGGAGGGCGACGGTCTGTGCGGGAATGCCGTCCGCGGGGATGTCAGGGGCGTCTTCCACCCGGTAGTCGGGCAGCTTTCGGAAAAGCCAAGAGTCATTGAGAGAGATTTTTTTCATCGTTGCACCGCCTGTCATGTCAGTTTTTGGGGCTTTGCAGAGACTTGCGATATTCGTTCGGCGTCGTGCCGTGGACCTTTTTGAAAATACGGGAATAGTAGTTCGCGTCCGAGAAGCCGCAGCGCTCGGCGATCTCCGGCATGCTCAGCGCGGTCCCGCTGAGCAGCTTCAGCGAGCGGCGCACGCGCGTGAGATTGATGTAGTCGGTCACCGTCATGCCCGCTTCCTTATGGAAACGGGTGGAGAGATAATTTTTATTGACCGCGTACCTGTTGGCAAGGCTCTCCAGATTCAGCGGCTCCATGTAATGGAAATCCACATAGTTGAGCACATCGCGCACGATGCCGGAATAGCGTTCACGCGAGTAGGTCTGCACCAGCAGGCAGTAGCGCCGGACCATGCGCGGTACAAGTGCCTCAACCTGTGCCTCGGTTTCCGCCCCCTCTATCTCTTTGAGCATCTCTCCGCTGATTCCGTCAATATACAGTGGGTGTACGTCCGCCTGCTGAACGGCCTTGCGCATGGCTGTGCTGGCGGCGATGACCATGTCCTTGGCGTTTCGGAGCGAGTCAGGGACCCGCTGATCAAGCGCAAAGCCCATGAACATGTTCTGCTGGTAGATGGCCTCGGAGATATTGCCCCGACGGATGGCGTCGAGCATTTTTCCCTCTGTCTCATAACGCGCCTCAATTTGGTTGTAAGGGATAGCGGAGAGGGCAACTGAGGGTTTTTCCTTTATGATTTGCGGACGGTCATGACGAACAAACCGTATTTCCAGATCCGGGTTCGCGAGATAACGCGAGAGCAGTGTGGAAAAGAGCTGGTGCCAGGACGTAACATCGAACACCACGGGAATGCGTTTAAAATACCAGCGGATGGCTTCGATCGCGTCGTCGGAGAGTGAATGCTGCTGCAGTTGCCGTTGATAATCCTCTTCTCCGTAAGCACGGTAGAGATAAGGCCCAAAGAAGAAACAGGAGCCTGCCTCTGCGTCCCTTCCCTGAAAAACAAGGTAGTGCAGGCCGAAGTCATCCTTATAGTCGATCACGCCCTCTTCGGGCACAAGCTCCATGATGGAAGCGGCATAGGCCGCATAATCAAAATTCTCAAAGAGCTGAGCACGAAACTGGAAATCCAAAGCCGAGGCCTCCGGTGAAGCGCAGCCCTTCTCAAGCAGCAAATACTGTACACGGAGTGAGCCCAGAATATCGCGCAGCACGTCGCGCACATCCATGACGACCATTCTGTCGACCTCCTTTGTTATTAAAGCAGTACAAAATCCGCTTAAAAATCAAAGTATGATGAATTTCATCTATATGTTAGCATTAAAAAATACCAAAATCAACAAGATGTGAAAATTGTGCTAAAAGAAGTGAAGCATGTCAATTGGACAGCAGGCAGGGAAAGTGTATGATACAAACACAGCATTTCGGCATCCCCCGGCACACCAATCCAGACCTACCATACGAGGAGGAAGAGCATGGAGAAAGAACCAATCATTGAAGTCCGGCACATGGTCAAAAACTTTGGGCCAACCCGCGCGCTTCGTGATGTGGACGTCAGCTTCTACCGTGGCGAGATCCGGGGTCTCATCGGAGAAAACGGCAGCGGCAAATCCACCATCACGTCTATCGTCGCCGGCATGCAGAAAGCCACCTCCGGCGAGATGTTCTACAAGGGAGAGCCCTGGAACCCGGCCAGCATGGTTGACGCCCAGCTCCACGGCATCAGCATGGTGCTGCAGGAGGCAAACACCATCCCCAACTGCACCGTAGCTGAGAATATCTTTGCCGGCCGATTCAACGAGTTTTCCGTCGCCAACAGCTTCCTGAGCATGAAAAAGGTCAACAGGGCCGCACAGGAACTGCTGGACAGCTTTGGGCTCGAGCACATCAAGGCTACGGACAGCATCAACCAGTACGGCTTTGAGGACCGCAAGCTCATCGAGATCGTGCGCTGCGTGTCTGACGAGACCGATGTCTTTGTCGTCGACGAGACCACCACCGCGCTCTCTCTGGAAGGCCGTCAGCTTTTGTACAAGCTGATCCACAAGCTCAAGGATGAGGGCAAGAGCGTCATCTTCATTTCCCACGACATGGAAGAGATCCTTGAACAGTGCACCGACCTGACGGTCCTGCGCGATGGCGAAATCATCGGCCACCTTAACCGCGAGGAGATGGACGCTCCCGGAGCGGAGAAGAAAATCCGCTTCATGATGGTCGGCCGTGAGATCGGCGACGCTTACTACCGCGAAGACTACGACAGCTCCCATCTTCCCGAAGTCGCGCTCAAGCTTGACAACATCAGCTTCGGTCCGATCAAGAACTTCTCTCTGGAGCTTCACAAGGGCGAGATCATCGGCTTTGGCGGCCTCAGCGGCTGCGGCATGCATGAGATCGGCCGTGCAGCCTTCGGTCTGGAGAAGCTGACGGAAGGTCACGTATACTGCGGCGAGAAGGAGATCAAGTCCTGCCTCGACGCCATTGAAAACGGCATCGGCTACATCTCCAAGAACCGCGACACCGAGGCGCTGATTCTTGAGGGCTCCATCGCTGATAACATCGTCCTGCCCTCGCTCAACGCGCTCTCGAAGGCCACCTTCATCAGCCCCAAAGCGGAGAAGAAGCTGTCCAACGATGAGATCGACAACTTCCGTATCAAGTGCAACAACGGCAAACAGTGGGTCAATACCCTCTCCGGCGGAAACAAGCAGAAGGTCTCCTTCTCCAAGTGGACCGCCAAGAAATCCGATGTGCTGATCATGGACTGTCCCACCCGCGGCGTCGACATCGGTGTCAAGCAGTTCATGTACCACGTGATCGATGAGATGAAAAAGCAGGGCAAGTCCATCCTCCTCATCAGCGAAGAGCTGGGCGAGCTGATCGGCATGGCGGATAAGATTCTCATCATGAAGGATTTCGAGCTGACCAAGGAATTCAAGCGCAGCCCCGAGCTCAGCGAGACTGACATCATCGAATACATGATCTAAGGAGGAGAAGAGAATGCCTGATAATACAACAAAAGGCGGAATCGCCTCCCGGCAGACGGACGAACGCACCAGCTTCTTCGGTTTTTTAAAGAGCCATGCCCTTGACCTGCTGGCCTACGCGGGTCTGGTGGTTATGCTGATCCTCTTCTTTGTGTTCAACAACGGCCCGCGACTGGCCTACAACTTCGGCTCGGTTATTCAGGCCGCGGCAGTTTACGCCATCCTCGCCCTGGGCGCCGTGTTCATCTACTCGATGGGCTTCATGGACGTCTCACTCGGCCAGCAGATCGGTGTATACGTCATTCTGATGATCCTCATCGGCAACAAGATTGGCGGCGTACCCGGCATCATTGTCGGTGTGCTGCTGGTGTTGGCCCTCGCGCTGATCTGCGGAGCCATCAACGGTGCTGTGTCCATTTTCCTCGGCCTGCCGAGCATCGTGACAAGCCTGTTTCTGATGTTCTTCTTCACCGGCGCGCAGTATCTGCTGATGGAAGGCACAGGCGAGAATACCATTTACCTGGATATCGCTTCATCGCTACGCCCGGCCGACCGCAACGCCTACAGCCTGATGCTCGTCGGCATCATTGCGCTGCTGGCAATCATTGGCACCTATTTCTTCAACTACACCAAGCTCGGCAAATACACCCGCGCCATCGGTGCCAACAAAGTTGCCGCCAAGCAGAGCGGCATCAGCCTTGTCAAATGGCAGGTGCTGGGCTACATGGCCCTGGGCTTCTGCGCAGCAGTGGCCAGCTTCGTCATGTTGACCCGCACCGGCTCAGCCGGTAAAGGCACCGGCTCCGGCTATGCCATGGACATCATGATCTGCCTGATTCTCGGCGGCATGCCCCTGAAAGGCGGCATGAAATCCAAAATTTCCTGTGCGCTCGTCGGCGCCTTCACCTATACGCTGCTCTCCAACGTTCTGACGACGATGGGCGTTCCGCTCAACTGGATCAACTTTGTCAAAGCCTGCATCTTCCTTGTTATCGTCCTTTTGACCTGTCGGAAGCCTAACGGAGTACTTCCCAGGTAATTTATACAAAATGAAAACGGAGGAAAACTATGAAAAGCTTTAAGAAAATCCTTGCGCTCCTTCTGGCCATGACGATGATCCTCGCCCTGGCCGCCTGCGGCGGCTCTTCCGCTCCGGCCGCTTCTTCCGGCGACGCGGCGCCCGCTGCCAGCGATGCGGCACCCGCAGCCAAGGCCGCCAAGCACGCCAAGATCGGCGTAGGCCTGTATCAGGACTCCGGCGCTGCCGTTGACGGGGTCAAGGCCTATCTCAAGAGCCTTGAAAGCGCCCTGAACGTAGAGTTTGCCTATACCGTCCTCTCCACCAACGACGAGGCGCTCAACGTCACCAAGGTGCAGGAACTCATCGCCGCCGGATGTGACGGCATCATCATCACGATGGACGCCGGCATGGACGCCATCCTGGCCGAGTGCCGCGACGCGGGCGTGTACTGCGCAGGCTACCTCTGCGACTTCGACAGCTCCTACAACAACAACTATGACGGCGTGTTCAAAAACCCGAACTTCCTCGGAACCGTCGCTGACGGCGGCTGCGGTGATGAGCTCAAGCGCGGCTATGACTTTTTCGACAGTGTCATTGAGTATAACGACCGCAACCCCGACGCGCCGATCCGCCATGTTGCCTGCACGACCTTCCCTGTCTTTGCCTTCCCCTATCAGCAGAACTTCATTCAGCAGTTTGTCGAGAAGATTGATGAGTACAACGCAGCCAATCCCGACAAGGCCATCGAGGTCGACCCCTTTGACCAGGACACCGATATTCTGATGTTCCGCCCGTTGGACTCCTCCTGGTTCAACAAGCACCCCGGCATTGACGCCATTATCTCCATGTGCGGCGGCTCCTTCGTGTATCCCACAATGGTGTCCGCAGGCGTGTCGGGTACCATGAAGCTCTTTGCCGCCGGCTACAACGACGGAGACAACGCTGTCTTTGGTTCCAAGGGCGCCTATCAGCAGGAGATCGTCTGCCCGGTCGAGTCCATCACCTATCCGCTGGTGCTCCTGCTCAACAAGATTAACGGCGTAGAATTTGCCGACCAGCCCGCAGAGGCCGAGCGCAAGAGCTGCTCCACGCTGATCATCAACTCTGATGAAGACCTCGCCAAGTTTGAGCACAGCATTTACCTGACCTTCCAGGCAGAGGATGCCTTCTTCACCCCGGAAGAAGTCCTGAACCTCACTGCCTTCGGCAACCCCGACGCCACCTATGCCGGTCTGTGCGAGATTCTCGAGCACATGACCATTGAAGACATCAAGTAAGTAGGCAATCAATGCTCCGGGCGCCCAGCTTGAGCGCCCGGAGACACCGACAGTCAGAAGGAGCCACTTATGAAATTAATCAAAAAAATATGTCTGACCCTGCTCTTCCCCTTGCTGATGTTCCTGGCCATGTGGGCCATCACGGCCGGCAATCCCGCCTGCTACGTCAACGGGAAATACATATTCCTCGGTCAGGATCTTGTTCGCTTTGTCATCACCAGCGCCTGCCAGAGCATCTGCGTGGCCCTGGCCATCTGGATGCAGCTGAAGAACGGTCGCTTTGACTTTTCCAACGGCGCCGCCATGATTCTCACTGCCATCATCGCCGGCAACGTTGGTCTGCGAACCGGCAGCCCGTGGCTGACCATGCTGGTAGCCATGCTCTGCGGTATCGTGCTTTGTGCTGTCACTGCCGCGATCTATATGCTCGGTCGTCTGCCCATCGTCATCGCCACCATCGGCGTGACGCTGTTGTACGAATCCCTGACTTACCTCATCTTCGGCGGCGGCGGCGTCAGCACGTTCTACCAGAATGACACTCTCGCCATTTTCGGTCATCTGCCCGGCGTCCTGCTGCCTACCGCTTTGGCTATGGGCATCTTCCTGTTTTACTCGAATTTCACGGTCACCGGACGCAAAGGCAAGATTCTGGCCAACAACCAGTCTGCCGGCGTTAACATCGGTATCTGGGAAGAGGCCAATGTTTCCCAGACCGGTATGTTCACCGGCGCAATCGTCGGCCTTGCCGCCACGATTTACGTTTCCCAGAACAATGTCCTCCCGCAGGCGAGCCTTTCCACCGCCGGCATCATGTTCTCCTATATCGTTCCGGTCTACATGGGCATGTTCATCGGCCTTGCCTCCAATGACGTGATCGGCATCTCCATCGCAGCTATTGCCATGGCGATCTTCAACTATGGCCTCAACTGCATGAACCTCGGCGGCGGCGGCTGGCAGCAGATCATTATGGGCGTGTTCGTCATGTGCTTCTACACCTTCTCCGCTCAGCTCGATAACATCAAAAAAGTCTTCCGGCGCGTATTCAAAAAAGAAGCCGTCGCCTGACTCACAGCAGACAAATCCATACCGAAAAAAGGTGGGAGGCGGCAGGAAAGCCGCCTTCCACCTTTTCGTAAGGAGAGAGCACGATGATTATTTATGATTTGAAAATCAACGGCATCCGTGAGCCGCTGGGCTTTGAGCTGCCCTATGTATCCGTATCCTGGAAGGTGCGCAACACAGCGAGCAGGCGCGCGGCCAAGACTGCGCTCACGCTGGCGGCGGACGCTGCCTTTACCGAAGTCCTGATCAAAAAGAAAGGGGCACAGCTCAACGCTGTTGGAGAGGCCCTCGATCTCAAGCTGCAGCCGCGTACGCGCTATTATGTCCGCGTTGAGGTGACAGGGGACGCAGGCGATTCTGCCCTGGCCGAAAGCTGGTTTGAGACCGGCAAGATGGGCGAGCCCTTTATCGCCCGCTGGGTCGGCACACAGCCGGAGGATCGCTTCCATCCCCTCTTTTTCCGCGACTTTTCTCTTAAAGCTGCCCCGGTCTCGGCCCGCCTGTATGTGACAGGTCTCGGGCTTTATGAGGCCGGCCTCAACGGTGAAAAGGTCGGAAACGAGCTGCTCGCGCCTTTCTGCAACGACTATAATGAGGGCGTGCAGGTGCAGACCTATGATGTGACAGCTCTGCTGCATACAGGCGAAAACCGGCTGGAAATTCTCTGCGGCAACGGCTGGTACAAGGGCCGTCTCGGCTACGAGGGCGCACGGGAGGTCTACGGCAACCGGTTCTCCGCGCTGGCAGAGCTTCATATCCGCTATGCCGACGGCTCGGAGCAGGTCTGCGGCACCGATGAGAGCTGGCGCTATCGCGGAAGTGACTATGCATTCACTGACATTTATGACGGTGAATGCCTCGACCGAACGCTCTGGGCCGGGAAAGAAAACCCTGAAAAGCCCGTCGTACTGCCGGAAGCGTGCAAAACGACGGATCGCTACAGCCTGCCTGTGATCGTCAAGGACAGTCTGCCGGTCAGGGAAGTCATTCATACCCCGGCAGGAGAGACTGTACTCGACTTCGGGCAGAATTTCACAGGCTATGTGGAATACACGACCGATTTTCCCGTCGGGACAAAAATCGTTCTCGACCACGGTGAGATCCTGCAGAACGGCAATTTCTACAACGACAACTACCGCACCGCCAAGGTGCAGATGATCTATGTCTCCGCCGGACACAAGGAGACCGTTCGCGCACACTTCACCTATTTCGGTTTTCGCTATGTGCGTGTCACCGGCTGGCCGGACGAGCTCAATCCCGGAGATTTTACCGGCCGTGTGGTCTATTCCGACCTGGACACAGCGATTTCCTTCCATAGCTCGGACGAAAAGCTGAACCGTCTGGCTGCTAACGCCTTCTGGGGCCAGCGCTCCAACTTCCTCGACATGCCGACCGACTGCCCTCAGCGCGACGAGCGTCTTGGCTGGACCGGCGACGCGCAGGTCTTCTCCCCGACAGCCTGCTTCCAGATGGACACCCGCGCCTTCTACCGCAAGTATCTGAAGGATCTGCGTCTCGATCAGCGCAGGCACGGCGGCGTAGTGGCGAATTACCTGCCGAACTACGCTGAGGGGATGCCCAACGGCTCCAGTGTCTGGGGCGATGTGGCCTCTTTCCTGCCGATGACGCTCTTTGACGTCTATGCTGACAGGCTTGCGCTTGACGAGCAATATCCGCTTATGCGTGACTGGCTGGAGTGGATCATCCGCCAGGATGCGGAGCACGGAGCAAAACATCTGTGGAACTTCGGCTTCCACTTTGGCGACTGGCTGGCTCAGGATGGTGTAACGCCTCAGAGCATGAAGGGCGGCACCGACGACTTCTTCGTAGCGAGCATGTACTATTACGCCACAGCCGGCAAGCTCACCCGTGCGGCGCAGCTTCTCGGCAGGACTTTGGATGCCAAGCGTTACGAGAAACTCGCCGGTGAGATCCGCGCCGCGATTCTGCACGAATACTTCGCCCCTTCCGGCCGACTCTGTCTGGACACCCAGACCGCCTATCTGCTGTGTTTGAACTTCGGCGTATACCGCGACAAACAGATCATCGTCGACAGCCTGAAAAGGCGACTGCAGAAGGACTGCTGGAAAATAAAAGGCGGCTTCGTCGGAGCGACGATGATGTGCCGTGTCCTAGCTGAGAACGGCATGGAAGATCTGGCTGCCTATTTCCTGTTTCAGAAAGACTTCCCCGGCTGGATGCACTGTGTTGACCTCGGCGCGACCACGATCTGGGAGCGCTGGAATTCCGTGCTGGATGACGGGACGATCAGCGGTACGGGAATGAACTCCCTCAACCATTATTCCTACGGTTCTGTGATGGAGTATGTTTACCGCGACCTCGCCGGTATCCAGAGCCTCGCGCCGGGCTATGCGCGCGTGCGCTTCGCGCCGCAGCCCACCTGGCGCGTGCAGGAACTGGAGGTCAGCTATGACTCTGCCAGCGGCACGTACGCTTCCTTCTGGCGCATTCATACTGACGGGACGCTGACCGTCCGCTTTACGGTTCCCTTCGGCTGCACGGCCCAGGCCGTACTGCCCGGATGTGCTGGGACCGTCGAGCTCGAGGCAGGCGTCTTTGAGAAGACCTACTGCCCGGAACGGGATTACCGGCTGAAATACAGCATGGAAACCCGGCTGGATGAGTTGAGGGACGACCCCGAAGCCATCGCGCTGCTGCGTGAGGATCTGCCGCCGGCGATTGCCCTGCTTGAATCCGGTGACGCGGAATTCAATGCCATGCGTCTTGCAGAACTGCAGTTCCTGTTCTTCCGCGGTTTCAATCCCCCTATGGTACAGCAGGGGACACAGAGACTTTTTACACTGAAATCATTTTCATAAAGGAGCGGACACAATGATCAATCTGAGAGCCAACCCCTTTTTCCTTGATGACGAGAGCATCGCATGGGTCAACGACACCATTTCCACCATGACGCTGGAGGAGAAGGCCGGGCAAGTCTTCTGCGCACTTGGTTTAGGCGACAACGAGGACATGCTCCGCGGAATGGTCTGCGGCATTGGCGTCGGCGGCATGATGTACCGTCCCGGTTCCAAGGCAGTCATTCAGGAAACACACCGTAAAATCCAGAATATGGCGAAAATTCCACTCCTGCTCGCGGCGAATACCGAGGCCGGCGGCAGCGGTCTGTCTTTTGAGGGCACCGGCTTCGGCGCGCCGATGGCTGTCGCCGCAACAGGCGATCCGGAAGACGCCTATCGCATGGGCTTTGTGGCCTGTCACGAGGGTGCTGCTATGGGCCTCAACTGGTCTTTCGCGCCGATCGTGGACATCGACATGGATTTCCACAACCCGATTACCAACACCCGCACCTTCGGCTCCGACCCCGACCGGATCATCGCCTGCGCCTCGCGCTATCTCGACGCCGCCGACGAGTGCGGTGTGGCCGTTTCCATCAAACATTTTCCGGGCGACGGTGTGGACGAGCGCGATCAGCACATCCTCACCAGCGTCAACTCCCTTGACTGCGACGAGTATATGAGGACCTACGGTCGGATTTATAAGACACTGATCGATAAAGGCGCGAAAACTGTCATGGTCGGCCACATCGCCCAGCCCGCCTGGGTGAAAAAGCTGAACCCGGCGGCAAGCCGCCGCGAAATGCTCTGTCCCGCCAGCCTGAGCAAAGAACTCCTGACCGGACTTCTTCGCGGAGAGCTCGGCTTCAACGGTCTCATTTCCACCGACTCCTCGGCAATGGTCGGCTTTACCGCCGCCATGCCGCGCCGTCTCGCCGTTCCGACGGCGATTGAAGCCGGCGCCGACATGATTCTGTTCAACAAGGATCTGGCAGAGGACTACGGCTATCTGCTCACGGGCATCAAAGAGGGTGTCCTGAGCATGAAACGCCTGGACGAGGCTGTGACGCGCATTCTCGCGACCAAAGCTTCTCTCGGCCTGCACAGAAAGCAGAAAGAGGGCACTCTCGTCCCGTCTCCTGAGGCGCTCACCGAGGTTGGCAAAGCGGAACACCGCGCCTGGAGCGACGAGGTCGCCGACCGCGCCGTCACGCTGGTGCACGACCGGCAGAAGCTGCTGCCCATATCTCCGCAGAAGTTCCGTCGGGCCTACCTGAATGTGATCCAGAAGAGCAACGATCCCGAGGATCCGACCGTGCTCGCCTGGAAGGCGCTGTTCGAAAAGGAGGGCTTCAAAGTCACCGTACGTGACCGGCGCATCAGCATTGAACCTTCAGACTTCGACACACCAACCCTCGCCCCGGAGAAAGCCGCCCTCATGGCCGAGCTCTACCGCGGCGTTGAAGATATGAAGAAGAACTACGACCTCTACGTCTATGTCTGCAACATGCAGAACGCCTCCAACAACACGACCCTGCGTCTGAACTGGAATGTGGTCTTCGGCCTCGGCGACGACGCGCCATGGCTCACGGCGGAAATTCCGGTCATGATGATCTGTACGGGCTACCCCTACCACCTTTTTGATGCCCCGATGGTCGAGACCTTCATCAACGCCTACAGCAATGAGCCGCAGTACCGTCTGGCGGTCATGGAGAAAATCATGGGCCGCAGTGAATTCAAAGGCGTAAGCCCGGTTGACCCCTATTGCGGAAAGGACTATCTGAAATACTGAGCTATGCGGAAAACCTCGCTTGATATGACACAGGGGGAGGTACTGGGCGCGTTGCTGGCCTTCTCCGTTCCCGCCCTGATCGGCAACCTCCTGCATCAGGTTTACTCTCTCACCGACAGCATCGTGGTCGGGCGTATTCTGGGCATCGAGGCGCTGGCCGCAGTCGGCTGTACCATACCGATCATTCTGCTGCTGGCGTCTTTGATGATCGGCACCAACATCGGTGTCGGCATCACGCTCTCCCAGGCTTTCGGCGCCCACGATATGGACCGTATGCGCCGCAACTTCTTTAACAGTCTCTACCTTGGCCTTGGAATTTCAGCATTTCTGGCACTGTTCGGTACGCCGCTGTCCGGGGCGCTCCTCCGCCTGCTGGGCACGCCGGAGGGGCCGCTGCTGGGCGCGACGGAATATCTGCGCATCAACTTCCTCTGCTCTTTCTGTCCGATGTTTTACTATCTTTTTTCCTGTGCCTTCCGCGGCATGGGCGACAGCCGGACAGATCTGTACTGCCTGATTGTCTCGGTTGGGATGAATGTGCTGTTGGACATCGTCTTTGTGGCGGTCTTCCGCTGGGGGATTGCGGGCTCGGCGTGGGCAACGGCGCTGGCGCAGCTCATTTCGGCTGTCTTTGCGGCCATCCTGCTCTTTCGCAAATATCCCGTTCTGCGCCCCGGAAAAGACGATCTCCGCCCGGACGGCAGACTCATCGGCCGCATCGCGCGGCTGTCCGTCCCCATTGCCGCCCAGTCCGCCTTCAATAACATCGGCAACATCGTGGCACAGGGCGCAGTCAACCTCTTCGGAACCGTAGCCATGGCGGCCTACACCGCGGCAGGACGTGTCGGCGCCTTTGCGCTGATGCCGCTGGAGACATTGGGCAATACCCTGTCTATTTACACCGGGCAGAACTACGGCGCCAGAAAAAAGGACCGCATTGAAGAGGGCAAGCGCGTCACGCTGCGGCTGCAGCTGCTGATGTCCTCTGCGCTCGGTCTGCTGCTGGCCCTGTTTGGCCGGCCCATCACCAGGCTCTTTCTGGAGGAGACCACAGATGAGCTTCTTTGCATCTCCTATCAGTATCTGCTGATCACCGCGGTGCCGGGCGTACTGGCCGGGCTGATGTTTACTTATCAGCAGCTGCTCCGCGGCATCGGCGATACGGCCGCCTCCATGCGCGGCGGCGTCATACAGCTCGCGGCCAAGGTTGCGGTCATCGCCATCGCCGCAAGGGTCTTTGGCAAGCTGGCCTTTGTCTGGGTCGCCTGGCCGGTATCATTTGCCGCTGCCGCCATTTACCTTTTCCTTCACTATCGCAGAAAAGCATTATAGAAAGGACTGTTTCGCTATGGTTGATTTACGCGCAAAACCATTTCGTCTGAACGACGAAGAGATTCAATGGGTGGAGAGCATGATAGCCTCCATGAGTCTGGACGAAAAGCTCAGCCAGCTCTTCGTGCTGCTCAAGGGTGTCCCCGGTGTTGACGAGGAGCAGATCAAGGCTTTGATGGAGTCCGCCCGTCCCGGCGGTATGCGCTGGCAGGGCGGCGACAAACAGACCGTCGCGCTGCAAAACGCCCTGTTCCAAAAATACAGCCGTGTTCCCGTGTTCATTGCGGGCAACTGCGACGACGGTGGCAACGGCGTGCTGCCGCAGGAGGGCACTTTTGTCGCCACGGCTGCCGAAGCCGGCGCTTCCGAGGGTGTCGAGACCGCCTATCGCATCGGTTATGTCGCCGGGCGCGAGGCAAGTGCCATCGGCGTCAACTGGATGTTCAACCCCGTGGCTGACGTCTATAAAAACTGGCGCAACACCATCGTCAATACCCGTTCCTTCGGCTCCGATCCGGAGAAGGTTACCGACTGTGTTCGCGCCTATATCCACGGCATCAAGGATGCCAATCCCCATATGGCCTGCACCTGCAAGCACTTCCCCGGCGACGGCTGGGACGAGCTCGACCCCCACAACTCCCCCGCCTTCAACGGTGCCTCTGTGGAAGAGTGGATGGCCAGCTATGGAAAGGTCTACAGAACCATGATCGATGAGGGACTGGAGGCCGTCATGACAGGACAGATCAGCTTTCCGGCCTGGAGCCGGACTGCTGTACCCGGTATGAAAGACAGTGAACTTATGCCCGCCTCTCTCGCGCCGGAACTGCTGGAAGGGTTGCTCAGAAAAGAACTCGGCTTCAACGGCCTTATCATCTCCGACGCCTCGCACATGATCGGCATGGCGGGTGTCATGGCGCGCAGGGACGCCGTGCCAAAATGCATTGCTGCCGGCTGCGACATGTTCCTCTTCGCCAACGACATTGAGGAGGACCTCGGCTATCTGCGCGCCGGTTACGAGCAGGGTATCGTCACTGAGGAGCGCCTGTCTGATGCGCTGCACCGCGTGCTCGGCCTCAAGGCGCACCTGAAGCTCTATGACGAGAACGTGCGGTATCCCGATCCGAAGCTTCTGGATGAGGTCGGCTGCGAGGAATTCAGGCGCTACACCGCCGATGCCGCCGAGCGTGGCGTGACGCTCGTGAAAGATACGCGCGGCCTGCTGCCCATCAACGTGAAGGAAAAGAAGAGAGCGCTGCTGATCTATGTACGCTCGACGCCCAACTCTAAAAGCGACAGGGGCGATGGTGTGCGGGAAAGGATCACCGAGGAGCTTACACGTGTCGGCTTTGAAGTCAGCCAGTGCAGCAGTTTCTACGATCTCGAAAATGAGAATGGCATCCATCCGATGAACTTTGTTCGTATGATGCAGCTGGGACCTCGGGAAGAATTCAGGAAAAAATACGACGTGGTCTTCGTCTTTATCAACATCAAGGGTTACGCCCAGCGCAATGTTGAGCGCCTCGCCTGGTCGAGCGGGCACTCAAAGGAGATGCTCTGGTACACCGAGGAAGTACCTACTGTGGGCGTGAGCCTGAACTATACCAATCACCTTGTGGATGTTGCGAACATCCATACCTTTATCAATGCCTACGGCCCGAACCGCGAAAACATCCGCGCGGCGGTCGAAAAGATCGTAGGCAGGAGCGATTTCCGCGGCACGGCAGACGAGAGCGTGTTCTGCGGCCGCTGGGACACGAGACTGTAAGGAGGAAAATGAAATGTCAGCACTGGATGATTTCAAAAGACGCAAAGACTTCTGTGTATGCATGGATTCCGACGGCTGCGCCATGGACACAATGAATATCAAGCATATCCGCTGCTTTGGCCCCTGCATGGTGGACGAATGGGGGCTGGATAAATGGCGTCAGCCCATCCTTGACCGCTGGAATGTCATCAACCTTTTCTCCGGCACCCGCGGCATCAACCGCTTCAAAGGTCTGGCGATGGCCCTCGGCGAGATCAACGACCGGTATACGCCGATCAGCGGCGTAGAGGAACTGATCGACTGGGCTGACAACGCGCCGGAGCTTTCGAACGACGCCATCAGGCAGGAGCTTGGCCGCCATCCCATTTTCCAAAAGGCTCTTGACTGGAGCATCGCAGTCAACAAGGCCATCACCGCTCTGCCGCAGGAGGAGGTCAAGCCCTTCGCGCATGTGCGCGAGGCGCTGGCCGCGGCACATCAGGCTGCGGACGTGGTCGTCGTCTCCAGCGCCAACCCTGAAGCCGTACGCGAGGAATGGAAGCGTTTCGGCCTGATCGAGGACGTTGATCTGCTGTGCACGCAGGAGATGGGCAGCAAGGCATACTGCATCTCACGCCTCGTTGAAAAGGGTTACGGTCTCGAGAATATTCTCATGTGCGGCGACGCGCCCGGTGATGACAAGGCTGCTGAGACAAACAGCGTGCTGTATTTCCCGATTTTGGTCAATCTGGAAGGGGAAAGCTGGCAGCTTTTCCTCGACGAGGCGCTGGACACCTTCCTCAAGGGAAGCTATGCCGGGGCTTATCAGGCAGAGCGCCGCGAAGCCTTCAGGAAAAATCTGGGAGAATAAACGATGCGCACGGTTGATATCGACGGCATATCCACCCTCCGAGGCCGCGCCGCTGCGCTGAACGCTGACAACATGATATCTCTGTCCAATCCCGACAGCAAACAAATCCGTGTCTATGACGATGTGACTGTCCGCTTCCTTGCGGAAGACATATGCGCCGGTCCTGCTCTCTGCACGGACGCTTAAAAAACACGCCCTTCGACTGTGCCGAAGGGCGTATCCTCTACTCGGCGTGCCGGGCTTCCACCTCTGCGGCCGGGAGCCGCTCCTTGAGATAAACGCTGGGAGAGCAGCCGTATTCCTTCAGAAATGCCCGGTAGAAGCTCGAATAGTTCAAAAATCCGAGCCGCGTGCAAACCTCGTTGATGCGCTGTCCACCCTGTATCGCCTCCAGGCAGGCAGCAAGACGTTTTTTCGTGATATACTGGTGGATTGACAGACCGGTGTTTTCCTGAAACAGATGGGCGATATGGTACTTGCTCAGATATAGTTCCCTGCTCAGCGCGTCGAGACTGAGATCGCCCCCCAGGTTTTCCTGAATGTAGTCGGTAATGAGCTGATAGCTGCTGTAATTCCGCTTCTTTCTCTGCCGCCTGTCCCTTTGCCATACCGTGCGGCTCAGCTCCAGCATCAGCCCGCGCACGTGAAGGCCAATCTGTGTATCCCGGCCAAAGTGCTCGGTATGCATTTCCTCCAGCATGGAGAACAGGCGGCTGCGCAGACTGTTGAACTCGAGAGGATCCGTCGGGATCACATAACTTTTCTTTTCCTGCACCCGGTCAAAAAGATAGAGGTAATCCGGTGATTCCGTGCGGAGCATCCGACAGAAATCCTCGCTGAGCCAAAAGACAAAGCGCCGATAGGGCACCTCACCACTGTGTACGATGGCCCGGTGTTCCGTCCCCGGCGGAAGCACAAGCACGCTGCCGGCCATGAGCGGATACTTCTTCCCTACGATCTCCATGTCCACGTCGCCTTCGCAGAAGAGATAAACCTCGGTGTAAGGGTGACTGTGTCTTCCGACCGAGGAGAAGTGCAGATCGCTGTAATAGAAGAGTTCAAAATCCTTCGAAAGCATGTACTGGCGGCTGTTGAATTCGCTGCGCAGCTTTTTCTTCATTCGCGCACACTCCCTTCTCCGAAAGGATACCACAAGAATGGTAATCTTTGCAACAATAATCGCAATTCTTTTCTCGTGCTGTCAATGCTATAATTCAATCATAATAAAACAAATAATAAACAGGAGGAATCGTAAATGCCAATGCAAATGGGTTTTCGCTGGTACGGCGAAGGAAATGACAAAATCAAGCTTTCCGACATCCGTCAGATCCCGGGTGTGAGCACCATCGTCTGGGCTCTGCACAGCAAAATGCCGGGCGAGATCTGGCAGCCGGAGGAGATCAGGCAAGTCGTCGATCAGATTACTGCCGCCGGCTTCAACGCGGAAGTCGTGGAATCCGTCAATGTCCATGATGACATTAAGATCGGCCTTCCGACCAGAGACGCGTACATTGAAAACTACATTCAGACCATCCGGAATCTCGCTCCGTTCGGCGTGAAAGTCATTTGCTACAACTTCATGCCGATCTTTGACTGGACACGCTCCGACATGTTCCACCCGGTCGGCGACGGATCAACCGCTCTCTTCTATCAGAAAGACATGATTCAGGATGATCCGAAGGAGATGGCCGACTACGTCATGGGCCTGACGGAGAAGTACCACATGACCTTCCCCGGCTGGGAGCCCGAGCGCATGGCCCGGCTGGATGAGTTGTTTGAGGCATACAAACCCGTCACGAAGGAAAAGCTCTGGGAGAATTTCCGGTATTTCCTCGAGAAGCTGATGCCTGTCTGCCACGAGTGTGACATCAAGATGGCCGTCCACATGGACGATCCTCCCTGGGATATCTTCGGACTGCCGAGACTGCTCATCGACGCGGAAAGCATCGACCGCTTCCTCAAGATGGTTGATGATCCCTACAACTGCCTGACGCTCTGCTCTGGCTCGCTGAACGCCAATCCGGAAAATAACGTTGCGGCCATCGTACGCAAGCACGCAGACCGCATCGCTTTCGCCCACATCCGCAACGTCAAGCACTTCCCGAACGGCGACTTTTCCGAAGCCAGCCACCGCGACTGCGACGGTGAGACCGGCATACTGGACATTCTGCGCGCCTATCATGACAGCGGCTGGGAAGGCTACATCCGGCCCGATCACGGCAGGCATCTCTGGGATGAGAAACCGGGCAATGTACGCCCCGGCTACGGTCTGTATGACCGCGCTCTCGGCATCATGTACATGCTGGGCGCCTGGGACCTGATGGACAAGGAGGCTGAAGCGAAATGAAACTGAACAACGAAACTCTGAAAAACCGGGCTGAATGGGAGGCAAAGGGCTACCGCCTGCCCGGATATGACCGCGAAGCCATGATCGCGCGCACGAAGGCCAACCCTACCTGGCTGCACTTCGGCGCGGGCAACATCTTCAAGGCCCTGCACGGCATGGCCGCTGAGCGCCTGCTGAATGAGGGCGTGCTGGACAAGGGCATCATTGCCGTAGAGCGCATGGACCGCGGCGGCGAGACCTTTGACAATCTTGCGGTCGTTGTCACGCTCAAGGCTGACGGCAGTGTCGAGAAAAACATTCTCGGCGCCATGGCCGAAACCTGCTTCCTCTATGGCGGGGAAGAGCGGCTGAAGGAGATCTTCCGCAATCCTTCCCTGCAGCTGGTGACCTTCACGATCACCGAGAAGGGCTACAGTCTCGCTGCCGACGACGTCAAGGCCGATCTGGCGGTCTCTTCGGAGGACGCAAAGAGCTACATGGGCAAGGTCGCCGGACTGCTGCTCACACGTTATCAGGCTGGCGCTTTCCCGATTGCGATGGTGAGCACCGATAACTGCTCCCACAACGGCGACAAACTCAAAGCCGCCATGACGGCCTTTGCCGAAGCCTGGGGTGACGAGGGCTTCAAAGCTTATATTGAAAACGGCGAGAAGGTCTCCTTCCCCTGGACGATGATCGACAAGATCACGCCGAGCCCCGATCTCACTGTCGGCGCGATGCTGGAGGCTGACGGTCTTGAGGGCTTCGCCCCGGTGCGCAATGCCCGCGGCACGGTCAAAGCGCCCTATGTCAACGCCGAAGAGAGCGAGTATCTCGTCCTTGAGGACAACTTCCCGAACGGGCGCCCGCCGCTTGAAAAGGCCGGCTTCTTCTTCACCGCGCGTGAAACCGTCGACAAGGTGGAACGCATGAAGGTCTGCACCTGCCTCAACCCGCTGCACACGGCGCTCGCCATCTACGGCTGTCTGCTGGGCTTCCAGAAAATCTCTGACGAGATGAGAGACGCGGACCTGCTCAGGCTGGTAGAGACCATCGGCTACAGGGAAGGGCTGCCCGTCGTGACCGATCCCGGCATCATCAAGCCTCAGGACTTCATCGACACGGTCGTGAAGGTCCGGATTCCGAATCCCTTCATGCCAGACACCCCGCAGCGCATCGCGACCGACACCTCGCAGAAGCTGCCCATCCGCTTCGGCGAGACGATCAAGGCCTATCTTGCCTCCGATGAGCTGAAAGTGCAGGACCTCAGGCTCATCCCGCTGGTGCATGCCGGATGGCTTCGCTACCTGATGGCAGTGAACGATCAGGGTGAGGCCTTCGAGCCCTCTCCCGACCCGCTGCTGGAGACCGCCCAGGCATACGTCAGGGACTTCCGGCTCGGCGAAAAGCCCGACTGCTCGAAACTCGAGGAGCTGCTGCGCAACAGGACCATCTTCGGCGTCGATCTCGTCGAAGCGGGTCTGGCTGACAAGGTCTGCGCCTACTTTACCGAACTCACCGCAGGTCCCGGCGCTGTCCGGGCAACCCTGCACAAATATGTAACGGAGGGATAAAACATGAATGCCATGAACGAAAGAATCAGTGCCATCGGCGTGGTGCCGGTTATCAAGCTCAACCACCCCGAACGCGACGCAGCAGCGCTCGGCAAGGCCCTTTGTGCGGGCGGCGTTCCCGTGGCGGAAGTCACCTTCCGTGCCGCAGGCGCGGACAAAGCCATCAAGCTCATGAAGGAAGCCTGCCCCGACATGCTGGTCGGCGCGGGAACGGTCACCAACACGGCCCAGATCGATGCCGTGATCGAGGCGGGCGGAGACTTCATCGTCAGTCCCGGTTTCGACCCCGAGCTGGTTGCCTATGCGCAGGAGAAGAACATCCCCATCTATCCCGGCTGCACCACTGCCTCTGAGTATCATCAGGCGCTGAAGTTCGGTCTGGAGGTCATCAAGTTCTTCCCGGCTGAGCAGTCGGGCGGCCTCGCCAAGATCAAGGCGCTCTCCGCTCCCTTCCCGATGTTCAAGGTCATGCCCACCGGCGGTGTTTCCCTCAAGAATCTGAAGGACTACATTTCCAGCCCGGTGATCGCGGCCTGCGGCGGCAGCTACATGGTCACCGCCGACCTGATCGACAACAACAAGTGGGACGAGATCACGGAGCTCTGCAGAAAATCCGTGGAGATCGTCCGGGAAGCCAGAGGATAAAGAAAGGAGCAAAAACATGGATCTGAAATTACGTCCGAGAGAAGAATGCAAATTTGACGCCGTAAGCCTGGGCGAAATCATGCTGCGGCTCGATCCCGGCGAGGGGCGGATCCGCACCGCGCGCTCCTTCCGCGCCTGGGAAGGCGGCGGCGAGTATAACGTCATCCGCGGCCTGCACAAGTGCTTCGGCATGAACACCGCTGTCATCACCGCTTTCGCGGACAACGAAGTCGGCAGGCTGATGAAGGATTTCATCGAGCAGGGCGGCGTGAGCACCGACCTCATCTACTGGAAGAAGACCGACGGCATCGGCAGGATCTGCCGCAACGGCATCAACTTCACCGAGCGCGGCTTCGGCATCCGCGGTGCGGTGGGCTGCTCCGACCGCGCGAACACCGCCATTTCTCAGGCAACGCCGGAGGACTTCGACTTCGAGTACATCTTCGGCAAGCTGGGCGTGCGCTGGCTGCACACCGGCGGAATCTACGCGGCGCTGAGCGAGCAGGCCTGCGAGACCGTAATCGTAGCCTGCAAGATTGCGAAGAAGTACGGCACTGTGATTTCCTATGATCTGAACTACCGCCCCTCCATGTGGAGCGCAATCGGCGGTTTGGAAAAAGCGCGTGAAGTGAACCGCGAAGTTGCGAAGTACGTCGACGTGATGATCGGCAACGAAGAGTACTTCACCGCCTGCCTCGGCTTTGAGATCGAAGGCAACGATGAAAACCTCAAAGAGCTGAACATCGAGGGCTACAAGAAGATGATCGGCAAAGCCGCCGAGACCTATCCGAACTTCAAGGTCGTGGCGACCACGCTGCGCACCGTGAAGACCGCCACCGTCAATGACTGGAAAGCCATCTGCTGGGCAGACGGCGAGATTTACCAGTCCAAGGCGTACGACGGACTGGAGATCATGGACCGCGTCGGCGGCGGCGACTCCTTCGCCTCCGGTCTGGTGTACGGGCTGATGACCACGGGCGACGCGCTCAGGGCGGTCAACTATGGCGCGGCGCACGGCGCGCTCGCGATGACCACGCCGGGCGACACCTCCATGGCGAGCGTGAACGAAGTCGAAGCCATCATGGGCGGCGCCGGCGCGCGCGTCAAGCGCTGAAAGGGCGGAACGATGAAAGCATTCATGGACAGGGATTTCCTGTTGTCCACCGACACGGCAAAGCACCTCTATCATGATTATGCCGCGCCGCTGCCGATTATCGACTACCACTGCCATCTGGACCCGCAGGAGATCTATGAGGATCGTCAGTTTGAGAACATCACGCAGGTCTGGCTGGGCGGCGACCACTATAAGTGGCGGCTCATGCGCTCGGCCGGCGTGGATGAGAAATACATCACCGGCGATGCGAGCGACCGGGAAAAGTTTCAGAAATTCGCCGAGACCGTCGGTCTCGCCATCGGCAATCCGATCTACCACTGGAGTCATCTGGAGCTCAGAAATTACTTCGGCTACGAAGGGACTCTGAACGGTGACACGGCTGAAGAAGTCTGGCAGCTCTGCAACACAAAGCTGCAAAGCGCCGACATGAGTGCCCGGAAGCTCATCATCAATTCCCATGTCAAAGCCCTCTGCACGACCGACGATCCCGCGGACACACTGGAGTGGCACACAAAAATCGCGGAAGATAAGAGCTTCAGCGTGAAAGTACTCCCGAGCTACCGGCCTGACAAAGCCCTTGGGATCGAAAAGGCGGATTATCTGGATTATCTCCGGCGTCTTGGCGAGATCGGGAGCTTCGCGCAGCTCGCGGACGTGCTTATTGATCGGCTGCAGTTCTTCGTCTCGAACGGATGCCGGGTATCCGACCATGGCATGGAGAGCGTGCCCTATGCCGAGGCCAGCGAAGCGGAGGTCGAGGCAATTTTCCGGAAACGTCTCTCCGGCGAGATCCCCACAGCGCAGGAGCAGAAGCAGTTCAAAACCGCATTGCTGCTGATCCTCGGACGCGAATACCACCGCCTGGGTGTCGTGATGCAGCTCCATTTCGGCGTAATCCGTGACAATTCCCAGCGCGTGTTCCGCGGTCTCGGTCCCGACGCGGGCATCGATTCCATCGGCGAGACCGCTTCTGTCAAGGAACTGGCCCACTTCCTCAACGCGCTGGACGAGACCGGCGAACTGCCCAAGACCATCCTCTACTCGCTCAACCCCAATGACAACACCGCGATCGAGACTGTGATGGGCGCTTTCCAGACCGGCGAAGCAGTCGGCAAACTGCAGCACGGCAGCGCCTGGTGGTTTAACGACCACAAAACTGGCATGACCGAGCAGATGACCAGTCTTGCCAATGAGGGATATTTGGCGGGCTTCGTGGGGATGCTTACGGACTCCCGCAGTTTCCTGAGTTATCCGCGCCATGAGTATTTTCGCCGCATCCTCTGTGAACTGATCGGTTCCTGGGTGGAGAACGGCGAGTATCCCAACGATGAAAAAGCGCTCAAGAAGATCGTCGAGGGGATCTGTGTCAGAAACGCGGAAGCGTATTTCGATCTGTAAGAAACACATTGGACAGCATCCTGTCCCAGCATAACAAAAGCCTCCCGCTTTCTATCTGTTATTACGGCAGATAGATGCGGGAGGTTTTGCTGTCTGACCGCGGCAGGATTCAAGCACCCGCAGCGGCGCTGTATTTGATTTTGCTGCTCACAACGACTCCCTGTGACCGTCCGGGAAGCCGACCGGTTTTATTCAGGAGTTCCCGACCTCGACGCCCCAGATCAAGACATTACCCGCCTCGTCCACGGTGAGCCGATACACATAGGTATAGACCGCAGTTTCCGGTTCCCATGCCCGCACATAGCGGAATGTAACGGAGGTCGTCCCCTCCCGAAGGCCGCTGAAGTGGAACCAGTGTGTCCCTCCGACGCCGGTCATACCGAGATCGCCGCTGTCGGCAAAATACTGGTCGCGGACGGCGACAATTCCGTCATCGGCAGCGGAGACCTCCCAGGAATATCCTGTTGTGGGGTTGGAGGGAAAATACAGATCCACACAGTTCGGGGAAAAGTTCCCGGTCTCACGGTCGGTCGTTGTAATGAAAGTGCCTGAAGCGGACTGTCCGGCAGATACACCGAGGGCAAGCACTACAACGAGAAGGATCATAATCGCATAAACGATCTTGTCTTTCATGTCTCATCCCTGTCTTTCTGTTTGGATTCTGTTTTTATTATAGCGTATTCGGATCAGGGACGCAACAGATTCTTTCTGTGTATCCTGCTATACCCCGTAAAACTCAAGAAACTGTCTGGTCTGCTCCTGATTCGGCGTATTGAGAACCTGATCTGTCTGTCCCTGCTCGATGAGCACACCCTGATGGAGCACGATTACGCGGTCCGCGATGCGCCGCGCCTGGGAGACGCTGTGCGTGATGAGCACAAGCGCGCAGTCCTGTTTTTTACAGGCCTCCCGGATAAGCTTCTCCGCCGCGAGCGTGGATTCCATGTCCATTGCCGTTGTCGGCTCGTCGAGGATCAGCAGATCATACCGGCGCATCAGGATGCGGCAGAGAGCCATGCGGGCTGTCTCGCCGCCGGAGAGCTTCTTCGCGCTCTGTTTAGCCAATGCGTCGATCCCCAGCGCTGCCATCAGCTCCTTCGCGTGGGCAGAATCATTCCCGTTCTGCATAATATTCCGCTCAGTGCTCATGCGGAACGGGAAGCTTTTCTGCGGGAGATAACCGACAGTAGCACCGGAAATAATCGGTTTTTTATGATCCGCACGTTCAATCCCCGCGAGGATCTTCGCAAAGGTGGATTTCCCGCTGCCGTTTGGGCCGATTATCGCGGTGATTTCGCCTTTTAGCAGTTCCAGCTCAGGCAGAGAGAGCACTGCACGCCTGCTGTAGGTCTTGGTAAAGGCTGTTGTCTTCATCGGCTCAGCCTCCCCTGCATCAGACTGAGGATGATGTTCACCAGCAGTGAAAGCGTCAGCAGGATCAGTCCCAGTGCGATGCCGAGCGTAAAGCTGCCACGGTTGGTATACATCATGATCGCGGTGGTCATGACATTCGTCTTCCATGCGATCGCACCGCCAACCATCGCCACGGCACCGACCTCGGCAATCGCACGGGCAAAGCTCAGCAGGTAGGATGAGAAGATGGAATAAAGGCATTCGTTGATCAGCAACCGGTATTCTTTGATCCGTCCAAAGCCCAGACCCTTGGCTGTCTCCCGCAATGCGGGCGCGGTGTCCGCAACAAAGGTCTCCATCACCCCGATAATGATAGGTGTGATCAGGACGACCTGCGCGATAATCATCAGCTTGACCGTGAAGAGCAGATGAAGATTGCGGAATGGACCAACACCGGAAAACAGCATATAGAACAGCAGGCCGCAAACCACCGGCGGCATGCCGATCAGCGTCCGGTTTATGACCAACAGTGCTCTTCGCCCCGGAAAATGCTCAGCACCGAGCAGAATCCCGAGCGGTACCCCGATGATCAGCGCAAGAATCGAGCTGGTCAGACAAACCCTGGCCGTAGTCGAGAGGATATTCAAAAGCTCCGGATCAGCCGAGAGAATCAGCTCCATCGCCTTTCTGACAGAAGAACCCATAGAAACACAGTCCTTTTGAGAATAGCCGCGGGGACGAGCCCCGCGGCTATTATTTTACTTGATTGTCCGCAAAGAATCAACCCATAACGCCGTCGTTGGCAACGAAGGTCAGGAAGGTTGCCTTGTCGGTGAGGATGTAAGCGCTCATCTCCTCAGCCATCACGAGGCACGCGCCCATTCCGGTGTTTGCTGAGATATACCAGTCGGTATAGTCCTTGAAGCTATCTGCCTCAGCGGTGATGCCGAGTTCCTCGGGCCAGAGACTGATCTCCTTGGTATGCGTTCCGGAGCCGTCGCCGCGGGAGATAAAGGGAAACTTGCCGTCGGCAATGGCTTTGAAGGCGGCACTGACATCCGCAGCGTCTTTGACGCCGGCAGGATCCGCAGAAGGTCCACAGAGCACGAAGTAGTTGTACATCCAGTTCAGCCGTTCCGCTTCCATGCCGTCAAGCACATAGGAGAAACCGTCTGCGATGAAAGCCTCTTCCTGCTTCTTGGAGTGGACGAGGATCAGGTCGGCATTGCCCATTTTGGCGTTTGCAATGGATTTGCCGGTGCCAGCGGAGTAGACCTCGACCTCATAGCCATACTTTTCCTCGAAGATCGGCAGCAGATAGCCCAGCAGACCGGAATCGTTGACAGAGGTTGTCGTAGACAGGCGGATCTGCTTCGTCTCCTCAGTGGCTGACAGAATCTCAGCAGTGGAGACAGGACGGTCATCCTTGAGGTAGAACAGATATTCGCCGTACTGCTCAAAGCCATAGTTGGCTGCAAGCTCCTGGCCTTCCTCGGACAGCAGCCAGTTGATCAGCGCGGCGGCACCGACCGCATTGATCGACACATCACTGACAGGGTTGCCGTCGGCATCAATCCACGGGGCATCGGGATTCACTGCCAGCAGGCTGTAGTTGTTGATCATGGCATCGTCCGCTTCCTTGAGAATGCAGGTATCGACGACCAGTGTGTCCGCCTCAGGGGCGGGTTCTTCGGCAGGAGCAGGTTCCTCAGCAGGGGCGGCCTCTTCGGCGGCAGGTACCGGCTCCTCAGAAGGAGCGGCCTCATTTGCAGGTGCGGGGACCTGTTGACCGCAGGCGCATAGTGCGAAGATCATGATAAGTGCCAGAAATAAAGACATCGTTTTTTTCATGACTTCCTCCAAATCAAACCGCTTTTTTTCTTTCGAGCAACTGAAAAGATCAGTCTATCCTATGTTGATGATCTCTCCGGGATTGGATACGGTATAGCCTCCCATGGCTTCGAGCCTTTCCCGGAAGGCATCGCTTTTCAGCGTTTTCAGGAGCTGCCTGATCCGATCGGTATTCCAGACACTTTCCGGAATCAGCAGATCATACTCTTCTTCACAGATTGGCAGAAAATCCAGGCCGTAAATCTTCGCCGCCGAAAAAATGCCCATGCCGGCATCCGCGGAACCGCACGCAATCTGAACGGCAACCGCGTTGTGCGTCATTTCTTCGCGTTCATAGCCGTAAATACGCTCCCGGTCGATGCCGTACCGTTCGCAGAGATAATCTGTCAGCACACGGGTGCCGGAGCCCTTCTGGCGGTTTACATAACGTACGTTGTCTTTGACAATGTCGGCAAAAGAAGCAATACCGAGCGGGTTGCTTTTCTGCATCATCAGCCCCTGCTGACGGCCTACACAGCGGACAAGATACACACCGCCGTGCGGGAAGTATTTTTTGATATACGAACGGTTATATTCGCCCGTCGCGGTGTCGAGGAGGTGGATGCCCGCGGCATGGGCCTCGCCCCGGCGGATGGCCATGATGCCTCCCATCGAGCCCACATGGGCGGATGAGAGGAACAGGCGTCGGTTTTCGCGGTGGATGAGATCTGCCAGCTCATCCAGCAGCGGGTCATGGCTGCCGATCACAGTCAGGGTGTTCTGAATTCTCTTTTCATCCGTCAGGAGTCGTACACGAACTTCCTCTCCTGCCGCATACCCCTCCGTTTCCTGCGGAACCTCAAGCAGGCCGTCCGCTTTCATGAAAGACGAAACCACTCCGCTTCCTCTGGGCAAAGGAGAGGCGATCAGGGAGTCACCCACACTGCCCACGCGAACGCGCACATATTCCCGATACTTCAGCCCGGATACTACAGGTCGAGCCAGTGATGCGCTGACGCTGTTTTCAGCTCTGCTCTCCCGGCCGAACCAGATGTCGATCAGGGGCCGAAGCAATTCTTCAATTACAATGATCCCGGAAACCGGATATCCCGGAACCCCCAGAATCGGCACCGCTCCCTTGCAGCCGAGAATGGCAGGCTTTCCGGGTCTGATGGCAATGCCGTGGTACAGCACCTGTCCAACTCCCTTCACCGCCGAAACGGAGTAATCGTCTCTGCCCGCCGAGGAGCCGGCGTTGAGAATGACCATATCACATTCTTCCACCGCTTTTGCAAGCGCGGAGCAGATCTCATCGTACCGGTCCGGAACAATGGGATAGGTTTTCGCTGCTGCCCCCCAGGAGGAAAGCATAGCGGAAAAAATGGAGGAGTTAAACTCCAGAATCTCGCCCGGAGCAGGATCCGCACAGGGCGGAACGATCTCATCCCCCGTTGGAATGATGCCGACCAGGGGCTTTGCAAGCACTTCCAGTTCCAGCACACCACCGGCAATCATGGCTCCGATGGCGGCAGGCGTTACTTCCATAAAGCTCGGGAGAATCATCTCTCCGGCACAGATGTCTTCCCCGATCTGACGAATATGCTGCCATGGGGTGGCAGGGGCATGAATGGTGACACTGCCGTCTTCATTTTTCACCAATTCCTCCACCATAATCACCGCGTCAGTTCCTTCGGGAATCGGGTCACCTGTGTCCACAACCGAAAACTGCCCTTTGCTCAGCACAATCGGTGTCGTCTCCGTAGCGCCGAAGCTGTCCCCGGCAAAAAGCGCAATGCCGTCCATGGCACTGCAGGCATAATGAGGCGCGTTGATGTGGGCATATACTGCCCGTGCCGTCATACGTCCCAAAGCCTCCGGGACACGAACATATTCTGAACGCGCCAGAAACCCCTGTCCTTTCAGGGTCCCGAAATAGTCTTTTTTTGCCTGTTCCAGCGGCACATTGCTCAGATAGTGAAAAGCCATTCCCGTTTCCTCTTAACTCCAGTATACGTCGGTTTCAGAGCCTTTCGCAGCGCCCTCACAGTCTCTGCCGATCATCATAAAACCATCAGACCCGGCCAGCTGTGTGATGAGACCGGATTTGGAATGAACCGGAAACGCTACAAGTTCTCCGCCTGCTGATTCCATACGGCAGGCGCTGATCTGCATCCGCCCGTGGTTTGCATTGAGGCTTTCTCCCAGCTTTGCCTTAACCGGGTAGCTTCGCTGCCGCCTCCCCTCCAGCTGCGCCAACAGGGGAACCACAAAGAGTTTTGCTGCAAAAAACGCCGCGACCGGGTGTCCGGGCAGTCCGATCAGCGGTTTGTTGCCTACTTTGCCGAGAATCGTCGGTTTTCCGGGTTTCATCGCAATGCCATGCAGCAGCAGCTCACCAAGCGAGTCAATAATCCGGCAGGCCGCATCCCTGACACCCGCGCTGCTGCCGCCCGAGAGAATCACCGCATCGCAGCTTTCCGTCGCGGCTCTGGTCTTTTCCCACAGCAGCTTCTCATCATCTGTGACGATACCGAAGTCAACCGCTTCCGCACCATGCTCCGTCAGCAGGGCCGCAAGCATCGGGCTGTTTACGTTCCTTACCTGCCCGGGGCCGGGTTTCTGGTTGGCGGGGACAAGCTCGTCACCCGTGGAGATCACTCCAACACGAAGGCGCGGACGAACAGGAACTTCCCATTTCCCGATGGCAGCCAGCGCGCCGATATCCTGCGGCGCCAGCACGCGGCCCGCCTTGAGAACAGTCTTGCCGGGGAACACGTCGTCCCCGCGGAAGATCAGGTTCATGCCGGGGGCACCGGGCTTGAGAATGCCGACAGTGCCGTCGCCGTAGTCCTCCGTATACTCAATCATCACAACGCAGTCGCATCCCTGCGGGATTGCTCCGCCCGTGGGCACATAGGCACAGGAATCCTTCTCAACCGACACGCGCGCACCTGAGCCCATCATGACCTCACCCGCGAACATCAGTACCGCCGGCGCTGCATCCGAGCAGCCGAAGGTATCCCTCGCCCGGAGCGCGTAGCCATCCACAGTAGACCGATCAAAGTCCGGCACATACTCGTCCGCTGTGATATCCTCCGTCAGCACCCGTCCGAGCGCCTCTGAAATGGGTACGGTCTCACAGGTGTCAAGAGCCTGGAATTCACTTTTGATCAGTCGGAGAACCTCCTCCGGTGTTTTCACATTCAGCACAGCCTGTTCCTCCGATCTGTTCAGCGGATCCTGTCATAGCGGATCTCGCAGGACAGTATCTCAAAATTACGCCGACTTTTCTTCTCCGGAAAAAGAAGGAAAATCGGCGTGGTTTTCTCTTTCAGGCGTCAGTCCTGCGTGCGCAGGATCTCACGCGGTTTCCTCAGTCGCAGATTAGTCTGGTCATACGGGCCAGGGTCAGACGGTTGCGGATGGCGGAGGAAATGTCAAGGAAGCTGTCCTTCACGGCCGGGTCAATCCCCAGCTCCTCCAGCGTATGCTTTGCCCCGATGGCGGCATAGAGACTGCGGAGTTCCTCGTAGCTCGGAATCCCGGCGATGATCTCCCGGATCTCCTGCCAATGCTCCTTGATATTCTCCGGCGGGAAAGTGGCAAGCACATCGTTTTCATTCTCTTTGAGAATGCCGTCGGCCAAATCGCCGAACTCCCAGCGCACCCACTCCTCGTCGATGGGGGTAAAGGGCTTGACCTCGATGCTCTCGCGCTCCGCCAGCTTGTGGTAGGCTTCCGCCACCAGCAGCGTGCCGACGCCGACGCATTCTCCGTGCAGACCGTGGGCGTTTTCAAAGCCGCGGGGTTTCATCTCCACCAGGTGAGCCACCAGGTGTTCAGCTCCGGATGCGGCGCGGGAGTTGGAGAGGATCTGCATGGTCAGGCCGGAGAGCATCTGCGTATAGGCCATGGTTTCGATATCCGGTTCCTTGCCGGCTTTCAGATCATAGGCACACTTCGTCATCAGGTCCAGGGCCTCCTGCGCCATATCGCAGACCTTCTGGCAGAAGTACTCTCCGGAAACCAGAGAGGCGATCTTCCAGTCGGCAATGGAAATGACCTTTGCCATGATGTCCTGCACGCCGGCAATGGTCAGGAACATGGGCGCGCCGGCCACCACATCGATATCGCAGATGACCGCGTCGGCAGCCTGCATGGGGATGGACTTCTTCTGTCCGTCGATGATGATGGAGCAGATGTCCGCGGTGAAGCCGTCGGAGGAGACAATTGTGGGAATGGCGACAAACGGAATCCCGAGCTTCCAGGCAGAATACCGGCCGAAGTCCATGAGGGTGCCGCCGCCGACCACCACAACATAGTCGGGCTTCTGCACGAAGCGGGTCATGCAATCCTCAATGAGGCCCTTTTCGCTGTGCAGGCCCTTGGCCTCCAGAACGATCTCCTGATCTGCCTGAACATGGGTGATGGATGGCAAGTTATATGTGTTGGTGTCATAGATGACCGTACGGAAGCCGGAAAGCCCCGCATCTTCCATATACTTGTCAAAGTTTTTCAGCGCCCCGTGCTCGCATACGACCAGCTTGGTGCGCAGTGTATGTTCATGCCCGCAGGCGCAGGCCCCCAGATATTTCGAGGTGTCGAGTATCATGGTTTTTTTCTTCCTTTCCTTTTCAGAGAGCGCTTCGGAACGGGCCGCGGCTCTCCCTGTTTATCCCGGTTTCAGTTCTCTTTTGCCCAGCCGCGCGTGGCGCTGACGGCCTGAGCCCAGCCGGCAAGCTCTTTCTGGCGCTGGTCGCTGTCCATCTGAGGCACAAACTCACGGTCCACAGACCAGTTTGCAATGACCTCTTCCTTGCTCTTCCAGTAACCCACCGCGAGGCCCGCAAGATAGGCCGCGCCCATGGCAGTGGTCTCCACACAGCTGGGACGGACGACAGAGGAGTTGCTGATGTCCGCCTGGAACTGCATGAGGAAGTCATTATGAGAAGCGCCTCCGTCCACCTTCAGTCCGGTGAGCCGTCTGCCGGAATCCAGTTCCATGGCGTGCAGCACGTCGTAAGACTGAAACGCCAGAGACTCCAGCGTGGCGCGGATGATGTGGTATTTGTTCACGCCGCGGGTCAGGCCTACAATCGCGCCGCGGGCGTAGGGATCCCAATAAGGCGCGCCTAGGCCGGTGAAGGCCGGAACCACGTAGCAGCCGTTGGTGTCATCGACGCGGGTGGCGAAGTATTCCGAATCCGGCGCTTTATCCACAACCCGGAGCTCATCCCGCAGCCACTGGATCGCTGCGCCCGCAACGAAAACCGAGCCCTCCAGCGCGTAGGTCACCTTCCCGTCAAGCCCCCAGGCAATGGTGGTCAGCAGGTTGTTCTTGGAAAATACCGGTTTCAGGCCGGTGTTCATCAGCATGAAGCAGCCGGTACCGTAAGTGTTCTTGGCCTCGCCTTCCTGGAAGCAGGTCTGGCCGAAAAGCGCAGCCTGCTGGTCACCGGCCGCGCCCGCGATGAGGATCGGGCCACCGAAGAATTCCGGATCTGTCTCTCCGTAAATGCAGCTGGAAGGCTTGGCCTCCGGCAGCATGGACATGGGGATGTCGAGAATCCGGCAAAGCTCCTCATCCCACTCGAGAGTGTTGATGTTGAACAGCAGCGTGCGCGAGGCATTGGAATAGTCCGTCACATGGACTCTGCCCTTGGTCAGCTTGTAGATCAGCCAGCTTTCAATGGTTCCGAAGCAGAGCTTGCCGAGCTCCGCCTTTTCGCGCGCGCCGGGCACATTGTCCAGGATCCAGCGGATCTTGGTGCCGGAAAAGTACGGATCGAACTTGAGTCCGGTCTTCTTCTGAAACTTCTCCACAATGCCGGGCACTTTGCCTTTCATCTCGTCGGCAAACTGTGCCGTACGGCGGCACTGCCAGACGATCGCTGGGCAAATGGGCTGACCGGTGGCACGCTCCCAGACAACGACGGTCTCGCGCTGGTTGGTAATGCCGATTGCTGCGATATCCGTATATTTCGCGCCGGCTTTGGCCATGGCCGTCCGGGCCACGGAGAGCTGAGTCTGCCAGATCTCGTTCGGGTCATGCTCTACCCAGCCGGGCTTTGGGAAGAATTGGGTAAATTCCTTCTGTGATACCGAGCACATTTCTCCCTTCTCATTGAACAGGATGCAGCGGTTGCTGGTCGTGCCGGAATCGAGCGCCATAACATACTTTGCCATATGCGGCTCCTTTCTGATCTTGAACTTTTTCTGTCTGTATGGAATACGGATTCTGCCCGTTTTCTACTGTATGATTTGCGCAGTTACCCTACATATGCCGCGAGACGCGGCAATCTTGCATTACGAATGCAGAAAGAGTATACTGTTGCTGGGCGATCCCGGCAGGCAGCAGGGGGACCATGCCGCCGAACATGCAGGTTTTGCGATAATATCTTGATCTTTGGAAAGGATGTTACTGAGATGAGCGAGCCCATCATGTAATTTGAGATCAAACTGGACCGTGCCGGCATCACAAAGATGCGCTGCCCTTACGGTGCCATTTCGATCTTTCCCTTTACCGGGCGTGTATGCTCGCCGCTCTTCAGCGGTGAGACCCGGCCCGGCGCCGTCGATGTGCAGGAGGAAAACCCCGCGGGACTGCGCCGTCTGGACGCGCGGTATATTTTTGAGGGGACGGACAGCGCAGGTCTGCCCTGCCTGCTGTATGTGGAGAATGACGGCGTACTGACAGGCTATGAAAAGCCCGGCGAAGTACTATGCGCTTACCCCCGTTTTATGACCGACAGTGCGACGCTCGGCCCCTATCTCAGTCAGGCGCGTTTTCGCTCTGAGCTGCATCTGGGTTCCGGCGAACTGGAGATCTGGGTGTACGATGTGATCGACGAGCATCATTCCGCTCAGTAACAGTCACGCCGGGGTTTCACGGAAACTCAAATATACCTCATTATAGCACGGAAGCACCTGTCAGGCAAGAAAAGTCCGACAGGTGTTTTTCGTTTATACGGGATCAGGGCGCAGCGTGTTTTTCAGTATTGTCTCAATATCCGGATAGCACATATGGAAACCATCATCGATGCGCAGCTCCTTCATGCCGCCCCTCGTCCAAATGGGAAGTCCCTCCTCATTGGGATACTTCCCCTGCGTTTTCGGCTTGAATACATTGAGAAACAGACAATCCTCGCTATAGCGGTAGACCTGGCCGTTTCGGAACTCCCGGTGGTAGAACGCCCGCTCCGGGATCTCCAGATGTTCGTACCAGATGCGGGATTGGGTGCAGGAAGCGCCTTAGGCCCGCGCGTCCTGCTCCTCCTCGCTCCACACGGGAACAGGGTATTCAAAACGGCCGGCGCGAGCGTAGCGGATGCCCAGAAATTCCTGACAGTATTCTCTCTCGTTTCCGATAAACTGCCCGCATCTCACATCCATCTTGCAGCCCTCGATTCAGTTCTCATTTCTTTTT
>JAFSLL010000007.1 GCA_017448455.1 Oscillospiraceae bacterium | reverse complement strand
GGCGCTTGCCTTCGCCAGCCACACGGCGGCGATCACCGTCTCCCGCATGGGCGCGCTGCCGAGCCTGCCGACGCTTGCCGAGGTGCAGGCTTTGCTGCGGGAGAGAGACTATGCTGGCTTTGACCCCGCTGTTCTGGACATTTTGAAGGAGGAATCATGATGAAGCTCGGCGGTTTTGGCTTTTTGAAGGACTACGACGTGATCTGCGCGGCAGGCTTCGATTATGCGGAGCTCGACATGCCGGAGATCGCGGAGCTCACGGACGACGACTTTGCGCGCTTCCTCGAACACGCGCAGGCGACCGCTTTCCCCATCCCCACCGGCGCGCGCGTTCTGCCGATAAAGGATCCCTATTTCTTTGTTCCCGACTGTCAGGAGGCGGAGCTTGCCCCTTATCTGAAAAAGTCCTGCGCCCGTTCCGCGAAGCTCGGTACGCAAACCATCCTGCTGGGAAACGGGAAAGCCCGCTGGCTCCTGGACGAAACCAGCATCCAACACGAGGAGGTTTTTATTCGCTTCCTGCGCATGCTCTGCGAAATCGCCGGTGAAAACGGTCAGCAGATCCTGATTGAGCCTTTGGGGCCGAAGTACTCCAATTACATCAACACCCTGCCCGAGGCGGCGCGCGTCATCGCCGCGGCCGACATGCCGAACCTCTTCGCCATGGCCGACCTGCGCCACTTCGTATGGGCGAAGGAGCCCTTTGAGGATCTTGTGACCTACCGCGACATCGTGCACCATGTCCATGTGGACTACCCCCTCACTTGGCCGGAGAGAAGATATCCCAGCGTGCGGGACGACTATGACTACGCCCCCTTCTTCGCTCAGCTCAAGGGCTACGACGGTCTGTTGACCATTGAGGCCGATGTCCCGGACGACTGGCAGCAGGCCGGTCGGGACGGACGCGAGCTTCTGGAGACCTATCGGGTATAAATCGTTTGATTACGGCGCGAAAAAGATAAGCAGGATTTTCCGCGATAAACGGACCATCCTGCTTTTCTTGTCCCTGCGTATCATGATCATGAGAAACATTCGGCGGGAGAAGACGTTGATGAAAGATACAAAGCAGCATGAGGGACTGTCTCTGCGGACGATTCATATATGGATTCTCATTGGAACAGTGCTTGTCTCTGCGCTGATGCTCTATTCCAACTTCGATCTGTTTCATAGCTCCCAGCGTCTGGTCGAGGTCTCTGAACAGCAGATCGAGCTTCGGAAGGCGGCCCGTGAACTGATGGACGCTTCGGATTACCTGACGGAAAAGGTACAGCGCTTTAGCGCTGAGGGCGACAGACGCTTTCTTGAAGAGTATTTTGCGGAGGCGTTGGAGGCCAGACGCCGTGAAGAAGCAATTGACCGCATGACCGCGGGCAACGCCAGCCCCGATGCCCTCGCGCACCTTCAGGCTGCCTGGGAGGATTCCAGGCGGCAGATGAACCGGGAATACTATGCAATGCGCCTTGTGATGGAGGCGAAGGGATATACGGACTTTCCGGAACCCCTACAAGCAGTGTCGCTCTCTGCTCGGGACAAGACGCTCTCTCCGGAGGAGATGATGCTCCGCGCTACCGAAATCGTTTTGGATGATGAATATTTTGCGAGGAAGACGCGTGTCAGGGAAAACATATGGGCAAGCCTCGACGAGCTGGAAAAGATGGCCTATGACACGGATGCCTCTGCGCTTGAGCTGCTGCGCGGGAAGGTAAGTTATACGTGCCTGGTGATCCTGCTGGAGACCGTTGGGATCTTCTTTATGGTCTGGCTCACTTCCCGGCTCAGTATCTATCCGGTTCTGGATGCGGTGGATCATATACGGAACGAAAGTCCACTCCCGGAAATCGGAGCAAACGAATTCCGCTATTTGGCGCGTACCTACAACAAAATGTTTGAGATCTACAAAAGTAGTTTTGAACGGGTGAATTTCAAGGCGTCGCACGATGAGCTGACCGGGGCATACAATCGCGCCGGCTATGAACTTCTCCTTTCCAGTCTTGATTTGCGCAGTGTCACAATGCTGCTTTTCGATCTGGATAACTTCAAGAGCATCAACGATACCTATGGACATGAGACAGGAGATAAGGTTCTGATCAGACTGGTACAGGTTTTAAAAAACAATTTTCGACCCGATGATTATATCTGCCGTATCGGCGGTGATGAATTTGCAGTATTTATGACACAGTCTGCATCCATAGATAAAGCCGTTGTGGTTCAGAAAATAGAGGATATCAATATACAGCTCTCAAAAGCATATGACGGACTGCCACCAATCTCCGTCAGTGTCGGTATTGCGCGGGGAGATGAGGCAGTCGACAGGAAAAGCCTGTTCGAGAAAACCGATGCGGCACTGTATCAATCGAAGAAAAATGGGAAACGCACATACACGTTTTATGCTGAGCAATTGGAGTAGAATAACGCCTGATCATATTCAAAAGGAGAAAGAACCTGATGATAAAAATTGCTCCATCCATACTGTCAGCGGACTTTGCTCAACTTGGTGTTGAGGTAGAAGAGGTCAAAGCCGCAGGGGCTGATTACTTACATGT
>JAFSLL010000072.1 GCA_017448455.1 Oscillospiraceae bacterium | reverse complement strand
ACTGGCTGACACTTCCCGACCATCTGATCGTTACCTACCTGACGCTGGGCACGACCCCGCCCGATCTGCCGAAAGTCGTGGCGAAAGTCAACGAGCGCACGATCCCGGAAATCAATGTGGAAGTAGAATTCAAGGCCGTCTCCGCGTATGACGCCATGTCGCTGTTCCCGACCTGGATCGCTACGGGCGGCGAACAGATCGACTTAATGATGCCGCTGCTCCAGGATCTGAGCACCTATGTAGACCAGGATCTGCTTCTCCCCATGAATGATCTGATTGCTGAATACGGCCCCCATCTGACCGCGCTGATGGAAGAAAGGCCGTCCATTGTTGTGAACAACACTTTCGACGGTGAAATCTTTGCAATCAATGGCGTGCCCTCTATTGTCGGCTCTAACGGCGGATTTGTGATCGGCGAAAAATTCATCGAGGAAACCGGCTTCGATTATGATGAATCTCGCGTATATACGCTGGATGATCTTACTGGTCTCTTTGCCAAGATCAAAGAGATGCATCCTGAAATGTATCCCTGCGGCGTGGTCACCACCGGCAAGAGCGGCTCTGAATTTACCTACGCGACCAGTACGTCTGTTGACACCTTGGGCGGCGCGCCGAATTACTCCGGCGTTCTGATGGGCGAAGACAGCACCACCGTCGTGGATCTGTTTGAAACCGAGGAATATCAGGATTATCTGCGCCATCTGAGGGAATGGAATCTTGCGGGTTACATTCATCCCGATGCCGCCACCATGGAAGGCACCGTGAATTCCCTGAAACACGCTGGCGTAAGCGCGGGCTATTTTATGGTTGGCACTCCGATCATGCGGAATGAAGGCGACGTCATCATTCGGCTGGGGACTCCGTATTACGCCTCCGAAGGCGCTGGCGGCTGGGTGATTCCTTTCCGCTCCAAGTGCCCCGAGGCTGCTGTTAAATTCCTTGACCTGGTTTGGTCTGACAGCGATTTGACCAATCTGATCATGTGGGGCATTGAAGGCGAGCACTATGTGATGCTGGATAAAGAAACCGGATATATCGGCTTCCCCGAGGGAATCACGGCAACAAACAGCCCCTATTACAACACGCTGGGCATTTGGGGCGACGCAAGAAAGGTTTATTCTTTCTCCAAGTTCAGCACGCAGGCGGCAAATGACGCATACACCGAGCTTGCGAGCCACAATCCCACCCAAGGCGTTGGGATCAGGTTCAAAATGGATCATGTGACCAATGAAATTGCCACCCTGTCTTCTGTCGTTGCCCAGTATGTTCCCGCGCTTGAGTGCGGCAGCGTAGACCTGGATACTTACTATCCCCGCTTCATCCAGGCACTGAAAGCCGCTGGCATCGACCGTGTGGTTGCTGAAAAGCAGCGTCAGTTTGACGAACAATACGGTAAGTAATCAAACAAACGATTTGCCCGGACGGAGGGTAGCCTTCGTCCGGGTCTGTTGAAAGGAGGATATACACATGCAGGCTGTTCATCCTGTTAAGGCCAAAAAAGTGAACAAATGGAAAAAATACTGGCCGTTTTACCTCATGATGCTGCCAGGATTACTGTATTTTCTCATTAACAATTATCTTCCCATGCCCGGCGTGATCCTCGCTTTTAAAAAGGTGAATTGGCGTCTGGGTATCTTTGGCAGCAAATGGAACGGTCTTTCAAACTTCGAGTTTCTGGTGTCATCCGGCCAGCTTATGACCATCGTTCGCAACACGGTTCTCTATAACCTTGCCTTCATTATTCTTGGCACCGTTCTTGCCATCATCGTTGTGATCCTGTTAAACGAAGTGCGCAGCAAAGCGGCAAACCGTGTTTTCCAAACGCTCATCCTGCTGCCGTATCTGATGTCCATGGTCGTCGTCAGTTATCTGGTATATGCGTTCCTCAGCGTAGAAACCGGCTATGTGAACAATTCCATCCTGCCGCTGTTTGGGATTGATCCGATCAGGTTCTATCAGGAGCCAAAGTATTGGCCGTTCATCCTCGTGTTCGTCAACATGTGGAAGGGCATCGGCTTCAACAGCATCGTTTACCTGGCCGCTGTGGTCGGTATCAGCGAGGATTACTATGAGGCGGCGCGTGTGGACGGCGCAAGCAAATTCCAGCAGATTTTCAAGATCACGCTGCCCTGCCTCCGTCCCACGATCATCACCATGTTCATCCTGAGCATCAGCAAAATTTTCTTCTCGGATTTCGGCTTGTTCTATCAGGTGCCGAAAAACAGCGGCATTCTCTATCCGGTTACGCAAACGATTGATACCTACGTCTACAATGCTTTGATGAACCAGAATAACCCCGGCATGTCCGCCGCGGCGGGTTTGTTCCAGTCTGTGGTCGGCTGCATCCTGGTGGTTCTGTCCAATATGCTGATCCGCAAAGTCAGCAAGGAAGACGCACTGTTCTGAGGAGGGTAAAAACATGAGTACATTGACAAGGCAGGAACAGGGCGTAAAAATCGGAGGCATCCATAGAAGATGTGGGTCAAGTCCCATTCAATGGGAACCTACCCGGTAAGTAGATCACCCTCCCACCGCAGCGAAGGTAGATCAGAGCAACCAGGTTATCAATGTTCCGAAAGCCATAGGCCATCCGAATCGTCAGCTTGATCTTGTTATTAGCAGCCTCGATTCTGGCATTGGAGATCTGGTGTGTCACGGTGGCGACAATCGCATCTATATGACGTCGAATCTTCCTCTGGAGATCGACGTATTCCGGAATCCTGCAAGACCAGGCTCGGCGGCGCCATTTCTGCAATGCAGGCCGAACTTCCTCGGCAGGGAGGTGAAAGATTGCCCGGAGACCTTCCTTCAATCGATAGGCTGT
>JAFSLL010000071.1 GCA_017448455.1 Oscillospiraceae bacterium | reverse complement strand
ATCTGCGCTTCGCGCACCGGACTGAACGAGACAAGCCATTATTCGGTCAATGGTGTGACCTATTATCTCTTTCCGACCGGGTCAGTCGAGAAAATGGAACTATCATGCCGGACCATTCTGCAGGAGGAAAACCCAGACGTCGTACATATTTACGGCACGGAATTTGAACAATCCTGGGCGATGGCCAAGTGTGCGGATCCCCATAAACTGCTGGTGACTGTGCAGGGAGCCATGACCTATCTGAAGGATCAGGTCTATGCGGGGCTTCCGGAGAGACAATGCCGGGATACGCTGCTGCACAGGCTGCTCCGGGCGCTGCACAAGGGCGGCAACAGTATAGAATTGCAGAAGCGCTCCTTTGAACAAAGAGCGGAGATCGAACAGAAAGTGCTGCAGCGCGCCCGGTTCATCAACGGCGGCAGCGCCTGGGGCAACGCGGTTGCGCGTTCGATCAATCCCGATTGCAGAACTTTTGACTGCGGCTTAATCCTCCGGAATGAGTTCTATACGGACGAGCGATGGAGTTACGACGCCTGTGAAAAGCACAGCATTTATGCACTCTTTTCCTACCCGATCAAAGGCTTCCACAAGCTGCTGGACGCCATGCCGATGATCCTTCATGAATATCCGGACACGAAGATCTATGTTGTTGCAAACCGGCTCCCGTGGAGAAATTATCACGGTCTAAAAGCTGCTGTTCAGAACGCGGCGCCGGATTACAACTGGCTGATCCAGAAACAGATCGAGCGCTTGAATTTGAAGGATCATATTGTGTTTCTCGGCCATTTAAATACGGATCAGGTGAAGGAGAGAATGCTGAAATCCCATGTATTCGTCTCCGCTTCGTCAATTGAGAACCAGTCGACTTCATTGGGCGAGGCGATGATCCTCGGCGTGCCAAGCGTGGCCTCCTGCGTCGGCGCGATGCTGGAGATGATCGACCATGGCGAAGACGGTTTTCCGTATCCGTTCAACGAGCATTACCTCCTGGCCGACGCCGTCTGCCGAATCTTTGCAGATCGTGATCTGGCAGAGCAGTTCTCGCAAAAAGGCCACGACCACGCGGCGAGGACGTATGACCGGGCAGAGAACGGAAAGCGGCTGCTGAATATGTATAAAAGCATTTTGAAACAAACGAGGAGCGAGACAGATGTTTAAGAAGCTCAGGAGATTCTTTCGCCGTCTGATTCCGTCATACCGGATCGGCAATACCATTCGGCTGGAAAACAAATCAGACCAGCAGGAACTGAAGCAGCGTCTGGATCAGCTGGATTATAAAATGGAGTACCTCTTCTGGCTGTCGCAAAAGCATCAGGAGGAGACCATGGCGGAGACAAAGCGTCGTGTGTTCCTTTCAATGCCTGAAGCTGAAGGGAAATCCCGCCTCGTCCAGCAAATGAACCACAAAATACTCAAACACATGAAGCAGGTTTGCGATGAAAACGGGCTGCGGATTTTTCTGGCTTTCGGCAGCCTTCTTGGCGCGGTGCGCAACCAGGGCTTTATCCCTTGGGACGATGACATTGATGTCGCTATGCTGCGCTTAGACTGCGAGCGCTTGATGACACTTTTGCAGAACGACCCGGTTCTTCGCGCGGACAACTGCTACAGCATCATGTATGAGAAGTTTATCAAGGTCAAATTCCGTGACTTGGACAAGTTTTTTGTGGACATTTTCGTCATGGACGAATTTTCGGCGGATGACAGTAATCTCGAGGAGCGCTACAAAGAGATCAGAGCAGCTCACTGGGAGTATGCTGCGGAGATGAAGCGGTATTTTGCCGAGACCGGCGAGCGTATCGAGGACTATGCCGTGCCTAAGCCGAACGCTGCGCTGAATGCGCGCATGGAAGCCAAATTCAAGGCGCTTTCCGAACGCCTCGGCTATTATGGCAAGGGTAATTACCTGGGCTTTGGTATTGATGATAACTGCCTCATGACGAATACCTGGTACAGTTACCCGAAGGACGAACTTCTGAAGCCGGCGCAGGTGCGCTTTGACGGTGAAATCTACGAGACCTTCGGCAACTATCCGCAGTGGCTGACGAATGCCTACGGGGATTACTGGAATCTGCCCAAGAACATTATGACCGGTCATTCTGAGTTTGCTGAGCTAGAGGCCGAGGACTACCGTGCTATGGCGACCCACGGCGTTTTGACAGCTCAGGAAGCCGAAAGCTGGATCAGCAACGGTAACAAGTTTCAGGCAAAAGAGGTCTCGTTTTAACGGTGAAGCCATGAAGTACAGTGTCATCATTCCTGCTTACAACTGCCTGACAACACTTGCAAAAACAGTGAGCAGCATTCAGGCGTGCGGACTGCCCGATTATGAGATCATTCTGGTAGATGACGGCTCAACAGACGGTACATCAGCTTTGTGTGATCGACTCTCGGCAGAGAATACCGATATCCGCTGCTTTCATCAGGAGAATCAGGGCGTCTCTGCGGCAAGAAATCACGGCTTGGATGAAGCCCGCGGAGATTATGTCTGGTTTTTCGACTCTGACGATTTGGTCGATCCCGGCAGCATGACGCGCGCCGCGCAGATCGTGGAAGAGCATCAGCCGGATATGATGATCTTTGGCATGAGCTTTGATTTTTATTATCATAAGCGCTTGTATCAACGGTTGGAGCTTTATTATGACAGGGAAGCAATGCTGACCAGTGAAGAGATTGACGAACTACTGTCAGAACTCTATCACAACAACGCGCTTTCCAGCTCGTGCAACAAATTGTTTCGGCGTTCGGTGCTCATCGAAAATGGGATCCGATATGATGAAAAAAAGTTTCTCATGGAAGACCTCCTGATGGTGCTGAAGACGCTGAAAGTCAGCAAAACGGTCTACTATCTACCGCAGGTTTTGTACCGATATGTGCATGTCGGAATTTCAGATTCGGATCGTGCAGAAAAACGTTTGGCTAAGGTCCCGGATCTCGCCTTTTACCTGAAGCCGTTTGAAGAACTGCTGGCACATCATCAGGATATCCTCGGCTCACTTTATTACATGCTCCTTCGGCAGAAGCTGCGCGGAGAGACGCCGAAGCTGATCGCCAGGACGGCGAAAACGGTATATGAAAGTTCATACGCTTCCGAGAAAATGCTTTCT
>JAFSLL010000070.1 GCA_017448455.1 Oscillospiraceae bacterium | reverse complement strand
ATATCATCACGGAGCAAGCGGCACAAGCTTTGCCCCTTGCCGAATCCGACGTCTCCTCGCTCCCCGCCTCTGCTGCTGATCTGGAATACCGGACACAAGAACTGGCAGAGCGGCAGGAGGCAGCACAGCACACGTCGGCAAACCATCCCCTGGCAGATCACAGAATCCCGGATGCACAGCAGCCATACCATACAGAAACGTCGGTGAAGGCTGTACCAAGCCAGACGTCCCAACCTCTCTCCCATGTGCAGGCATTAACCGACTCTGCGTTGCCCCAGCCGACACGGCAGGGAAATGCGGCAACAGGTTCCCCAACACAAGCGACATTAAATCAGTCGGCCCAGCTTTCCCAACAGCCGGAGCGTGTGCCGACGAATATCATCACAGAGCAGGCGGCACAAGCTCTGCCAGTTGCCGAATCCGATGCCTCCCCTCTTCCTGCTTCCCCTGCCGATCTGGAATATCGGACACAGGAGTCATCTGATGAACAAAATACAATGCATGGTGCGGTATCGGTTCAGCCTATTGCGAATAAAAACCCCTCGGCAATACGGCGGCCATATCTTACGGATACTCCTGCAAAATCTGAAGTGAGGCAGGCAATGGCGGATGCCACGCCAAACCGCGAATCACGAAAGCCATACCAAACCGCGAATAAGCCTGCGGAATCGGCGCAGGAGGAAATGACCCGCGCAATGCCTGTCGATGATTCCGATACGGACGGAACGGCGTCTGTTCCCACAACATTGGAATATAGAGACTCGAACCACAACAATATGCTTGACACAGTGCAGACGGACAACAGGGGTTCTTCCCATCGTCTGCCTCCTGGACAAACGGCAAAACAAACGTCTGAAAGGAAGACGCCCCGGATCGGTCAGCCGGTACTCACATTTCGTTCTGCTGTACCGGAGTCAAAGATTCCTACGCCTTGGGAAAAACGGGTTGATCTGACCTACGCCCAAATGCTGCGCACACCGCAGGAAGCCATATCGGAAAAAGGGACGTCCCAAACAAAGACTGAGAACTCTTTTTCTCAGGAGCTGCCCTCTTGGGCACAGGCTGTCCTCCAGCAAAACGGCGGCCAGCTTCCGCCCTTCGGCGCTCAGTCCGATTCCGCTTCAGGAGCGAAATCCGGAAACACGGGCGGTTATATCAATTGGAGCGCGCCGAATGCGCTTCCTGCCGGAAGGCCATTCCATACAGAGGGTATCCCTTCTGTCACGCAGTCCCCGATGGTTTTTCGCTCCAAAGACGGCGCGGCGTCGGAGCAATCGCCCCGCAGTCAGGAGTCAGAGGAACGGACAGCCAAGAGAATGGCAGACAAGGTCTATCGGATCATAGAAGAACGATTGAGGAAGGAATTACGCCGCGGAGGAAATTAGCCTATGTATGTCGGTGTTCCAAATCCAAATATTTTGGTGCCACTGGCCAAAATGGTCATCACGAACGAGGACAGTGGCGATGAGATTGAGGTTCTGTATAATCCTGAATCCTACACGCAGGAGCGAAGCGTCGATTATCACCAGGACAAACTGGTCAACAGCGACGCCCCTTTGGTTCAGTTTACGGACGGCTCAGGAGAAACATTGCATTTTGAGCTGTTCTTTGACAGCATGTCTGCCGGAAGCGAGGTAGGCGGCGGCTTTGTCGAAAAACTGAAGTTCTCGGGAAACAGCATGCTTCCAAGCCTTGCCAATCTATTGGATGTGCGAAAATATACCTCAAAGATTTACAATCTCACCCGCATTGATCCGGACGTACACCGTCCGCCACTGCTGAAAATCAAATGGGGATCGTTGCAGTTTAAAGGCTATCTCTCCAGTTGCAGACAGAACTTCCTGAAATTTGACGAAAAAGGCCGTCCTGTCCGCGCACGGCTGGACTGCACGTTTATTGAGAAGGTGGATCTGCAGCAGCTGTTCGGCTCCAACCCGATGAACTCTCCGGATACCACAAAATTCCGTCGAATCAAAATCGGAGACTCTCTGTGGGCGCTTGCAGCGAAAGAATACGGTCAAAGCAGCCAGTGGCGTGCCATTGCGGATGCCAACGGACTGACCAATCCGCGAGCTCTTCAGAGCGGTGATCTGCTGCGGCTTCCGGCGCTGGAGGAATGACGCATGGACACAGGAGCCTATACCTTTAAAGATCTGTACAAAAAATATGACAGCTTCACTGCGCCCGCTTACGAGATTACCGTAGGTGGAAAGACTTTTGTAAACACCAAGGTGCCGATTTCCTCTCTGGAGGTGGAAATCTCCTGCGACGGTCGGGCAGGCGGCTGCTCCTTCCGTGTGGATGGGCAGTACGATCAGGAGAACAGCCGTTGGCTCAACAACCTGACCAAGACCATCAAGGTCGGCGCCGAAATTGAAATCAAAGGCGGTTACGTCAAGAAAAAGCTTCTCTTTTTCGGTTATGTGGACGATTACACCATTAGTTTTTCCGGTGATGGCTCACCCTATATCGCTGTATCGGGTTTGGATGGTCTCGGATATCTGATGAGTCTGCGCGAACCTTTGTACGCAGGGAAAAAAAAGGCCGCAGCGATCGTCAAGGAAATTCTGAATAAGAGCGTTTCGGCGGGTTTTGCAAAATCCGTAACCATCGGAACTCTGAACGGGTTTGAGACGCCGATCGTAAAAGAGCAGATTGATGACTGGAAATTTTTGAACCTCATTGCGCAGCGATACGGGCTCAGCTTGTTTTGTGTTGCCGGAGAGCTGATTCTTGACAATGTCGCCAGTAAGACCAGCCCGATCATAACCCTGACATTGGGACAGGGGCTGTCCTCTTTCCAAAAACGCGTCTCGCTTGCCCATCAGGTTGGCAAGGTGGAAATCAGAGGCAGAGATGTAAACCAGAAACCCATTGAGGGTACCGCAGACAGCGTCAAAGCCGGCGGAAGCGGAAAAAGCGCAGCGCAGCTGGTGCCGAGTCTTAAGGACGCGGTTCTGCGGGAATACAGCGAATATGCCAGAACGCAGGATGAATGCAAGCTTTTGGCGCAGAACCGTCTGGACGGAATTGCCATGGGGCTGGTTTCCGGCGGCGGCAGTTGCATTGGAATACCGGAGCTGATCCCCGGACGTTATATCAAAATCGACGGCGGTGACGATCAGTCAAACGGCAGCTATTTTCTGACAAAAGTTCGGCATATCTTTGATATCGACGGATATAAAACTGAATTTGAAATAAAAGGTGCGAAAGCATGAGTATTGCGGACCATCTGAATGAATTGATTGGTCAGGCGGGGCCTGTGTCTGACCGGGCGATGTCCCGCAGCGGGTTGACCCTGGCGAAGGTCACGAATATCAAGGATGAAGAGAATTTTAACCGGGTCAAGTGTCTCCCCATCGGCTCAAAGGACGAAGAGGAGACAGACTGGTGCTATGTCATGACGCCTATGGGCGGCAAGGAATGCGGAATGATGTTCTTTCCTCAGGTAGACGACCTTGTCGTGCTGGCCTATCTGGACGATGATCCTCACAGGCCGCTGGTTCTGGGCGGATATTGGAACACAGAGGTTACCGCTCCCCTGTCCATTCAGAACGGCAAAGTGGAAGACTATGTGCTGAAAACTCCAAAGAAAACCGAGATTCTCCTTCACGACAAAGATGGCGAGCAGGCAGTCACGCTCACGATGCCGTCCGGCACAGTCATTCAAATCGACGATAAGGCACAGAGCATCAACATTAAAGATAAAGGCGGCGACAATGCGCTGCTCATGGACTTAAAGGGCGGAAATGTTGAGCTGAAGGCGAAAACCAAGCTCACATTGTCCGCGGGCAGCACAACCATCACTCTGGAAAGCAGCGGCAATCTCACCGAGAAAGCCGATT
>JAFSLL010000069.1 GCA_017448455.1 Oscillospiraceae bacterium | reverse complement strand
GACGGGTCCGCCGTCCGCGATCTGCTTCTTGAAGAGCGGGATCACACTGCCGTTGCTGCCCAGCACATTTCCAAAGCGCACCGCCACAAACACGGTTTCCGAACGGTTGGACCTTGACTGCACGATCATCTCGCAGATCCGTTTTGTCGCGCCCATGATGTTCGTGGGATTCACGGCCTTATCGGTGGAAATCAAAACAAATTTTTCCGTGTGGAACTTGTCCGCGGCCATGGCCACATTCAAGGTGCCGAAGACGTTGTTTTTCACGGCCTCGTTGGGACTGTTCTCCATCAGCGGGACGTGCTTATGGGCGGCGGCGTGGAAGACCAATTGGGGATGGTATTCCGCGAACAGCATCTCCACGCGGTCCCGATCCCGAACAGAGCCGATGAGGGTCGTGAGATTCAAGCCGGGATTGGCGCGCAGCAGCTCCTGCTGAATATCGTAGGCATTGTTTTCGTAGATGTCGAAGATAATCAGACGCGCAGGATCATTCTTGGCGATCTGTCTGCAAAGCTCGCTGCCGATGGAGCCTCCGCCGCCTGTGACAAGAACGGTTTTGCCCCGGATGTATGCGGAGATGCCGGTCAGATCCACCTGCACGCTGTCCCGGCCCAGCAGGTCCAGCACGTCCACGTCGCGCATTTTTTGGAGAGAGACTTCCCCGTTGGCCAGCTGAAAAATACCGGGCAGGGTCTTCAGACGGCATTTTGTCTGCTGGCAGAGCCGCAGGATGTCCCGCTTGTCTGTTGCCTTCGCGGTGGGGATCGCCAGGACGATCTCATCGATTTTGTATTTATCCACGATCGCCTTGATGTCATAACGGTTGCCGACGATCTTGACGCCCCGCAGATAGCTTCCTCGTTTGGAGTAATCGTCGTCCACAATACAGACGACCTTGTTGCCGGACTTGATGCTGGTCTGGAACTCCCGCAGGGCCATGGCGCCGGCGTTGCCGCCGCCGATCAGCAAGGTCCTGGCCCGCCCGGAGCCGCCCTCCGGACGGATTCTGGATCGGAAGAAGCGGTAGCTCAGCCGTGACACGCCGACAAACACAATGAGCAGGATCCCGCTGATCAGCGGATAACTCAGGGGGAAGGCCACGGGGAACTTGAACTGATTGCAAATGAACTTGATCAGGCTGACCAGGGCTCCCGCCAGGACGATATGCATCAGCTCGTCCACGCTGGCGAATTCCCAAAGGCTGTTGTAAAGCTTGAAGGGAATAAAAATAATAACCGTCACAATGGAGCTGATGATGGAGTAATCCACAAAGAAATCCATGTAGCTGCTGTTCATCATCCGGGTCCAATTGAAATTCTCCAAAAGCAGAAGCGCCAGGAGGGAGGAGATATTGATCAGCAGCAGATCCAGAACAATGAGGAACGCGACCTTTACCGGTTTGGAAGACCAATATTTATCTTTATGGTTCATATGTTCACTTCCTAAAAATAAAACAGAACAGTCAACGCTTGGAAAACAGCCTTTTACAGATACGCGTGATCGCGGAACAGGACCGGATCAGGAAGCTTCTGCAAGGCAGCAGAAAGACCCAGATCCGGACCCACGCGCGGTATATGTTGTTTTGAGCGGAAAACTCCCTGCCCTTTCGCGTAATCCAAACAACCTTCGCGATCAACTGATCCTGCCGAATGTGGGGTTCTCGGACCCACTGATGATCTCCGCAGCAGGTATATGTGCCGTCCTTCTGCACGGAAACGATGCGGTGAAGCACATATTGGCCGCTGTCCCGCCGATAAAGCGGGAGATCGCCCCGTTTCAGAGCGCCTTGCACCTGCGCCAGGATCACGGTATCACGACCGCCGGTGAGGGTCGGCAGATTGCTGGTGCCGGTCACAGGCAGCCAAAAGGCCTGACCGGCGGCAAAGGCTTCCCGCATCAGCGGCTCCAGATCCTTCAGCGCGAGCAGTTTTTTCTCTTCAGGCATCGAGGCAGCCGGCGTCCGACAGGTTTTTGATAAAGGCGCGGACGCTCTCTCTGGCGAGAGGCTCGTCCACCTCTACATAATTGGCCAGGATCGCGGATACCAATTCATCCTCCGTCGCGCCGGTTTGCAGTCGCTCCCAGAGGAACGCGCCGGTACCGTTCAGATTGATGATCCCGTTGAAATCCCTCGTCCGTTTGCCCACGGAGACAACGACCTTGCAGCCGGCAATGGACCGCAGAATAAAGCCGGATTTGATTTTCATGACAGATTTACCTGCTTTCATTTGAATTAAGCCTTTGGATGGAACTTGTTGTATACGGATTTCAGATTTTGCTTGACGATCTGGGCGTAGATCTGCGTCGAGGAGATGTCGCTGTGTCCGAGCATCTCCTGAATGGATTTCAGATCCGCGCCGTTTTCCAGCAAATGGGCGGCAAAGCTGTGCCGCAGAGTATGGGGGGTGATGTCCTTCTGAATGTTCGCCGTCTGCTGATAATGCTTGATGATTTTCCAAAAGCCCTGGCGGGACATCCGCTCTCCGCCGAGATTGACGAAGAGAGCGGGCTCCGCGAGATCGGCCACCATGCTGGGACGGATTTGATTGATATAAACCTGGATCGCGTGAACAGCGGCCGGATACAAGGGGATCATCCGGGATTTGCCGCTGACGCCGCAGCGAATAAAGCCTGCCGGAAGATTCACATCCTCCACGTTCAGCGAAATCAGCTCGCTCACGCGGATCCCTGTGGCGTAAAGCAGCTCCAGCATGGCCTTATCCCGATAACCCTTGGCGTCGGTGCACTGCGGCTGCTCCAGCAGCAGCTCCACCTCGCGTCCGGTGAGAATCTGCGGCAGCTTCTTCTCCACCTTGGCAAGATGAATGGACTTCACGGGGTTGCTTTCCATCCGCCCGGAGGCCACCAGATAGCTGTAAAAGCCCTTGATGGAAGCAAGGCTTCTGGTGACGGTGGCGGAGGACTTTCCGCTGTTGGTCAACCACGCGAAATAGACTGTGGCCTGCTCTGTGCTGACCTGCTCCAAAGGGCAGTTCAGATTATTCATTATATATTGATCAAATTGTTTGAGATCCCGTATGTAAGACGCAACCGTATTTGCCGAGGAGCGTTTGACCTCCAGCAAATAGCTTTCATACAGGTTGATAGTCTCCGTCATATGCATTCGCTCTTTCGTAAATCGTTTAATACAAGATCGTTTCCAAAAGGATCAGAAGAAAAATCAAGGCAAGCAGGGGGATCAGAAGCCAGAGCTCGGTCTTCCCTGTTTCTGTCTGCTCCAACCATACAGAACCCACTGACAGCAGCATCGGCAGCGGCAGCAGGGTTTCAAACAGCAGGATCGGGAACAGCGCGGAAAGCGCGGCAGCGCCGGAAGCGGAAAACGCGCAGACCGTCAGGGAAATGACGGCGCCCTTGAGCACAAACAAAAGGCGCAGAAGAAAACCGCTTTTCCAGATCAACGCGGCCGCCATCAGCAGCGGAAACAAAGCGCCTCGCAGCCAAAGCTGGAGCTGGGATACCTGTCGGATCGAGGCGACAGTGGCTTCAGAAACAACGGCTTGGCGCAGCTGCGCGCTGAGCGCTCCGGCAAGAGAGCCAGTCAGCAGGCATAAGAAAATGATCTGCTCTTCACTCTTTTGAGAACGGAGCAGCCTCAGAATGCGTCGGATATGTGTCATGCGATCCCTCAAAATCAAGATGTTGTGGTACAGCTGATCACAGAACACAATTTTCCGCAAATGGCGTTATTTTCACGCATAATACGCTATCTTATGCTCTGTTACTATACCCGAAAATTCGTTACTTTTCAAGCTTTTTTATACAATCCACTGTTTTTTGTTAATTATTGACAGAAATTATGTTAATATGATTATGTAAACTATTGAACCGATTCAAGGGGTGGTGGTCTATCGCGTTGTCAAGCCCCAATATCTTGAATCCAAAAGTAATTTCACGCACGGTTTTATATTGTCAATAAGCACAAAGCATAATTATATGTAACCGCTTCTTTTTTTTCTGACCGCGAACAGTCCGCCGATCAACGCGAAAACAATCGAAATCAATACCAGACGATAAAACGAAAAATCAGCTTCGCCCGGAATCAGCAGCAAGACGCCAGACGTCAACAGGCAAACGGACACGCCCGTCAACAACGCCCACAATAGTTTACCGGCGGCTTGTTGTTTTGACGCGCAAAACGCGCCTGCGGCCACGACGGCTGCGTAAATCAGCTTTCCGACTGTTCCGGCGCGTTTGATGGAAAGCGACCCTCTGCTGATAACAAACGCGCAAATGGAAACTGCGCAGCACAGGATTACAGCCGATATCAGGATCCCGAGCATGAGCTTTCGGATCCCGGTATCTCCCCTCCCCTGCTTCAATACTGTATGAAATGCCTTTGGCATAAGCATCACCCCTCTCAACCAAATTCTATGGAACGGCAGAGAAAAACATGCCACAAGAATACGGCACTTGAAATTACCTGTGATCTGCGATATAATTCAGAACGGAGATGATTTCTTTGTATTACATCGAACCGAAAAAACCGAAGAGAACGGTGATCTACGTTCGGACAGACCCGGACCCCTGCGGAAAGCTCTCGGCAAAGGCTCAGGCGGAGATCTGTCTGCGGCATTGCAGGAGCAACGATATCCCGGTCTCCCACATCATTCATGTGACCGGAACGTCGGAGGAATCCTTGGCGTATCTGAAAACGCTTGTCCGCACGCTTCCAAAGGAGATCGACGCGATTTTTGCCGCCAGGAGCTGCGGATACAGCACCCTGCTTCCCGAGCTCGCGAGGCTGTGCCTGATTTTCCAGTGTCGT
>JAFSLL010000068.1 GCA_017448455.1 Oscillospiraceae bacterium | reverse complement strand
CGACAGGACAAAGAAAGGAAAAACAATGAAAGCAGACAAAATCATCAAAAACGCGAAAATCTTTACCTCGGACAAGGACAAGCCGATGGCTTCCGCCCTCGCTGTGAAGGACGGCAAATTCGTCTATGTGGGCGATGAGGCCGGTCTTGCGGGCTATGAGGGAGAGGTCACCGACCTCGGCGGCAAGTTCATCATGCCCGGCATCCTTGACACGCATGTGCATGTGACCAGCAGCATCGGCTTTGAGTACGCGGATTTGGGCGTGCGCTTTGAGTGCGACGGCAAACAGGGCGCGCTGGACTTTATGGCGGACTACATCCGCAAAAATCCCGGCCTGGACCGTTACAGATTCACGATGGAGCAGAAGTATCTGAACGGAGAAATCCTCACCAAGGAGGATCTTGACTCCATCTGCCCGGACAGCGAGCTGGTGCTTCTGGAGGACGAATGCCACAGCAACTGGGTTAACTCCAAGGTCCTTGAAAGGCACGGCATCACCGACGACACACCGGACCCCGTGCCGGGGCTGAGCTATTTTGTACGTATCGACGGGCATGTGACCGGAAACGCGTTTGAATCCGCCTCCTGGCCTTTCCTCTTCGACGGCGTGGAGCTGGACGAGGAGAAGATCGAGGGCCCGCTTTCCCGCCTGATCGATTACTGTGTAAACTTCGGCGTGAGCGGACTCTTTGACGCCGGCTTCCCGGAGCATGAAAAGATCCACGAGCGCATCTATCAGCAGCTGCGCAAGATGGATCTGGAGGGCAGACTGCCGATGTATATCGACGGATGCTATATGCTCACGGATCCGCATAAGACGGAAACGGCCCTCGAGGAGCTCAAGCGCTTCAACCGTGAGTTTAACACCGAGCATCTGAAGGTCCATACGCTGAAGATCCTGATGGACGGCACCCAGAAGATTCACACCGCGGCCATGGTCACACCCTATGCGGACACCGGGGAGACAGGCTGCACCACCTTTGACGCCGAAGGACTCGCGGCGGTTTTGAAGCAGCTCAACGAGATGGGCATGGATCTGCACGTCCATACCGTCGGCGAGCGCGCGTCCCGCACTGTTCTGGACGGTGTGGAACTGGCCCGGAAGGAGTTGGGCGACAGCTTCCGCGTGCGTGTCACCTGCGCACATCTGGAGATCCAGGACGACGCGGATCTGGATCGCTTCGCAAAGCTCGGCGTGATCGCGAACTTTACGCCCTGGTGGCACGCCGGTGATCCCGCGGACGCCAGCCTTTGGCTTGGTGAGGAACGAGCTTCGAAGCAGTTCCGCTGCAAAACGGTTTGGGATTCAGGCGCGCTTGTGACCTGGTCAAGCGATGAGGTCTTCTACGGCGATTTCGAGAACTGGAACCCCTATTTCGGCATGGAAGTCGCCATGACGCGCCAGAGAACCGAAAAGACCCGCACCCCGGATTACACCAGAACCGCTGCGGTATTGCCGCCTGTCGATGAAAAAATGGGTGTTGAGGAAATGCTGCTGGGCTACACCATCAACGGCGCAAAGCAGCTGGGCATCGAGGACCATAAAGGCTCCATCACCGTTGGCAAGGACGCGGACTTCCTGGTATTCGACAATGATCTGCTCACGGCAGAGCATGAGGGCTTCAGCCAGAACAAGCCGAGTGAAGTGTATTTCAGCGGCAGGAAGGTTAACTAAAAAGCAGCTTTAGACAGGAGAACGGAAAAATGAGTGATACCGTAAAACAGCCGGAAACGCTGGATGACATCAGAACACTGCTGTGGGAGCAATATGGCGGAGAGAACAAAAGGATCACTGACGCGGATTATGACAGGACGCTGGCGGTCAAATGCATCAACGGGACCTTTGTCGGAAGGAAAACGGAGAATGTCGTCATGTACAGAGGGATCCCCTATGTCGGCCGGCAGCCCGTCGGTGAGCTGCGCTGGAAGGCTCCGGTGGAGGCTGTTCCGGATGACGGCGTATATGAAGCGTTTTACAATGCGAAAAGCGCCTACGGGAACGGACAGCTGGAAACGGGGTCGCTTTATTATATGGATGAAGACTGCCTCTACCTGAATATATGGAAGTCGGATGAAGCGTCTGATGAAAAGAAGCCTGTTATGGTATGGATCCACGGCGGCGCTTTTGAAGCAGGCGGCACGGTCGATCCGATGTTTGACTGCTATAATTTCGTAAAAGAGAACCCGGACGTCATCGTCGTTACAATCGCGTACAGGCTCGGCGTCTTCGGTTTCCTGCACCTGTCCCATCTGCCGGACGGCAAAGACTATCAGGATTCGCAGAATATAGGACTTCTGGATCAGATCATGGCTCTGAAATGGGTTCATGAGAATATTGCAGGCTTTGGCGGTGATCCCAGTAATGTGACAATCTTCGGTGAATCCGCAGGTGCCGCAAGCTGCACCCTGCTTCCGCTCATCAAGGGATCTCACGCCTACCTCAGGCGCGTCATTGCCGAAAGCGGTTCGATCAATCTTACGAGATCTACGGAAGAAGCCATCGAGTGCACCGATAAACTGATGGAAGCACTCGGTTGCAGTACCGTTGCCGATCTCCTGAAGATCGATGCCGAAAAGCTCCTGGAGACGGCTTCCTCACTGCTCTTCTTGTACCAGTTCCCGGAAAGAGACGGCAGGCACCTGCCGAAGGAAACATTTGAAGCCTGCGCAAACGGCGCGATGAAGGACATCGATTATCTTGTCGGCTGCAACAAGGATGAAATGGACTTTTTTGTATACAGCTTCGGGCTGGATGGGTGGGACGAATGGGTCACCAGGCGGAAAAAAGGAAAGCTTGCCCTGCTGCCGGAGGAGGAGAAAGCGCTGATCGACAGTTATCGTAATGACGTGAAGGGAGACAGCTATGAACCAGACAGCCGGCTGTTTAGCCAAAGCTGGTTCAATGCGCCGATCATTAGACTGTCTGAGGAACAGACAAAAGCCGGCGGAAAAGCGTATACCTATTACTTTACGCCGGAATCTCCCGATCCGATCATGAAATGCGGGCACGCAATCGAGCTTGCCACCGTATTTAATCATCCTGAGATGTCCGCCGAAACCGGAAGGGTATTTGACGAAACCTTCTCCAGGACCCTTCGCAAAATGTGGGTCCAGTTCGCCAAAACCGGCAATCCGTCCCTCAGTGCGGAGCAGTCTCCCGACGGCAAGGCGAAGGAATGGCCGCTGTACGACCTCGAGAACAAGCGGGTGATGGTCTTCGACGAATTCAATGTTCGTGCGGAAAAGGAAAACACGATGAGGATTGTTGACTGGGACAGAACCTATTTCCTGACCAAATATTACTGCATCTAATGATCAGAAGCAAATATGACAAAAAAGAGAATTTTGGCTATGACCCTGTCTCTGCTGCTTATCCTGTGTCTAAGTGGCTGCGGCAGGACGGAAGGTGCCATGGAAAGCAGTACGGAAACGGCCGCGGAAGCGACCGGGTCAGACTATAAGTCCACTGAGGAAAGCAGCGTTTCGGAGGAAGACAGTGATACACCGGAGGGAAACAGCGCCCCTTCCCCGATTGATGAAAAGGGTGCATATACCTCAAAGGAGGATGTGTCATTATATATTTACACCTACGGAAGGCTGCCGGAAAACTTCATCACAAAGAAGGAAGCAAAGAAGCTCGGATGGCCCGGAGGCAGTCTCGATGAATATGCCTGGGGTAAATGCATAGGGGGTGACTATTTCGGAAATTATGAAGGTACGCTCCCGGAAAGCGCCGGAAGGGAATACCGGGAGTGCGACATAGATACTCTCCATGCAGGGAAAAGGGGAGGAAAGAGGCTTGTCTTCTCGAATGACGGGCTGATATACTACACTCCCGATCATTATGAAAGCTTCGAGCTTCTTTATCCCAATGATGATGAAGGAGAAGAGGAGGAGCCGGAAAAGGTATCCCGGGAAAAAACGGAAAGCCTCCCCCGGGAATATGACGGCTTCTACAGGAAGCTGCGAAAGGGGCAGGATGTAAGCATCCTTGTCAATGGGGATTCCATAGGAGCAGGAAGCGGCGCTACCGAAGGGAATTCCTGGACCGATCTTCTGAAAAGCTATGTGGAATCCGAGTACCATGTAAGCTGCTTACTTACGAACATCTCTATGGGAGGCAATTCAAGCTACGCAGGCTACGTTCGGGAAAGCATCCTGAATGATGATGTAAGCTATGACCTTGTGATAATCTGCTACGGGGAAAACGACGGCAGAAAGACACTCCCGACAGAATATGAAGCGATCATAAGAAGCGCGGAAAAGAAATACCCATCCTGTAATATCATTTCAATACTCGAAAGCTCCCAGAGAGAATACACCGAAAAAATAAGAGCCATAGAAGAACTGGCGCAGTACTACGATATCCGTACCGCGGATACCATAGCTGCGTTTAATGACAGCGGGAAAAAATACGAGGAGCTTACCGTAGATGAGAAGCACCCCAATGATGAGGGGTACCGTCTGTATTTCGAGGAGCTTAAAAGGATCATTGATACGGAGACGGAGAATGATACGGGAGTTGAAAGGATAGAGAGAGAGCCTCTTGATCCCGGCGCTCTCGAATTCGACTCCTTCCGTTATTTTCCGGCGGAAAGCTTTGAAAGAAGAGACCCGCTCACCTGGGCTCTGCCCCTAAGCGGAAAGGCTTCCGGTATCATAGGTCTTTACCACCCCTTCTGTCCGGCAAACGGAAATATTGTCATAAATACGGATTCCAAGGTCTGTCTTATAAAGCCAATGCAATGGTCCTATGATTTCAGGCAGGATTTTATCTATAAGCCCGGAGGGGAGGTCCACAATGCTTACCGTATGATAGAAATAAGCTTTCCGACTGCAGAAATGGCCGACGGCTTTAAGGGCATCATTTTTACCGGTGCGTGAATACCGGATGGATAAACGGTTTATACTCCGAAGATCGGGAAAAGCTTGCATTTTCATTGAAATACTAGGATAATAGGGACGGTGCACTTTCCAGCTGTGTACCGTTATTGTTTTTAAGAAAGGATATAGAAAACAAAATGGAAAAAGAAAAGTTTCTTGAAATATACCGTCATTCGCTGTCGCATATATTGGCGAAAGCGGTAATAGAGATCTTCGGGCCCGGGGTTCAGTACGCCATCGGACCACAGATCGATGACGGTTTTTATTATGAT
>JAFSLL010000067.1 GCA_017448455.1 Oscillospiraceae bacterium | reverse complement strand
TTTGAAATGAAAAGAGGCTGAGCAATGTACTCAACCTCTTTGTCAGATATACGGTTTTTCTCGCTCAATGATCTCATCAAGCGTCCGGGGCGTGTAGTCCATCCAGGGCATCATGCAGCCCACGTTGATCCAGTTGCCGACGCAATGATGCTGCTCCGTGCAGTTCGCTTTGACCTCCCTACGAAGATTCACCATAAAATCATACTCGCGTGTGGTATGTACATGGCCGTAGAGCATCCAGCAGTCGGGATTGTAGTCCGCCTTGTGGAACGGGATCGGAAAATGGGAGAGGATAACGTGCCTGCCGTTATCAGTGATCTCCTTGTAATCCTTCACGTCGGCAAGGAACTTCTTTGTGGTCTGGCCGAACTGCTTAGGATCGTGGTTGCCCCGAATCAGCACCTTTTGACCGGCCAGTGGGCCGAGATAGAACGGCCATTCAGATTCCTTCGCCCAGCAGAAATCACCGAGGATGTAGACGGTATCATCACCGCGAACAACGCGGTTCCAGTTGTCTAAGATGGCCCGGTGCATCTCGTTGATGTTGGCAAAAGGCCGGTTGTCAAACTTGAGGATGTTTTCATGTCCAATGTGGAGATCGGCAATGTAGAAGTTTGCCACAGGGATCACCTCTCTTTTACGCGGATTGTAGCGATTTTTCCGGCCCTCGTCAAGCTCACCATGAATGGGAAAGGCCGCCCGTGTATTCGGGAGGCTGAAACTCACCCATGTTGTCGTCGTATTCACATTCATCGTCCGGCGCATCAAGCAGTTTGTATTGCTCTGCCCAGGTAAGCTCGCCTGGCTCTTCGTCTCCGACGTTATCCGCCTTGATATACTGGCATTTTGAAATAGGAGGGATATCAAAGGTTCCTGCATCGCACATAAGGTGCTTGATCTTCCTCACCATAGGAGGAATGGTCACCTCGTCGATCCCGTCCAACTCTAAGAATTCCGCAACACTGATGTTCATAAGCGAGTCGGGATATGTATCAAAGGCATAGTATTCGCAGATATCCTGAATATCCTGGGCCAGCTCTGCCTTGGAAATGTTGAAGTTAGGCATCCGACCGACCTGGCTCCGCCACTTATTTCTTTCTCCGTAGAAGAAAGCCAGCAGCGAGGCCACGTCATTCGCATCGACCTCCGGAACAAGAATTAGGTCGGAAACGTTGACTTTAATAAAACTGTCGGGCTTATCATAGCCCGCAGCATGAAGGGCGTGGACACAGGAATAGTCAACAGCCTGCTCCCACTTTCTTTTCTGTTTCTTCATGAAAGAGATCCTTTCTGTTTTGTTCGGGATGTAGAAAGAGGGACGGCCTTTCCCGGTCATCCCTCTATATCATGTTTATTACGCCATAAGGCGCTTGCGGATCAGCATGGCAGCGGTCAGAACAACGACCGCAACCGGAAGCACAATGCAGAGCTTCTTTTTCATGTGGCATCCCTCCTTTCAGTCGAGCTTGCTCACGGCAAGAACGCCGCTGAGCGTGGTGTAGGAGATCCGGCAGTGCTTGGCCAGAGCAATGTCGCTCTTGACCTCATCGTTTGCCTCGTTGCCGCAGACGATGAGAATACGGCTCCGCTTGAGAAGCTCATCGGACATTTCCTTGCGATCTTTCACCTCGGCAGGAGCATCGCCTTTCAGAAAGGTCGGCATGAACAGCACAGGGCAGATGGGCGAATAGCCCGCCTCATAAGCCTGGCGGCAATAGCTGGCCGCCAGCGTAGCATTTTCCAGATGATCCTCGCCCCAGGGGGCAGTGATGTAAGCCAAAGGTCTGGTCATAGATTTTTCCTCCATATCAGTTATTTTTTTAGTCTTTTACTCGTTCACAGAAAACAAGATAACGGTAGCGCCCTCCGGTATTGGGCGGGTGGCAGGTCAGAAGCGTAATCATGTCGCGCCCCTGCTGGATCAGAATTGCGTCCACATCGTCCGGCGAGACGATTTGAATATCGACAACCTGGTAGGTCAGCGTGCCCCACAGATTGGTGATGGTCACTTCATCTCCAAGCTCCAGAAGCTCAATATCCATGAAATACTTGTAGCCGCTCCAGCCGCGATGACCGGCAATGACGGCGTTGGTGCTGTCGCCGCCGATGGGAATGCTGGTCTGCGAAAGAACCGCTGCACCGTTGGCCATGTTCGCTTCGCTCGCCCCCAAGAACAGGGGCATTTCCAGAGACATTTTCGGGATCGTGATGACACCGAAGGTCTCACTCGGCAGGCCGTAGTCGGACAGTCGGAATTGAGATTGCTCGTAAGCGCTCTTGCTGTCCAGATCCCGCTGACGGTAGGTAAACAGCGAGCAGTTGTAGTGCTTCATATCGTTCAGCAGATCTTCATAGGCAATCGGCATCTGAACAAGGGGCTCAGCAGGAGGACTTGGTACGGGAAATGGATGCTGGATTTCTTGCTGTGCAGTCTCGGCGGTCTCAAGGAAATCTTCTACCGTCTGTTCGATCTCCATAGCTTTTTCTACCCCGAAGATCAAGGGCTTCAGCGCATAGGCCGCGGATGCAAAAGCAAGACAGATCAGAATAATCAGCAGAATGAGCTTCAGTTCAAGGTGCCTCATGCTTTCCCCGCTTTCTTTGGGCTTGCCGGGGAGCCGGAGGTAATGCCGGTCTGCGATTCCTTGCTCGGACGCTTGACCGAATCCTGCGCTTTTGTGCGGTAATCCTCGCAGCTCCTACCAAAGCAGTAACGACCGCAATGCAGAGCATCCCGATCCCGACACCGCGTCGGTACTCATCCTCCCAGGTGGAGGCAGGAGTTACTTCCTCGATGGTTTGTTCTTCTGCCATTTCAGAAGCCATTTCATAGCTGATCCGTGCTCCGCGCACCAACAGCCGGTGGGTATTTACCCCGTATGGCGTACAGGTGACGAGCGTAACATCGTCCCCCTGGGGATTGATTGCCAGCTCTGACGTGTCTTCCGGCAGCACGGTGTTGATCTCAATGATCGTGTAGGCCAGCGTTTCATCCAGCACTTTCAGATAAAACACATCCATCAGCTCCAGCTTGTCCAGGTCAGAGAACATGCGGCGGCCAGCCAGCCCGGAGTGCCCGGTAATAACGCAGTGCGTTCCGGTGCCGCCTACCGGCAGCGACGAACCGAGCAGATGGCCGAGACCGCGATCCAGCGTCTCTTCCTCTGTGCCGTGGAAGATGGGCAGCTCGACACCGAGCTTGGGGATCTCCAGATAGCCCATGATCCCATCGCCGCGCACATTCAGAAGGTCATCATAGCTTTCCGAGGCCTGCTGCAGCGCTTCTTTGGTATATGGCTCGTCGGTGATGGCAAGGAGCGTGGCGTTATAGTGCTGTGCATCCATACGTGCGCCGATGATTTCTGAATCATCCATCTGCTCAACTGCTTTTGTGTACTTGGTCTCGATCAGGCTGCGGTTGACCTCGGCAAAGTAGTTGCTGATCAGCGGATAGAGCGTAATGCCAATGGCGAAGAGAGCGAGTGAAACACAAATCATGATTTTTGTTCCTTTTCTCATTCAGTCTCCCTATAATGACTATTTGTTGGCGAAAAGCAAAACGGCTTTTCGCCGTGCCGCTTTGCGGCGCAGCAAAACAGCACAGCTGTTTTGCCAACTATTCATTGCAATGAGCATCGGGCGAATGATTCAAAAATCATTCGCTGCCAAACCTGTCGTTTGGCAGCGGAATCAATCGAAGCCTCGATTGATTCCGCTATCCGATGATCATTATAGAAAAAGGGAGGCGCATGAAACGCCTCCCTCGATGGATGGAATGTGATTACTTGCTGGTCGGGGCTATCTTCTTGCGGCAGACCATGAAAATGGCGAACACACAGAGTGCGAAAGCGGACAGACCGAAAACGGGGAACATCCAGTTGCCCATGCCGCCGGTCTGGGGCAGGTCAAAGCCGCGGGTGTTGATGACCGTAAAGGGAACGAAAGCATTGACGGAGCTCTCATCCGGCTTCATGTTCACATCATTCTTATCCACGGTAGCGCTGGCCGTCA
>JAFSLL010000066.1 GCA_017448455.1 Oscillospiraceae bacterium | reverse complement strand
GTTCTGCAACTCTGTTTGCAATCCGTAGTCGGCTCTCCATTGTCCCCGGCTCCACTTCTCTCCCAGCACCACGCAAGAGATCCAGGTTCACTGCGCCATATTTCCCAAATCGGTCTGCAAGTTCACGACCATAGGAATCCATCTCAATATCATCAAACAGGGACATTTGACCTTGTGGCCGATCTTTTCGGCCACTGGTATCTACGACGCCTACACCGAGTAGCATATTCACATCCCAGAGGAACTCCATGCGATTCGGAAGTTCGTCGGCTTTGTCGATTGGCCAGAACCAAAGGGCGCACCAATAGTCCATGACTGCCTTCAGGCGGGCATAGGGGCTGGCATTACTGCCGCCCTTGCTCAGATAAAGGTTTTCATAGATGCGGTCTTTGTCCCGAATTGTAGAAGGCTGGTGATCTTCATCCTGCTCCTGTCCCCATACCGAAAGCGGATCGGTGGTCTTCTCTTTGATTTCCGCACGCAGCTGCGTATGGGCTTCCCATAAAGCGTCGATCTGGTTGCAGAGGCGCAGGACATCGTCCGCTTCACTGTCGTTCAGCGGCTTGGTAAACGCCTTATTCCATTTCTTGATGGCCGCAATCTTTTCCGGCTCCAGCTCCTTGATCACCTTGTCTGTGTAGGCACACATACCGGGATCGCCAAGCAGGAAGTGGTAGACCTGCTGCTTAATCAGACTGCGTTTTATCCCGGGGACAACACGCTCCGGAGCGCTGTTATACCAGGCTTTCGGCCCTTCCGCCATTGCCTGATCAAGGGTATAGCACTGCCGACGGGCACCGATCAGGCTGTTCCCATTCACAATCTGCGTCCGGAACCAGGGCACATATCCGCCCTGATAGATCGTGTTAAGCCAAAGAGAGACCTCCGCCAGCTCCACCGCGGTCGGATTCAGGTCGATGCCGTATACATTGCGGTCGGCAATGTACATCTTGACCTTCTGCAGCTCCTGCTGGCGCTGCTCGTGAGAGATGCTGCTGCCGGTTTCCTTCTGCTTTCGCTCCAGATATGCCTCCGCGAGCTGACTGACGGCCTCGTTCAGGAACGCCGCGCTTCCCATGGCGGGCTCGCAGATGGTCAGATTCAGAATTTCATCGGCAGTCTTGCCCTCCAGCAGCTCTTTCAGGGCATACTTCACCAGACACCGGGTCAGCACTTCCGGCGTGTAATAGGATGCGGATTTTTCTCTTTCTCTGCCGGCCAGACGGTAAATGAATTCGCCTTTCGGATGAACACGGAGTGTGCCGTCTTCGTTTCGCACACGTTCATCCTCGGTATACTGTTCCAGATCCCGCAGCGGGATAAAGTAGCCGACATCCAGCTCGTCAACCTTGTCTCCCGCCCGTTTGACCTCATAGAGATCTTCTTCCGCGAAGAAGCCCCGGTAGCTGAGCAATGCCTCATACACTGCGCCCAACTGGTTAACGCCCAGATTGCTGTAACTGATGCGTCCCCGGCGCTGTCCCTTGCCTCCGCGGGAAAGGCTCATCAGATTGATGATCTTCAGCAGCGCTCCGTTGCGCAGATGCGCCTTTTCGATCAGCGCGGTACGCTCCGGATCAAAGATATGCGCTTTCAGCTGATCTACCTGGAACACACCCTGCAGCGGTTCGCCATCCGTGGGGCCAACAGCTTTCGTCGGATAACCGTTATAAATCAGGCTGAACAGCTTATCCAGACTCGTCTTCAGGAAGTCACCGTCCTCGTCAATCTCGCCGTCGCCCTCCGCCTGCTCGCAGATTTCCCGCAGGCTCTCAAAAGAATAGCCGGATTCGTAGGCCTGAGCCTTCATGGGCGCATAGCCAAGTTCCGATTTCGCCTCGATGAAAAGCATGAACAGGATGCGATACATATACCGCAGGCACTGAAGAGTCAGTTCCTCCGCCAGAGCGCGGTTATAGACCTGAACCTTCTGACGCTCCTTCATGTCATGGACGACTTCGTTGCCCAGGATCTCAATGCACTGCCGCAGCGCGTATTTCAGATCGCGGGATACCCCGGAGGCATGCTTGTGGCTGTTATTGTCCAGCACATCCAGCAGGCAGCCTCCATCCTTTGGGCACAGAGATTCGCTGTGCAGCAGGACGGCCATCGCCTGCAGAGTGGATTCCTCGTTCCGTCCGAAGATGGTATCCAGATCAAAAACCAAAAAGCGCTTTTCATTCCATTTATTGCGGTCGACCAGCGCCATCTGGCTTTCACTGATCAGCACAATCCAGCGGGGGCTCTCGTCCAGATCGTACAGCAACCGGCCAAGGAGCTCCTCCATAGGAGAATGAAGCAGCTCCTCTTCCTGGAAAGGCGCCTCCCTGTCTTCGCGGAGATCCGCCGCAAGCGGTGAGCAACTCAGAATATCGGTTGTTTCGGTCTCTTCCTCATCGTCAAACGACACATTGTCCAGGAAATTGGCAAGAATGCACCACAGAAGCGGCGCTCCGTTTTCTTTGCGGATCTCTAAAGCAACGGGAACCTTGCCCACATTCGGGATCTCAGCCAGTTCCGGTCTGGCCCCGGCAGCTTCATAGCCAAGGGCTTCCAGAATCTCACGGGCAATTCCCGTCACAGCTTCCAGATGTGCTGCCGCTGACCGCCGACGTTCCTGTTTTCCACGAATCAGAAAATAGCGTTTTCCGGCTTCGCGGAGCAGAGCCCATGGGGTACGAAGTTCAGTACCCTGAGCCGCTTCACGCCAACGTTTGATGGTATCGGAGGCATTCTCTTCAAAGATCGAGGCAAAGTAATGGTTGGTGTAGTATTCGTTCCGGTTCCGGATGCCGGTCAAATCCATACTCATGCTCTCACCCCCGTGAAGACCGCGGCAACCCGGATGTAGGGGTTGTCCCTCTCAATTTCCATCCCGTCTTCGACCCACTCATAGAACTGCTTAAAGACCTGATCAATATGACGCTGCTCAGCGTCTTTCTTTTTGCTCGGACCAAATATGGAAAGTTGCTCATACTTTTCCTGCAGATGGGCTTCATGGCGCTCCTTCAGTCGATCCAGCTTGCCCAGTTCCGCATAGACATCCAGATAAGGGCCTTCCATATACCGATCTGCGGCCTCTGTCAAAACGCTTTTTGCCTGCTTTACGGCTTCCGGAAGCAGCTTGGACGCCTCCCTCGCGTCTTCTTCTGTCAGGGTTCCCGCGTTGGGACGGTCATTCCGGTCAAACTGCGTCTTTTTTATCAGTTCATCCATTGTCAGGCGCCGTTCAAAGCGTCCGTTTTTGAATTCCAGACCAAACCACTCATCGACAACCGGTGCGGAACGTCTGTTCGGTATGGTACCCGCCATGCAGAAGATTACGTCACCGTCCTCAAGCGTGGAGGTGCCGATCAACGGAGCCTGCTGTCTGCCGAAGAACTGTCCGGCCTTATCATCAGCCCACTGCATAATGGGATGCTGCCGCCAAAGGTATTGCACTCTGGGCCAGCTGTCTTCCTCCAGAGATCTTTGCAGACTCCGGCGATTTTCTCTCCCCACAAAAGCTTTATCAGAGGAGAGCATCAGCCAGTCATCTAAGTCCGGCGTGGCTTCCGGCGGCAGGACATTGTGAAACCTGCGCTGCATATCCTTTGTCCAGCGAATCTCCAGCCCCTCGGCATCCTGAAGCGCCGCAACCTTATATGGCCGCGTTTCTGCCAGAAGGTTTACCGTACCTTCCAGAAAGTCCAGATCACTCATCAGGGTGTGATCCTCCACCGTTTCAGGCGAAGCGGCTTTGGGGGTCGTCGAAGATGCGGACTCATCAGACGGTTCATCCCAGAGATCCGCAAAAAGGTCCTCCAGCGTCGCCCCTTCTTCTATGGTCAGTTCCTGCTCAAAGGTCTCAGCGTTCCCTGTCTCCATCGCATGGTAGGTAAGCTGTTCCTCTGCGTCCTGATCATACAGATTCATCAGGGCTCCTACGTCGCCGATATTCTTGTTAGCTTCGGCTTCTTTCCGAATCAGCACCTGCAGGATGCGCATATCTCCGCGGATCTTTTCATTCGTGGAGCGGGTAACCATATAGCGAATATCCGGAGAGGCCTTCTGCCCGTATCGATCCACACGGCCGTTTCTCTGCTGGAAAACCATCAGAGACCACGGAATGTCAAAGTGAATCATCCTGTGGCTGAGATAGTGCAGGTTGATTCCCTCCGATGCGACATCGCTTGCGACCAGAACACGCACCGGCGCCTCATCCCGGCCAAATTCATCTACGATCCT
>JAFSLL010000065.1 GCA_017448455.1 Oscillospiraceae bacterium | reverse complement strand
CGGTCCGAGGCAAAACGGGGAAAGAGCGCGTCCACCGTCAGCTCCGTAAAGCGCAGGGAATCTTCGCGCAGGCCGCGGATATCCACCGGGGCCTGCTCATCTGCCGCGTCTTCGTGCTCAAGCCGGTTGAGGGTATCCCAGATCAGAAGAGAAAGCGTGCGGTCCATGTGCTCAGCCCTCAAACATCGGGGTGGACAGATACCGGTCACCGGTATCCGGCAGCAGCGCGACGATGGTCTTGCCTCTGTTCTCCGGGCGTCTGGCAAGCTGAATCGCGGCCCAGACCGCGGCGCCGGAGGAAATGCCGACCAGCACGCCCTCTGTCCGGCCGACCATTCTTCCGGCGGCAAAGGCATCCTCGTTCTCAACGGCGATGACCTCATCGTAGATCTCTGTGTTCAGCACCTCCGGGACAAAGCCGGCGCCGATGCCCTGAATCATGTGAGAGCCGGCGGTCCCTTTGCTGAGAAAAGGGGAGGCGGCGGGCTCTACCGCGACGATCTTCACCGCGGGGTTCTGCTGCTTCAGATACTCGCCCACGCCGGTGATGGTGCCGCCGGTCCCGACACCGGCTACAAAAATGTCCACCCTGCCGTCGGTATCCGCCCAGATTTCGGGACCGGTTGTCGCTCTGTGGACGGCAGCGTTCGCGGGATTAACGAATTGTCCGGGGATGAAAGCGTTGGGAATTTCCTCTGCCAGCTCTTCCGCTCTGGCGATGGCGCCCTTCATGCCCTGGCTGCCCTCTGTCAGGACCAGTTCCGCACCGTAGGCCTTCATCAGCTGACGGCGTTCCATGCTCATGGTCTCGGGCATGACGATGATGACCCGGTAGCCGCGCGCGGCAGCCACAGAGGCCAGTCCGATCCCGGTGTTGCCGGAAGTGGGCTCAATGATGACCGAGCCTTCCTTCAGCAGGCCCTTTGCCTCGGCGTCTTCGACCATCGCTCTGGCGACGCGGTCCTTGACGGAACCGGCGGGGTTCAGGTATTCCAGTTTGGCCAGGATGCTTGCTTCCAGGCCTTCATTTTTTTCAATGTGTGTCAGCTCCAGCAGGGGCGTTTTGCCGATCAGCTGATCAGCGGATGTAAAAATAGCGGACATGATGGTTTCCTCCTGAAAAATAATGATTTTATGGTTAAGGTTCGATCACGTCTGGAGGTCGACATCGTTCCTTCATCAGATATCCGGGCATCATGGGAAGCACCTCTCTAACATTAATAAAAAACCGGGAAGCCCTTTTGGGCTTCCCGGCTGTGCACAGAATGGACAGGAGAACTCAAATGGGCATGGCAAAACGCGCACGCAGCTCACAGCGCACGTCACAACACACCATACAGCCAAGGACTGCTTTCCGCATTATCTGTTCTCCCAATATCGAATTCCTATTGATATACTATGGTATACCACGACTCCGGCTCTTTGTCAACAGAAAGATGACCGATCTCCCTTCTGCACCCGCCTGGGACGCGGCCTTCAGGAAATCCGGTTTTACATTGCATAATCGCACGGGATCTGCTAAGATGATGACTTGTCAGAAAGAAATATAGTTCACAGCAGTACGCTGCCAGGATAAGGAGATGCCATATGCAGTATTATCTCATCCAGGAGACCGTCACGCCCTGCGCGCCGGAAGAAATCCCCGAAACAGGGGATACCAGAATCATCGCCGTCATGACCCCGGAGGAATGGAAAAGCGAACGCGAGCGCATCGGGATGGGGATCGAGTTTGATCCCACAACGCGGGACATCCGCAGCACCAAAGCGGAGGCCAACTACGGCTCCCTGACGGGGACTTTCAAGATCCTCAATCGGGAAAATCTGCTCGGCCCGGAACACAAGTTTGCCTTCGCCATGGATGAACGGCGTGTGGTGTTCATTGACAGGCACAGCACGGCCCGCAAGATCATTGAGTCCATCGCCGAGACCAAACGCTGGCGCAGTCCGAGCATCGAGCATTTCCTCTATGATTTTCTGGAGCAGATCATCAGCCGGGACTTCCCGATGATTGAGAAGTTCGAGACGGAGCTGGACAGCCTGGAGGACCGGATCCTCTCCGGAGACACGGATGACACGCTGACCCGGGTCAACCAGATTCGCTCCATCGTCCGCCGTATTCTCAGCCATTATGAGCAGCTGATCGACATGGTGCAGGAGCTGGAGGAGAATGAAAACGGCTTCTTCTCCGAGGAAAATCTGCGGTATATCCACCTGTTCATGAACCGCATGGATCGCTATCACGATTCCGCCGTGGCGCTGAAGGAGCATTCCATGCAGGTGCGCGACCTCTACCGCGAACAGCTGGAGGTTCGCCAGAACCGTACCGTAACGCTGCTGACTGTCGTCACTACGATTTTTATGCCGCTGACGCTGATCGTCGGATGGTACGGAATGAACTTTACGCACATGCCTGAGCTGGACAGCCCGCTGGGATACCCGCTGGTCATCGTTGCCAGTATCGTCATCATCGCGGGAATGCTGGTGTTCTTCAAAAAGAAGAAATGGCTGTGAAACGTTGTCCGGAGGAAGCGGCAGGAAACCGCGCGCATGACAGAAACTGAAAAAACGCCCGTGAGGATACGGGCGCAAAAGAAAAGAGAGACTGTCCCATGAGAAGGACGGTCTCTTTTTTTCTCAATTCCGCAACCGAGGGAAATTTTTGGGACAGGGTTTGTGCTACAATAAAAGCGTAATAAGACAGTACACAGAGGAAACACGACGGTGACCGGCTTCAGACGGGCCGGGAAGAGGAGGATTCAGAAATGCGCGGTTATTTTACAGGTTCCGGGTTTTACGGGCTGGTGGACGGATATTATGTCCTTTTTGCTTCGGAGTCGGATTATTATGAGTCCCTGCAGGAGAGGGAGAGCGAGGCGGCCTGATCGGACGGAACGGCCCGGTCATTTATCAGGCTGGCCGTAGGCATTCTGCAGCCGCTCCGCTTCCAGACGCATGCGCGCCACCAGCTCTTCGGGGCCGGTGATGCGGATGCCGTCGCCCAGGGCAATGATCCAGGCGAGGAAGTGCCTGCTGGCCTGGACCTCCACCTGGGCGGTGAAGCGCTCCGCGTCCTGCGGGGTGATGCTGATGTCCTTGCCGAAGCGGTCAATGAGCGGGCCGACCATTTCGTTTCGCCCTTCGAGGCTGACGCGCGTCATCTCGCCGCCGAACATGCCGAACTGGCTTCGGCTGTAGGAAGCGGCGTCAAACTGACGGAACTGCGCCTTCCCGTCGCGGGCTTCGCCCGTAATGGAGAGCTGCACGATCTTGTCTACACGGTAGTGCTTGATTTTCTGATCTGCCGCGTCAAAGGCGACGAGATAATAGTTTTCGTCATCCCAGAGCAGACACCAGGGGCTGACCTGGTACCAGGCGCCGTCTCTGCGCAGTTCCATCTCCTTGCGGACGTTCCAGCGGTAATAGCGGAAGCGAATCTGTTTCCCGTTGCTGATGGCCTCATGGAGCCTGTCCACGATGTAATAGATGCTCTCGTTCATGGATTTGATGCGGCCGGTGATCAGAACCTGCCGATGAAGGTGTTTTGCCTCTTCCGCACTGGTCAGGGATTCCAGCTTCCTGATCAGCTCGCGGGATTTCTTCTGTGTGATGAATCTGGAGGACTGCACGGCATCGACAAGGAGCTTGAGCTCCGGAAGCTCAAAGGTCCGCGTGGCCAGATGATACAGGACATCGCGCCCGTTCTGCTCCCGGATGATCTCAAGGCCGTAATCCTCGAGCAGGCCGAGGTCTTTGTACAGGGTTTTTCGGTCCACATTGACACCGAGAAGCTCCAGCTTCCGGATGATCTCCTTCGCGGAGAGCGCGTGCCGGTCATCCGTCTCCTCAGAGAGAACCCTGAGCAGATAGAGCATTTTCAGTTTTTGGTGTTCACCCGCGGCCATAAAAAACCCTCCTTGTTTCGGAATAACTGGATTATAGATGAAAAAAATCGAAAATACAAGAACCGAGGGAAATTTTTTGGACAGGGTTTGTGCTATGATAGAAACATGGAAAGGAAAACGCGAAAAAACGCGGTCAGACCGCATGGTAAGCGGGAAGGACGGCGGCAGAATTTTATGAAAGGGGACAATATGATTATGGAGATTCGGAGACAGGCGGAACGGATTGGTTTTGCGATTGTCGGGACACTGACCCGGAACACGGGATACGAACCGACACATCTTTACCAGTGCTACTTTGACGAGGCATGGAATAAATACATCCTGCACCGGGGGATCCTGACGATCATCGCCGCGGACGGCACAGTGTACTGAGCGGCGGATCATCCGTCGAAAAAGACGGTTCACTCAAGTTTCTTGAAATAACAGTAGATTTTTTTGTGAACAGAAGCTATAATATGCCGGTAAAACAGTTGCCCGCGAAAGGAGTCAGAGAGGGGACTGTTAGCGCCAGGCCCGTAACAGGGTGACGAGGATTGGCAGTTGTCGAAAGACTCGGCGGATGCTGCCACGGCGGAGGGTGCGTCGTCAGAGAGAAAGAAAAACGCGGAATCAAGACCGTAACAGAGCTTCTCTTGCCACTGTACAGGGTGCTGCCGCACCCGATGGAATACTGTAGAAAGAGAGTAAATACATATGAGAGTTGTTATTCAGGAAGATTATAACAGAATGTGCAAATGGGCAGCGGACTATATTGCCGATAAAATCCGCAGCCATAAGGAAGACCGTCCCTTTGTCCTGGGACTGCCGACCGGCTCTTCCCCCATCGGAGTCTATAAGGAACTGGCACGTCAGAACCAGGCGGGAGAGCTGTCCTTTGCCAATGTCGTGACCTTCAACATGGATGAATATCTGGGACTGCCGCATGAGCATGACCAGAGCTACTGGTACTTCATGCACGACAACTTCTTTGATCACCTGGTGGATATGAAGCCGGAGAACATCAATATTCTCAACGGCATGACCGACGATCCGGAAGGCGAGTGCGCGCGGTATGAGGCGAAGATCGCTTCTTACGGCGGGATTGACCTCTTCATGGGCGGCATCGGTGTGGATGGCCATATCGCGTTTAACGAGCCCTATACTTCCCTCACGTCCAGAACCGGTGTGCGGGATCTGACGACCGATACCAGGATTGTGAATTCCCGCTTCTTCGACTATGATCCGGAGAAGGTGCCGGCTCAGGCGCTCAGCGTGGGCGTGGGAACGGTGATGGACTCCAAAGAGGTTTTGATCCTCATTAACGGCCACAACAAGGCGCGCGCTCTCGCCGCGACGGTAGAGGGCGGCGTCAGCCAGAAGTGGACCTGCTCCGCACTGCAGATGCACAACGGCGCCATCATTGCCTGCGACGAGGCTGCCTGCGGGGAACTCACGGTGGACACCTACAAGTACTTCCGGGATATCGAGAGAAAAGAGAGACTGTAATTCCGCCAAAAGCGAAAACTAAACAGAATGACAGTAAGCGCCTGACTGTTTTCGGTCAGGCGCTTGTTGTCAATGATCGGGTTGGGAAATCGGATCAGCCGAGGTTCAGCCCGCGGCGCAGACTGAGTACGGTCGCCAGGTACAGCACCGCTGCCTGGATGCCCTGCAGGAGGATCCCGTGCCAGAGCAGCATGGAGCCGAAGCGCAGCCCGTCCGCCGCGGTTTCCGGTTCAAAGTTGAAGCTTGCGTCGAGGTTTCCCATCATGCCGCTGAGAATGTAGCCGTTGTCGACGATGCTGAAGAGGAAGCTGATCACCACAAAGAAGACGATGCTCAGGATGATCTTGTCCTTGGCGAACATGTGGCCGAGCGACATTGCCGCGTAGAAGTGCAGGCAGGAGGCAAGGCAGGAGAGAACGGCAATTACCAGGAGCTGAAGCCCGATGCGGATCAGGCCGCCGGTCAGGTTGTAGCTGCGCAGCACTTCGCGGATTTCCGCCCAGGAGGGAAGCTCACGGAAGACTTCGCCCAGGTTCGTGCCAGAGCTGATGAGCACGGTTGCCATCACGATCAGCCAGATGAGCAGTCCCGCGACCAGGAACCAGACCAGGGAAACCAGGAGCTTTGCCCAGACGATCTCATGTACATTGACCGGCAGGGTAAACATCAGATAGCCTTCATCCTTCAGCAGGTTGCGGTAGAAGCGGCTGACCATGATGACGATGGTCATGATGGCGGTCGCGAAAATACCGAGAACAAAGAACACAATGAAAAGAACCAGAAGAACGCGGAAGGCGGAAATACTGCCGGCCTCTCCGGCGAGAAGCTGCATCGAGATATTTCCCAGCAGCGCGAGGATCAGGAGTGCACCGAAGATCGGCAGCATGACGCGGCCGGTTGCGCGGAATTCCTGTTTCATGAGTTTGCCTAACATCTGAACACCTCCCTGAAATACTGGTCAACGCTCATCCCGTGCTCTTCACGGATGGCGTCAACCGAGGACTCAAGCACAATGTGCCCGTTGTTGATGAACACCACATCGTCCAGAATCTGTTCCACATCCGCGATCAGATGGGTGGAGATCACGACTGCCGCGTCGGGGTTGTAGTTGCGGATGATGGTATCGAGGATATAATCCCGGGTCGCCGGATCCACGCCGCCGATCGGCTCATCCAGCAGGTAGAGCTTTGCCCGCCGGCTCATGACGAGGATCAACTGGACCTTCTCCTTGGTGCCCTTGGACATGGCACGGATCCGCATGTTCTCGTCGATGTTCAGGCGAAGCAGCATCTCTCTTGCCCGGTCCGCCTCAAAGTCGGCGTAGAAATCTTCAAAGAAGCTGATGAGCTGCCGCACGTTCATCCACTCCGGCAGGTATGTCCGGTCCGGGAGGTAGCTGACGAGACTTCTGCTCTGCTTCCCCGGCGCGGCCCCGTTGATCAGGATTTCCCCTCCGGTTGGCTGAAGCAGGCCGTTGGCCAGCTTGATCAGGGTTGTTTTT
>JAFSLL010000064.1 GCA_017448455.1 Oscillospiraceae bacterium | reverse complement strand
GATTATTTCACGGCTATTCTCTACACTTGTATGAACCGCCCATCCTGCGATTGGTCCCACATCAGGATGACTTGCATATTTAAATAAATTCTCCGCATCGCTTTCTTCCCACGGTCGGAGGATCAATCTTTTCGTTTCAAGTATCATGGCATACCTCTCTTACCAACGGCATCTCTGCAAACTCCGATTTGTTTAATTGTCCTCGCCCTCAATGATAGAGTTCTTCATTCATGACCAAGCCCACAGGTTCATCGAAGGGGTAGACGACCTCAATATAGCCGCCAACAGCACCCTGCAAATCTTCCAGTTCCGTACCGATCTCCACAGGACGGGGATGCTGATTCGGTTCCACCAGAAGGACGGTCATGGTGTCTTTTGCGCTTTCTGCACTGTACAGAGCCATTCCTTCTGCTATACGGCTTTCAAAGGTAACAGCCTTTTCGAAGATATGGTCATCACTGTCATAGTGATAAACACTGTCAGAGAGAAAATCTGCAGCACTTACTTCCGTAGCATTGACGCCCCGGACCATACTTTCCAGCTGGTCCCTTTCAAAGGATCCGTCATCACGGATGAAAAGGACCTCATGGACAGAGGAAGGAAGAACGAAGAAGTCACCGCCGAGCCGTTCTGCTGCCTGCTGTAGGAAATCCGGAAGCTGGGTGACGGAAGCACCGTTTTCGCCACCTTCGACCGTTGCCACCCACATGGGGGATTCCGGCATATCGAACATGCCACCGGACATCTCTGCCATCATTTCGGACATGTTTTTGAGGACCGGAGGGTGACTCACAAGCTGGGCCGCGACTGCATCCGTATGGAGCTGCTCAGGCGTAACGCCGTACTCTTCGAGCAGCTTGTTAGTGACCAGCGTACTGGCCGAACCATCTGCTCTGCCGGGAAGCTCTACACGGTACACCACTGCAATGTCTTCCACTGTCTTGTGGGGGATATCTTCCAGCATCTCCTTATTGAGCTCCACAGGAACCACCTGCATGACGAGATTGTTCTTCACAGTCTCGTAGTCCGTGATCTCCGAAGGCTCAAAAGCAGGGATCTTTCAATCGGTCCTGTCAGACAAAACTGGTTGAAGTAGTTCGAGAAAAGGGAACATCAAGCAGCAAAACCGGAGCTCAAAAAATGAGATCAAACGGACTTCTTACGCTCTGTCATTCTCCGATTTTTCCCTCAATTTTTAACTAAAACGGGCCTAAAGAGGGCGGTTCCCTCAGTATTAACTACTTTTTTCTCGTCAGATTTCGTCAGATTTTTTCAAAACAAATCAAAAAGATTTTGGAAAGAAAAAACCCCGGAAACGTTGAATTTCCAGGGTTTTTCGCATCTCTCTTGGTCTCGATTAACGCTTCGAGAACTGCGGAGCGCGACGTGCGGCTTTGAGGCCGTACTTTTTACGCTCTTTCATTCTCGGGTCGCGGGTCAGGAAACCGGCGGCCTTGAGCTGGGCACGGTAGTTCTCATCCAGGACGACGAGAGCACGGGCGATGCCATGACGGATAGCGCCGGCCTGACCGGAGACGCCGCCGCCCTTGACGGTCGCTTCGACGTCAACCTTGCCGACCGTGTTGGTGGCGACCAGCGGCTGACGAACGATGAGCTTCAGGGTCTCGAGACCGAAGTAATCGTCGATCTCACGGCCGTTGATGGTGATGGTGCCGCTGCCGTTGGGGATGAGGTGAACGCGGGCGACGGAGGACTTCCGACGGCCGGTGCCGTACATATAGGGCTTCTTGGTCTTATAGGTTGCCATATTCGTTTACCTCCTTCTCAGCGATCCCATACTTCGGGCTTCTGGGCAGCGTGAGTGTGCTCAGGACCGGCGAAGATACGGAGACGCTTCAGCTGCCAGTCGGCGATGGTGTTCTTCTGCAGCATGCCGCGGACAGCGAGGCGCATGGCCAGCTCGGGCTTCTTCTGCATCAGGGTCTTGTACTGGGTCTCCTTCAGTCCGCCGGGATAACCGGAGTGCGTGCGATAGAACTTCTGCTCCAGCTTCTTGCCGGTGAGGACAGCGTCCTTGGCGTTGACAATGATAACGTAGTCGCCGCAGTCGATGTGCGGGGTGTAGTCGGTCTTGAGCTTTCCGCGAAGCAGATCGGCCGCAAGAGCAGCAGTCTTGCCGAGGGGCTTGCCGGCGGCGTCAAGAACGTACCACTTACGGGCCGCAGCGGCCTGTTCCTTGGTTACGAGGGTAGTAGACATGTTCTTCCTCCGAAAGTATGATAAGAATTGACTTGTTTCAGGGCGCCGGAGAACGGGGCTTCCCCGGACGCGCTTCATTTTTATAACACAGGAGGGAGAGCTTGTCAACGGGATTTTTTCCAAACAAAACCAAATCTCCGGAAATCGACGAAATTCTCCGGAATTCTCCTAAATTCGAAAAAGCAAATTTGAAAATCGGATGCACTGGTCAATGCATCCGATTCTGTTTCATATTCTTTTGTCTGCCGGCATTATCCCACGCCGCCGTCAATAAATACGAATTTGTTTTCAAAGTCTCCGGCAGTGAGTACGTTTCCGGTCTCCTGGATCTCCAGATTTTCCGCGACCTTTCGGATGGTATCCATGCCGAGCTGGCCGCAGACCTCGATGACCCAGCCGGCATCTTTGTTGGATAGCAGCATATAATCATACTCAATGTCATGCGGGTCGGTTTGACCGATATGAGGAATGTATCTTCCGTCAATATGCAGTGCACCGTGAAAACTCAGCACATCGACATTCATGTCATCCCAGTGTTCTTCCGTAATCTCACCGGGGGTCTGATAGAGCATCAGCATGGCACCGCTGTCGTTAAACTGAGCCATGGAGTACACCTCAATCAGAACCGGCTGGCTGATTCCCTGAAATGCTTTTGCGGAGTCTCCCCAGCAGAGGGATTCGGATGAAAAGCGGGTAAACCAGGTTTCATTGCTCAGGTTCTCCCAGGGCTCACTGAATTCCAGCTTCGATGGAATTTTAAAGGGGAGCCATCCGGGGCGAAATTCAATTTCCCGGCTCTCCGTGACCTCCGGGAAGGTCAGCACGAGCTTGGCGTCGTGCCATTCCAGATAACCGGTTTCGCTGTCGTCCCAGTGGATCTGGAAGGTCTCTTCCGGCTCCGGGACCCGGGTAGATATGGAGAAGAGACCGGTTGCGAAAGCGGTAACGGTAAAGAGACAGGCGATCACCGCCGCGATCAGAAGAATCCTGCCGGCTTTGCGTGCGCCGGCTTTCTTTGCGTTTGTGTCAAGATGCACGAGATTGTCCTCCTTTTCATACGCGAGGAGGTCCGCCGCGGACGAGAGATACTCGTCCGAGATACCGTTCATGGCATCAAACAGGGAATCACGGTTCAGCATAAGCCCTCCTCCTTCAGATATGTCCGGAGTTTCAACCGGGTACGGTGAAGCACGGTCTTTGTTTTTCCCAGCGACCAGCCGGTCCGGGCGCACAGCTCCGCGTGAGACGCGGCGTAGAAGTAACGCGCGACAAACACGTCGCGATCCAGCGGCTTCAGCATGGCGAGAAAACGGTTTATAGCTTCCTGCAGTTCCTTCGCCTCCGTTTCCTTCTGCGGGTCTGTTCCACCGGGAACACATTCCGCCAGTTCATCCAGCACCAGAGGAATTTCCCCGCTGCCGCGTTTGGCTGCCTGGGATTCCCGCAGACGGCTGATCGCAAGATTGCGCGTCACGCGGGTAAGCCAGGCAGAGAGTTTCCGCGGCCATTCCGGCGGGATGACATTCCAGGCGTGCAGCCAGGTGTCATTGACGCACTCTTCCGAGTCCTCGCGGTTTCCCAGTACGTTGTTCGCAACGCGGAAGCATAGCCGCCCGTATTTTGCTTCGGTCTCAGCGAGAGCGTCGGGCTGCCGCTGCCGGTATAGGGTCAGGATTGCCTCATCGTCCATCGTTGTCCTCCATGAGTCAAGAACGTTCTCATCCCATCAGACGCAAACAGAGAGAAAAGGTTTCATGGATTGCAGAAAAACTGCCGCCGGATTGTTCCGACAGCAGTTTGTTTCGGGGTTCACTATCCGCCGATCTGATTCATGTTCCGGGCGGCATGGCTGCGCTCCGTGTACGAGAGTTCACCGTGCCACTGCGGTTTGGCGAGAATCGCGCTGCGGATGGTCTCCAGCATGCCGGCATAGTCCTGGCCCTTGATGGAAATTTCATCCGAGGAATGCAGACAGGGCTTGATCTTCCCGTCCGCCGTAATGCGGATCCGGTTGCAGGCGGCACAGAAGTGGGCGCTCACAGGGCTGATCAGGCCGACGTTCCCCAGGGCCCCGGGCAGGCGGTATAATTTCGCGACGCCTCCGTCCGCGGGAACCGGTTCGAGCTCCGAAAGCTGATCCGTGACAACCGTGTAAGGAATGAAGGCATCAGGACCGAAGTCGCCGCTGTCGTACATGGGCATCAGTTCGATAAAGCGGACATCAACGGGGTATCTGCGTGTCAGCTCGGCGAGGTCCGCGATTTCGTCGTCATTGAAGCCGCCGATCAGGACCGAGTTGATTTTGACTTTCTCAAAACCTGCCTGCAGCGCGGCCTCGATTCCGCCGAGCGCGTCACGGAGATCTCCGATGCGGGTGATATAGTGGAATTTTTCCGGCTGCAGGGTGTCCAGGCTGATGTTCAGGCGGCTGACACCCGCATCCCGCAGTCCTGCTGCGAGCTTTGGCAGCAGGGTCCCGTTGGTGGTCAGGCAGACCTCCTCAATGCCGTCGACGGCCGCACATTCGCGGCAGAGATCCACGATACCCGCTTTGACGAGAGGCTCGCCGCCCGTGATACGGAGCTTGCGGATCCCGAGTGCCGCACAGGCGCGGACAGCGCAGACGGTCTCTTCCCGGGTCAGCATCTCCTCGTGCTGCTTCTTGCATACGCCGTCTTCCGGCATGCAGTAGCGGCAGCGGAGATTGCAGAGTTCGGTTACGGAAAGGCGCAGATACGTGATTCTGCGCCCGTAATGATCAAGCATGCTGTTTTCCACCTCCGTGGAGAAAGTAAAGAATGAACAGGCCGATTATTTCACAATCGGACAGAACTGTCAAGGGAAGATGCGATGCAGTCAGGGAAGCAGAGCCTTTACTTCCCGCAGGGAGAGATCCTGTTCCGAAGCGATGCGGGCGAGGTCCTCGTATTCAGGCTTGTCGCGGCACACGCCGTATCCCTCGGAACGCTTGATGCGCACAGTGCCATAGGGCGTGTCGGCAGTTTCCATACTCCGGCTCAGGCGGTATCGGCGGCAGACGGACTCCCGGATCCCGAGCGTGGTTGTGTGACGGAACAGACAGCGGACAAGCACGTCCCGCTCAGCCGCATAGCACATACAGGTCAGGAGAACCGCGGGGCGGTTTTTCTTCATTCCGATGCTGACAGTGTAGACATCCAGTGCGCCGAGCTCGAAGAGTTTTTCCTGCACATAGCCGATCTCTTCCGCTGTCATATCATCCAGATTGCATCGAAGCTCCAGAATCTGCTCCGCTTCCGCTTCAACCTCACCGAGCAGCACCCGCAGAAGATTCGCCCGGGGGAAGTCCTTTGTCCCCGTACCGTAACCGATGCGGGAAACGCGCATAACGGGCATCTCTCCAAACCGGTCCACAAAGCGGCGGAGAAGCGCGGCTCCGGTAGGTGTGCACAGCTCCCCGCGTACCTCTCCGGAGTAGATCGGGATATCCTTCAGCAGTTCCTGCGTGGCAGGGGCGGGGACAGGGAGGATGCCGTGGGCGCAGTGTACCGTGCCGCTGCCGACATGGACAGGGGAGGCAAAGACACGCTCCGGCGCGAGCATGTGCATCAGATAACAGACCGAGACAACGTCCGCCATGGCGTCAAGGGTGCCGACTTCGTGAAAGTGAATATTCTCAATCGGCTGGCCGTGCACCTTTGACTCCGCCTGGGCGATCAGACTGTAGACCGTCAGCGCGTCATCCAGCACTGCCCTGGGAAGCGGGAGCGAGCGGATAAAGGCCTCCACTTCAGCGAGGTCGGTATGATGATGGTGG
>JAFSLL010000063.1 GCA_017448455.1 Oscillospiraceae bacterium | reverse complement strand
CTTTCATCGAGTCGTCTCATGAAGCCCATGTCAAATTTGATCAGGTCAAACTTTATGCTTTGAAGAACATCCAATGACGAATATCCGCTGCCGAAATCATCCATCCATACCTGGAATCCCTGTGCGCGAAAACGTTCAATCTGTTCCTTCATGTAATCGAAGTCGCTGCCCACCATGCTTTCAGTGATTTCGATATTGATTAGCTTCCTGTCAATCTGAGCCTCATCCACAAGTTTGCAGATCTCCTGCACAAGGTCACAGGCGTCAAAATCCGCACGGGAAAAGTTGATAGAGACGGGTACATTCTGGTTGCCATTCTGTTCATTGGTCTTTAAATCGCTCAGGACATGCTTCACCACACATAAATCCAGTCTATGGATCAGCAGGGATTTTTCCAGAATTGGAATAAACAGAGCGGGAGAGAGCAGGCCACGCACCGGGTCATCCCAACGAGCCAGCGCTTCGACATCGCAAACCTTGCCGTTGGCGGATCGGACGATCGGCTGATAATACACCTTGATCCAGCCCTCTTCAATGGCACGATCCAGGTTGTCAATGATCCCCTGACGGTTCTTCTCGACCTCCATCATATTCCTGTCAAAGAATGAACAACAGGATTTGTGGCGTTTCCTTTCATTGTCGATATATTTGTGTGCATGCTTCGCTTGGTCATGCGCTTTGCCAAGATCTATATCTTAACTGACAGGTGCAACTCCGATCTGCAATTCCGTGATATTGCCATGTGTATCCCTTCGTATGATTGAATTGGCTTCATTAAGCCTGCGCGACAGCTCTTTCTCATCATCAATTCTGGTGATGACCACAAAATGGTCATCCGAGTTTCTTGTAAGCAGAGCCTTTGGGAACTGCTCCTTCAGGGTCTTTGCTGCCAGACATAGCAATCTGTCTCCCTCATCGACCCCGTAGTTGTTATTATATGACTGCATAGAAGAAATGTTGGCATAAATGAGATAGGGAGTGCGATTTTCCGCACGCACTGTATTAATCTTTTCCTCACCGAATTCATACAGATAGTTTGTGTTCGGCAGTCCGGTCAGAGGGTCGGTATAAAAGCGGTCCTGCCGGAACATCTCATATGCCTTCACTTTGTTCAGCGTCGCCTCGCGTGTCTTCGAAAGGTTTGTATATGTGATCACCGCCAGTTCCATTCCGTCAGGCATCGTCTGCCACTTGCCGATGCCATGCATCTGCACATACTCAGGCACGGCTTCAGGATCTTTTTCCACAGAGTCCATCCTGCAGCGGAACACGATATCATAAGGGCCCCGCTGGTGCAGAAAATCGTCACTGATCTGAGATACAACCCCTACATCATCAGGGTGCATGCGCTCAAACATACCTACCTTGAGCCACGCAAGGGCATCCTCGCGGTTCAGTCCGGTATTGCGGACGAATCCGTCGGACGCGAGGATTGGCACAGCCTTATGATCTATATTCTGATAATAAACGAACGAAAGCGGACTGCTTTCATATGCTTTTTTCATGTCTTCAGGGAACTTGTACATGACAGTCTCCTTCATCTGATTTCTGCTCGTCGCTTTTTAATGATCTAATTATTTCGTTCGTCTTCATACATTCTTAGTTCCATCATCCTGACTGTGCTTGAGCGTTTCAATATAGTCCTGAAGCATACCGGAAATCGTTGTACCGTTTTGTGCGGCATACACCTTCAGAAATCTTTTATCCTCTACCGTCACGGAAAGATTGAGGGTGGTCTTCTCAGAGCAGTTTCCAGCCGTCTTCTCACTCATAATAAGGATACCTCACTTTGCTGTTATGCGCATATGATTAACTGCGCATATAATTATACCATGCTGGCCAGCCCTTTTTCAATCCCCCAAAACGCAAAAAAAGCGCCCTGCCTCCGAAGAAGCAGAGCGCCTTGTTACCAGTTTTTATTCCTCGATCTCCATCCCGCAGGTCAGGGTGAAGGTGATCCGGTCCTTTGCATGGACCGTCATGCTGTCAACCAGCGCGGCCCACTGGCCCGCGTCAAATTCGGTGTAGAGCTCCGGCAGGCCCTCGACGGTTTCGATGAAACGCTCCAGCTTCCTGCGCCGGATCATGATCTGCTTGATCCGATCCGCCAGCTCATCACGCCTGCGCTCGGTTTCTTCGTACCGGCTGACCAGCGCTTCGTATCGCTCGTTGTACTCGGTCTGGTTTTGAGCCACCCTTGCGTTCTGGGCAATCAGGTCGTTGACCGCCTTGGCGTCGATGCCCAGCTGCTCGTCCAGAATCCGGCGCTCCTTCTCCAGCTCCGTGGTGTCGCCCAGCCGATTCTTGATGGCCGTGAGCTCCGTGATGTAAAACTCCCGGTCCGTGCTCAGCTTGTTCACCAGCCGGATGAACGCGGCCTACACCTCATCCTCGGTCAGGTGCGGGGTCACACATTTATGACCCTTGTCCTTGTACTTGGCGTTGCACTGCCATATGACCCTGCGGTAGCGGTCGGTGTTGTGCCAAACCTTTGAGCCGAACCATCCGCCGCAGCACCCGCACCTGATTCTTGAGGAGAAAATGGTGCATCCGCTGAAGCTCTTCGTCCTGCTCCGGATATCCATGATGTCCTGCACCCGATCGAAGACCTCCGGTTCGATGATGGCGGGATGGCTGTCCTCCACATAATACTGTGGGACCGCGCCGTCGTTTTTGACGCGCTTCTTCGTCAGATAATCCACCGTGTAGCCCTTCTGGAGCAAGGCGCAGCCCCTGTATTTCTCATTCGACAAAATTGATTTGACTGTGCTGTTGTTCCAGACGTCGTTTCCGGCGGGGCTTTTGATGCCCAGTTCCGTCAGCTTCTTTGCGATGGCAGTGTAGGACAGGCCGGCAAGGAACTCGGCGTAGATGATCCTCACCGTATCGGCTTCCTCCTCGTTGATGACCAGCTCCCCGTGTTCTCCCCGATCGTAGCCGAGGAAGCGTCCGAATGGAACCGTGGCCTTGCCGTCAGCGAATCGCTTCCTCTGTCCCCAAGTGACGTTGAGCGAAATGCTCCGGCTCTCCTCCTGGGCAAGGGAGGACATGATCGTCAGGAGAAGCTCCCCCTTCCGAGGCAAATTGATACAAGCACACGATGAACCCAGGCTGAACCCAAAAACAGCCTGGGTTCACTATCGTTGGGTTCAAACCCTCAAACGATTGTGAATACAGGCAGAAAAAAGGAACACTGCTCCATGAAAAGAGGACTGCCATTCTGACAGCCCTCAGTTATGTTAAAGATGAGAAATTTCAGATCACTTGGTATTCCCTCAACAGTTTTTCCACGTCGGTTCCTTTGATGAAGTCAAGCGCTTTGCTGACAGCAATCTTTTCTTTGAAGCCCAGCTTCATCTCCGTGAGTGGCTTGCCATCCCGCAAGCTGATTGTTGCCTTCAGGAGATCACGGATATCATAGATGCTGCCCCAGACCTCCGGGACACCGCGGTCAACATTCATGAGGGTGTAGACTGCCACCATCGCCGTACGCATAGAATACTCTGTAGTAAACACGGTATCTCTCGGAACTTCTGCGAAATTGCCGAGGAAGGCAAAGTTCACTGCACCTTCCGGCACGACTTCCGGCCTGTCTCCTACGGTGCGCGGCATGAAATACGCACTTGCAAACGGCATCATAACGGGGATCGTTCTGGCACTGTTGGAGGCCAGATCCTCAATCTGATCCACAGGGACACCGAGATGATACAGCCACTCCATACAGATCTCCTTGCCGGTGCAATCCCGCATATTCTTCTTGATATAATCACCGGGGCGATTGGTAAACAGCCCATAAAGCCACACCAGGCACTGCCCCTTCGGCTGGGAATGAAACTGCGGCTGGCGGTTGATCGTCCAGCTCAGGAGCCAGCCGGAATCTCTGGCAGTTACAATGCCGCCGGTGACAACCTTGCCAGACAGGGGGTCACGCTGGCAGATATTTTTGATATAGGGCAGGATCTTGTCATCCAG
>JAFSLL010000062.1 GCA_017448455.1 Oscillospiraceae bacterium | reverse complement strand
GCCCGGAATGTCCGCCCGGGAGCCATCCGCCGCATAGCGATCGATAGTCAGAACATGGTCGCCGCCCTTCTCATCTGTATACCAGGTGGTCTCGGAGCGCGCATAACCACGATCCGTGTCAACCAGTTCCCCTTTCAGACCATAAAAAGCTTCGGTAAGCAGATTGCCCCGCTCATCCCATGTGTATTCTGCCGTCTGAAATCCACGCGCATTCAGCGCCGGCTTTCCGTTTTCATCATGAGTGGTCTCGCGAATCAGATTGCCGCGCTCATTCCACTCACAATCCGTCTCTGTAATGGCCGGCAGAAGCAGGTCGACTTTTTCTGCCTCAACGGCAGCGCGAATTGCTTCAGGCGAAGAAAGGGCGTTGGCCCATCCTCCTCTGAAAACAAACAGACTTGCCGCGGCAACTCCTGCGGCAATGGATATAATGATTGCAGTGCGATGGAATCTCGTCTTTCTGCGTTTCATAAATTGTATCCTTTTCAATATTATAAATCTGTTCTCACAGTCATCCGGCAGATTTGCTGCCGTCCGTCGGTTTATTCTGTTTTCTGCTCTTCGGCCGGCTCAACAACTGCCGCTTGAGTCTGTTCCTGCTCCGGCCTGCGAACTGCATTCGGCTTCTGGCGTGTATCATACTTGCTGTAGTAATTCTTGTAATACTTCCGGTTATGGAAGTTACTCTCCTCCACATCCTCTCCGTAGAAAATAAATCCCAGGACATCCATCTTGGTCATCTCAGCTGCGATCAGTGCCTTGCGAATGTCCCGTTGATCGGAATAGTTCTGTCTGGCTACAAACAGGCATCCGGCCACCCGGGAAGATACTACCAGCGGATCCGAAACAATATTGATCGGCGGCATGTCAATCAGCACCAGATTATAGTCCTCCTCCAGCTGACTCAGCAGCCAGGACATTTCATCCGAGGCAAGCATCTCGGCGGGATTGGGCGGAAACTGTCCGGACGGCATCAGGTCCAGTGTATCCCGGATGTTTTTAATAATCACTTCATTATATCTGCAGCTTCCGACCAACACTTCGGAAAGGCCATTTGCATACTTGTTATAGTTAAAAATGTCCCGCTGGCAACCCCGCCGCATATCGCCGTCGATGAGCAGCACTTTTTTCCCACTATGCGCACAGGACAAAGCAAGATTTGCTACGATGGTCGATTTACCTTCGCCTGAAATCGGACTGGTAACCACAACCGTGTGCCGTTCCTTGCCGACCAGGGTATAAAACAGATTCATGCGAAGCTTCGCATAGCTTTCGGTTATCTCCATCGGGCTCTGCTCAGTGAGCAGATAGGCGCCCGGGTGCTCATCAGCTTTCTTCTCGCGCTTTATGGAAGCCAGAACCGGCGGAGTATAGTTTTCTGTCAGGTCGCTGGCGTCCCGTATTTTCTGGTTGAAGAGATATATCAGGAGCAAAATCAGACCTGCAAGAGCCAGGCCTGCGCCTGCACCTATAGCAAGTCTGCGCCGATAGTGTCTGGAATTCGGGTATTCCGGTACCATCGCATAATCGATGACCTCAACCGAACCCGCGTTAACCACGCGTATAATCTCCGCCGGAGCTACATCCAGGACAGCATTAACGATATCCGCTGACATCTGCGGATCCACGGTCGTGGAACTGACCTCGACAACACCGGTTTCCGATACAGAACCCATGGACAGCGTCGATGCAATAAATTCCGGTACGATCCCCGGATAGTCCACCATCAGGCGGTCAGCCACGACATCCATGACCTTGTTGCTCTTGACAACAACCAGATAGGTGTTTACCAGTTCAACAGCCGTGGTCAGGTCGTTGGAACTCGCATACTGATAATTCACCAGGTTCGGGTTCGAATTATAAACATACATCGTGCCAAAAGCTGTGTAAGTGTCCACCTTCCCACGGGATGTTCTGAAAAACATAACCCCCGCTCCGATCACGGCCAGCAGGATAAAAAGCCAGACGTATTTCAGGAAGTATTTCAGGAGTTTTATGATATCAATTCTGATTACACCATTATTCATATGATCCATCCCGCAAATAATGTTTGGAAATTTAATAATTTATACAATCTTTAAACAGCTAAACCATCTCAATTTATACAATAAAATAGTACAGGGTATATAAACACCTGTACTATTATACATCAAAAAATGCAATGCGTGCCACCCGAAATCGTTTTCGCATTCGCGTTTTTTTTATGACTTTTTTATGAATAATTCTACTGCGGAAAACCGATCAAATTACCTCTGACAGATCGGAATATTCCCCTCACTGCAGCAGGTCATAAAGCTGCTCAGCATCCCGGACGGAGGGACCGCAAAACGCTCTTACAATCTCTGCTTCCTTCGCCAGATGAACGATGTTTTCCATCTGAATCAGGGCCGTTTCCGTATCCCACATGGGAATAAAGCACTGCGAAACCAGCAGCGCCCTGCGCTGCGAAAAATCCATATCACAGACGGAAACCGTGTCAGACCGCTGCACTTCACAGATGGTTTTCAATGGAAAAGAGACATTTCGAAAGCATTGTTCTTTCCCGTCCCAGGGAACGCCGTATATCATCTGATCCCGGACGCCGACCAGCGGGCGGTCTCCACTGATCAGGCCGTCGCCGAACGCCTGGGTCCAGGCGTGCACTCTGGTGGATTTGCCGATGCCGGAAGGGCCGCTGAATGCATACGCTTTCCCGCCGACTTCTATGGCTGCTGCATGCAGAGAAACATATCCCCGTCTGGCAAGCATACATTCCAGAGCCACTCTGACCATCCACTCTTCCTGAATGTCAATCGCTGTCCCGTTCTCGCCAAGCATACGCAGCCGGGCATAATCAGGACTTACAAACAGCCCTCTCCGGTCTGTCAGCAGAGAGTGATAAAACCATCCTTCAGCCTGTCTGCGATGAACAATCGATCCGGAGAAAAGGTCCTGTCCCTCTGATGGCTGTTCTTCTGTTTTTTCCAACGTCACATCAGCATCTTTCGGCTTACAGACGAAGGCTTCGAAAGATGGAAGTCTGTAACAGGACGCCAGAGTCACGCCGCCAATCTGATAATAGTTCATGCTGTTCACCATAACAAAAAAACAGCCGGAATCCATTCGCGTGGATTCCGGCATTTTTCCTTACTCTTCTATGATGCCCAACCCGGCAAACTTCTCTAATAACTCATCCAGATCGCGGGATGCTGTCTCCTCATCGACCTCAAATTCGCTCAGTACTGCCTGCAGCAGTTCCTCCTTCGTTACAGGCTCCTGCAGCTTCTCCCAGACAAAAGCGGAAACATCATTCATAAGCACTGTTCCGTTGAACTGGCCGATGTTATCGCCAACCGGCATGAGAATCTGCTCGTCGACTACTTTCCGTAAAACAAAACCGTTTTTTGCTTTCATTTGTCTTTGTACCTCCGGGAAGTCCCCTCAGTTGCCGCTCTCTTTCAGATCACGGGCACTTTTTAGCATTTGCAAATGTTTTTCCGCTCGGATGACCGCTGCTGCATCCGTCTTGCGCAAACCCTTTCCCTGCCGGATTGTCCGCCGGGTCATAAGATGCTGTCACAACCTTGGTGTAATCAAACTCAAGCCTTTCTGCGACGGGTCTCTCATACGTTCTTTTCATGTCTTTTCCTTTCTTTTGATGATATTTGTAATGATACTGAACTGTTGCTCAGTATCCGGTGTCTGATGTAAAACCGCAGTCCGGTCAGATCAGCAGCCCTGACCGTTCGAGAATGTCTTGCCGCTCGGATGACCACTATTGCAGGATTCCGGATGAGCAAATCCTTTTCCTGCCGGATTGTCTGCCGGGTCATGAGACGCTGTCACAGTCTCGGTGTAATCAAACTCAAGTCTTTCTGCGACGGGCTTCGTATATGCTTTGTCCATGATTCGCGCTGCTCCTTTCTCAGACTAACCCTTTTGTGATGTCCTTGTCTGATCCGACATCACGATGTCTCACTGTTTCTATCACTCACAGTCCGGAATGCTAAAGACTCCGGCACTGACAAGTTTCTTTGTGTTTCGGCACAGCTCCTCCGGTTTATCTCCCGGTTTGGCAAACTGCTTCATATACGCGGCACAGTTGTTGCACACAGATGCATAAGCACACCCCACACACTCTGCCGGCCTCGGCCAACTGTTAGCTGCCTGGTTGATCCGTTTCCACGCCTGCTCAAATCCGATCTGAAGCGGATCCTCCATGATCTCTCTCAGCATGCTGCAGGGAACCATCTTGCCTTTCCAATCGATTGAAAAGCAGGCACGTCCCGCACCGCACAGAAGTCCGCAGGGCTTCTGTTTTCCGTCCGCCGGGCACCCGGTCTCCGGCAGGCGCGCTTCGTCGATCATCTGCAGCGTCTGTCCGCGCAGCGATGCCACATATCGGAACATCCGAATATACATTTCCACATCCGGGTCATCGCCCTGCCCTGTTCGTCCGGTCTCTTCCTTCGGTGTGAAAAGATTCGAATTGATCTTCACATTCGGGAAGAGTTCATAGGCTGTGCGGATTGTCTCAAAAACATCCTCACCCAGATACACGCTCGGCGTCACACAGATTTTGACCGGCAGTCCGGATTGCTGAAATATTTTAATATGCCGGACTACTTTTGTAAAGGCCGGAACACCGGTTACGCGCCGATATGTATCGTCGTTGTTTCCGTAAAGCGTTATCTGAATCTCGGCAGGCATATGCGCCTTGAAAAACTCGAGCCATTCCTCATCCAACAGCACACCGTTTGTAAAAACCGAAACTTCACAGCCCAGGCTGTGCAGGTATAGAAACAATTCCTTAAATCCCGGATGGGTCAGGCACTCACCGCCGGTCAGCGTCGCATGAATCATGCCGGCCTGATAAGCCTGACGGATCAGATCTTTCCACTGATTCACGCTCAGCAGATCCCGTCCGTTCACCTGTTCCTGTGTCAGGTGGACATAGCACATCCGGCAGTTCAGGTTGCAGAACGGTGTCAGTTCAAATTCACCGTAAAGGGGAACGCCCTGTTCTTTGGCTTTACGAAGCAGGTAGGAAGAAAAGGCGTCAAAGGTCTGCCGCTTCTGACCGCTCTGTCTGCGCAGGTTCTCGAGAAATTCTCTGCCGCTTTCTGTTACTGTCATATTCCCTGATCTCTCATTTCCGGCAAATCATTCATGCCCACCAGTAATTATTATACAATGTGCACAATCTGTTTGTCCAGCGAAATCGTTTTCGTTTTTACATGCATTTTAAGCCCTTTTGAGCTTTCATTCATTACAATGATTGATAGTTCAAAGGGGCTTCAGCACCGAAAAACTGAATGACTACACACTGAAAGTTATTATTATGAGCAGTTCTGTCCCCAGCCGGGCGCATAATAATTTGCGCAGGAGGCGCACTTGTAATACTGACCATTCGGATCATTGTTGGGAGAGTTGCCCTGTCCGCCGGAAGCAACGACCATGTCCGAATAAGCGAACTCCAGTTTCTCTACCTTGGGGGTTTCATATGTTTTTTTCATGTTGGAACTCCTTTAAATCATTACCTGTCAACGCTTTACTAAAACGATATCGTTAAGTATAACATATTCATTCGCAGTCGGCAACCTGTCTTACACCATGCCGGACATAAAATTTTGTCAGCTCGCACAGAGCCTCCGGTCTTTTTCCGGGTTCACCGAATCGAAGGATATTTGCGGCGCAGTTGTCACAGACGTTATTATACGCACATCTCTCGCATTCCGGAACCATCGGCCAGTTTTCCGCTTCCTGATTTACACTGGCCCAGGCATGGGCAAAACCATCCTGCAGCGGGAATGCCTTGATCATTTCCATGCGGTTGCAGGGCATCATTTCGCCCTTCCAGTTGATGACATACCCGGATCGGCCGCCGCCGCAGCGCAAGCCGCATTTTGCACATTCGTGATCCGGACCGCCGACAGGAGGAAGTTTCTCCTCGCTGATCTCCATGGGTTCTTTTCCGTTCAGCTGATCCAACAGCCGGTAAGCCCGCACGTAAAGTTCAGCGTCCGGATCGTCCAGTTGACCGGAGCGGCCAGTCTCGTCCCGCGGCTGGAAAATAACAGAATTCACGGTGACAAGCCGGCACAGTTCTCTGGCCGTACGAATGGTCTCGAACACATCCTCTCCCAGAAACGCGCTGGGCGTAACATTGACGGAAACGGGCAGGCCGGCATCGATGGCCTTTCTGATATTCTCTGCCACTGTATGGAAAGCCCGGACTCCGGTCACCCGCTCGTAGACGTCATCATTCCAGCCGTACAGTGTGATCTGCATTCTGACGGGCATGTGAGCCTGAAAGAACCGGATCCGCTCGTCATTCAGAAGAAATCCGTTCGTCAGAACAGCCACCTCGCAGCCAAGGCTGTGCAGGTAAAGGAACAGTTCTTCAAAACCCGGATAGGCAAGGCACTCGCCGCCGGTCAGGGTGGCCTCCAGTAATCCCGCCTCCCAGGCATCATAAAGCAGCTGCTTCCAGGTTTCGACCGGCAGGACTGCCTGGCCGTTCAACTGTTCTCTGTTCAGATGGACATAGCACATCTTACAGTCAAAGCAGCACAGCGGTGTCAGCTCAAACTGGCCGACAACCGGAATTCCTTTTTCCCTGGCCTTGAAGCCAAGATATCCTGCCAGATCTCTGAAATTCTGAACCGGCTTTCCGTTGTCCTTCCGCAGCCTGTCCAGTAAATCAAATCCATTTTCCGGTTGAATCATTGTTCTAGTCCTAGACTTAATAATGCGCTTCTGTTGACCTCACCTGTATGTCTTCAATGTGTAAGTTTCTCGGCCCACTCCTGTTCCTTAAATCCTGTCAGTACGAAGTCGTCGCCGACGAGCAGCGGACGTTTGACCAGCATCCCGTCGGTAGCCAGGAGGGCGAACTGTTCGTCTTCGCTCATGTCCGGGAGTTTCTTCGAAAGCTCCATCTCGCGGTACGGAATTCCGCTGGTGTTGAAGAAGCGCTTCAGCGGGAGGCCGCTTTGGGCATAGTATTTTCTTAATGTCTCTTCATCAGGATGATCGGACTTGATGTCGATGACGGTGTAGTCAATTCCATGTTCATCAAGCCATTTCAGGGCTTTTTTGCAGGTGGTGCATCTGCTGTAGCAATAGACTGTGAGCATTTTGAACTCCTCTATCATTCTTCGTCTGCCGGTCTGCGGCAGGAATCACACTGCTTCGATTTCAATGAGCACGGCCTGGTAGTCGCCGCGGAGGTTCGGCATGCGCAGTCCTGCGCGCATGAGGGTGTCGCCGCGAAGGCGAAGGGCCGGAGCCGCCTGGGCCGCGCCGTCAGCCGCCTGTGCTGCGTCAGCTGCGAGCCCTTCTCTCATAATTTCGCGCACTTCGTAGGTGCACTCGGGATCGAGACCGGCGAGGCGCAGGATGCGCGGTTTGCGGGCGGGCTCGCCGATGACCTGATGGTAGAGAACAAGGGCGTGCGAGCCGTCTTTTGCCGCGGCCATAAAGCAGTCAAAAAGACCGTTTTCGCGGTAGGAGGCGATGCGGTAGTAATCGCCCTCGCGGATAAGATCGTTCAGCCGGTGGTAGAGTGCGATCTGGCCCGGGATTTTGGCAAAATCTTCGGGCGGGAGCTTCGCGGGGTCGACTTCGTAGCCGAAGGTTCCGAAGAGCGAGGTCGCGGCGCGGGTCTCAATGGGCGTAATGCGGCCGGTGATGTCGTTGCGGGTGCCGCAGACGTGCATGCCGATCGTCGACAGCGGGT
>JAFSLL010000061.1 GCA_017448455.1 Oscillospiraceae bacterium | reverse complement strand
CCTTGCGGCGCTGTTTCACTGGGTCAAAATCCGGCTGCAGGGCAGGGCGTCAGACGCGCGCCACCATCTCTCCGTATTTTTCCTTCTCCATGCGGATGAATTCGCGGACCTCTTCGGTTGTGGGCAGGTCATCCGAGCAGTTGTTGCTCCGGACCATCATGGAAGCCTCTGCTGATCCGAACTCCAGGCAGTCCAACATGTCCCAGCCGCTGAACAGGCCGAACAGGAATGCTGCGCTGTAGCCGTCGCCGCCGCCGAAACCCTTCCGGGCTTCCACAGGGAACGGTTTGATGGAGAACTTCTGGTGATCCTTTGTATAAGCGGTGGATCCCTTCATGCCGTGCTTGATGACGACGACGCTTGCGTTGTGGTTCATCCAGAACTCGGAGCTTTCTTCATCGGTCATACCCGGCTGAATCAGCTTTTCGGTCAGATCGAACTCTTCGCGGGAGCCGAGAATGATATCCGCTTCCTTGGCGACGGAGAAATAATAGATGGAAATTTCATCGTCGTTCTTCCAGTTGTAGGCGCGGTAGTCGATGTCAAAAATAACCTTCGTTCCGTTTTTCTTGGCCAGCATCACGGCTTTGAGCGCCGCCTCGCGGGAAGGGCTCTCGGAGAGGGCAGTGCCGGAAATCAGAAGTGCCCGCGCCTTACGGATGTAGTCCTCATCGATGTCGTCCACGCTCAGCTGCAGGTCTGCCGCCATGTTGCGGTACATCAGCAGGCGGCTCTGGCTGGAAGAAAGCATTTCCGTGAAGGTCAGGCCGATCTTCTCGCCATGTTTTGCCCTTGTGATGTGAGAGGTGTCGATTCCCTTCTCGTTAAAGTAATCAACGACAAAGTCGCCGAACTGATCATCGGAGACCGTTGCGAAGAAACCGGCCCGCATGCCGTGTCTTGTGACGCCGCAGGCTGTATTGGCAGGCGATCCGCCGACGTATTTCTCATAATAATGAACGTTTTTCAGAGGCTTGAATTCCTCACGCACTTCATCACTGTAAGCCGGATTGAAATCAATGGTGATCCGACCCAGGAAGATGATGTCGTATTTTCTGTCCTGATCCAGCTCGAGATAGTTCACAGGTTACCTCCCATGTACAGTTCTTATAAATCCGGATGGCGGAAGACGTCGATACAGTGCAGGGTGCTCCTGCAGACGGCGTCGGTGATCCGCTCGTTCATTCCGTAAAAAGTATGTTCCGTATCTTCCTGCAGATAATTCTGCGCCGCGCCCACCATGGCGTCGAGATTCGCGGTGGCGATATTGATTTTGCGCATTCCCAGACGAATGCATTTTCTGAAATCATCGTCCGGAATTCCGGAACCCCCGTGCAGGACGAGGGGAAGCGAAACGGCTTCATGGATCTGCGCGAGGCGGTCAAAATGCAGATGCGGGACGCCTTTGTAATGCCCGTGGGCATTTCCGATGGCCGGCGCGATCGCGTCCACATCCACGCGCTGCGCAAACTCCCGGATCTGATCCACGTCGGTACAGAGGATATCCTCGTCCCGGTCGGTTGCCTCGCGTCCGCCGATGGTTCCGAGTTCCGCCTCTACGGAAGCGCCGCAGGCTCTCGCGAGCTTCGCGGCTTCATTTGTCAGGCGGATGTTCTCCTCCAGGTCATAGCGGGAACCGTCAAACATAATGGAAGTGAAGCCGTAGGAGAGCGCCCGCTCTGCCATATCTAATGTCAGGCCGTGATCCAGGTGTACGCAGATCCGGACACTGGAGCGGCGGGCGGCTTCAACCAGCATGGGGCCGATCAGATGCAGCGGGGAGTGCGCCATCCGGCCTTCCGCGATCATCAGGATGACGGAAGTGCCGCTTTCTTCGGCGGCGCGCACGATGCCGGCTGCGATTTCCATATTCGGAGCGGTGAAAGCGCCGACCGCGTTCTGATTCTGTTCTGCTTCTTCAAGAAGCTCCCGCATGGTTGCAAGCATATCTTCTGTGGTTTCTCCCGGTCTGTTTAGAGCAACTTTTGATTATATTATGAATAATACACCCAAAATTTAATCAATGCAAGCCCCAAATTGAAACTGGTTTCATTTCCTAAAATACTCAAAAAATACTCAAAAATTTTGGGAAGTTATTGCTTTCTCCCGGAAGATCTACTATTATATTAGGTGAATTTCCGGAATAAAGTGATATAATTTTGAGAGACTTGAGGGACAGAAGGTCTATGAAATCCGAAAGAATCCAGCAATTGGAGGAGTATATCTGCGAGCACGAGATCGTCACCATGCAGGAAATGCTCGATGTGTTCGGGATCTCCATGAACACCCTGCGGCGGGACCTGAATGAGCTCTGCGCGCGCGGGAGCATTGAAAAAGTGTATGGCGGAGCCAGAAAGAAAACAGTCGAGCCGCTCAGAGTGGACCAGCTGATTTCCTATTCTGAAAGAAATGTCAGAAACCGGGAACAGAAAGAACAGATCGCCCGGCTCGCAGCCGGCTTTGTCGAGGAAGACGACATGATCTTCATCGACACCGGGACTTCGACGGTGCCGCTGCTGAAATATCTTCAGTCGTTTCAGCACCTGACGATTATCACCAACAGCGTTTATGTGCTTCATTCCGCACTGGACTATCCTCAGTTTACCGTCATAGGCCTGCCGGGAAACCTGAAGCATAAGACTGCCTCCCTGATCGGAGAACAGTGCATCGAAATGCTCGGCAGATATAATATCAGCAAAGCATTCATGGCCTGCACCGCGTTCTCCCTGGAAACAGGTGCGTCCAATACGACGATGGAGGAGTTTGATATTAAGAAGAAAGTCCTCGAGCGCAGCCGGGAGAAATACCTTCTGGTGGATGCAGGCAAATTCGGAAAGACCTCGCTGCTGACCTTCGGCAGACCGGAGGACTTCAACTGTATTCTGACTGACACCTCCCCGGGGGAGGAGTATATAAAGTATTTCAGGGACAACGGAATCCGGCTGGTACTGCCGGAGGGCGCTGCTCAATAGAAAGGAGAACAGAGATGAGAGATTCCATTCACAAGTATTTTCAGGTCGGCACCATCCGCTGGATGTCTTATCCGAGACTGGACGCGGTAGAAGCTGTCAGACGGATCGCCTCCGATGATTATTTTGACGCGATCGAGGTCAGGCACTGTGTCACGGACGAGGAGAGAGAGGAGACCAGAAAGATTCTGCAGCAGTCTCATCTCAAAGTCTGCTACGGCGCGCAGCCGAGCCTGCTCGGACCGAAGCTGAATCCGAATGATCTGGATGAGGAAGGCCGCCTGAAGGCTGAGAAGGTTCTGATCGAGGCACTGGATGAGGCAGAATACCTCGGCGCGCAGGGAATTGCATTCCTGGCCGGGAAATGGCAGGAGGAGACGAAGGAAGAAGCTTATCAGCAGCTCCTTAAGACGACAGTCAATGTCTGCAAAGCAGCCGCCGCCAAAAATATGAATGTCGAGCTGGAGGTCTTTGACTACGATGTGGACAAGGCTGCCCTGATCGGCCCCTCGCCGCTGGCGGCCCGCTTTGCCGCGGATGTCCGGCTGACCTGCCCGAACTTCGGCCTGCTTGTGGATCTTTCTCACTTCCCGATCTGCCATGAGAAAGCGAAGGACGTCGTGCGTACCTGCAGACCGTACATTACACATCTTCACTTCGGCAATGCTGTCGCGGATCCCGCGGCAGAAGGCTATGGCGACCTGCATCAGAGATTCGGCTATCCCGGCAGTGCAAATGATATTCCGGAACTGCTGGACTATCTGGAAGTTCTGAAGGAAGAGGGCTTCTTTAACGCGAAGAATCCGATGGTTCTTTCGATGGAAGTTTCTCCCACAAAGGATGAGGACGAGGAAGTTGTTCTTGCGAACACCAAGAGATGCTTAAACCGCGCATGGGCTCTGCTGGAAGATTAAAGCGGACGAAAGCAAAGGAGAACACAATGAAAATAGTTATTCTGGATGCATATACGGAAAACCCGGGCGATCTGTCCTGG
>JAFSLL010000060.1 GCA_017448455.1 Oscillospiraceae bacterium | reverse complement strand
GAACATGCGCTTTGCGGGCGACGATGCGTACACCGTGGAGTTTGAACGGTGCTTCTACGACGGGGCGCAGAACGCCCTCGTCTGCGAAGGCGGAGAATTGTTATACGAAAATCTGGCCGACCTGGAGGAGAGGGAGGAGGACGAAGGACCGGTTACGGAAGAGGTGATCGCCTCCAGCTTCGGCGCGGTGCTGACCGTGGGCGAAGACGGCCTGCTGCGGTGGACGGGCTCCGGCGACGCGGTGGCGGATCAGGCGTTCCTGCCCTGGAAAGACGAAGACGACGGCCTGTTCACGGGCGAATGGGAATGCGGCGACGCGTGGATCAGCGTGGAGCTGCACAACGGCGTTTACGATGTGTTCGCGACGAAGGACAAGGGCGAATATGAAGTGCTCTATTGGATATACACCTGCGCCCTGGACGAAACTGGCGCGCTGACCGGCTCGGGCGCGAATACGGACGTGGTTTTTGACGAGGAATGGGAAATCGCTTCCGTGACGGAAGTCTACGCCGACGGCAGCGTCACCTTCACCCTGGACAACGGCGCGCTCCTCTGGCATGACGCGGTGGAAAACGCGGGCAGGGATATGCGCTTCACGCCCGTCGAGGAAGTCGAGGAAACGGAAGAGGAAACGGGCGAGGAACAGTAAGCTTCTGAACGAATGAACGAACGACGAAGGACGACGCCATAGATACGATATGAGTGGAATGAGTGAGCAATACAAAAAACAGCTGTGCATTTCGGGCATCAAGCTGCTGCACTACGCTGCCGCCATCACGGTATTCTTCCTTTTCTGGATGCTGTTCCGCTACGGCGCGCTGCTGGGCGTGGAGGACGTGGGATTCCGGTACAACTTCTATGTGGCCGCCGGATACACCGCGTGCCTGCTGTTTTTCAGCCGCACCTACAACGCCTACCTGCTGGGCTACACCCGGATCAGGATGCTGGTGTTCCTGCAATTGCTGGCCCAGTTCTTTTCGGTTCTCATTGTCTATGGCGTCGTCTCCGTTGCCTGGAACGTCTGGAAAGCGCCGTTCTGGTTCCTGCCCATGCTGGCGCTGGACGGGGCGCTGGATATCGCCTGGTCCCGCTGGGGCAACGGATTGTACTTCAAGCTGTTCCCCACAAAGAAAACCATCCTGATTTACCGCTCCGAACAGGACAGGAGCAGGCTGGGGAATCTGCGCGGAAAGCCAACCGAACGGATGTACAAAATCACGAAGGAGCTGCAATATAACGGCAGCTTCCATGAGCTCAGGCCCTTGCTGGCGGGTTACGACGCGGTGTTCGTGTCAGGCGTGAACAGCAAATGCCGCAACGGGATTCTGAAATACTGCAAGGAACAGGGCATCCCCGGCTTCTTCCTGCCCCACGTGGGCGATGTGATCATGCAGGAAGCGGTGCACGTGCAGGCCTTCGACGCGCCGGTGCTGTATGTGGCAAGGAGCGAATTAAGGCCGGAATACCGCATTGTGAAGCGATTGTTCGACATCGCGGCCTCCCTGATCGGCATCGTGATCCTGAGCCCCGTCATGCTGGGCATCGCCCTGGCGGTTCGCCTCTGCGACGGCGGGCCCGCCCTGTATAAGCAGGTGCGCCTGACCCGAAACGGAAAACGGTTTCAAATCCTCAAGTTCCGTTCGATGCGGGTGGACGCCGAAAAGGACGGCTTCGCCCGGCTCAGCGCTGGGAAGGAGGACGATCGAGTCACGCGGGTCGGACGGCTGCTCCGGATGTGCCGGATGGACGAGCTGCCCCAGCTTTTCAATATCCTGGCCGGGGACATGAGCTTCGTCGGCCCCCGCCCGGAACGCCCCGAAATCGCGGAAGAATACTGCCGGACGATCCCGGATTTCCGCCTCCGCCTCCAGGTCAAAGCCGGCCTGACCGGCTACGCCCAGGTCTATGGCAAGTATAACACAGACCCCTATGAAAAACTCCAGTTCGATCTGCTGTATATCAATAACATGAGCGTGCTGACCGATTTGAAGCTCCTCTTCGCCACGGCCGCCATTCTGTTTTTGGAAAAAAGCACGGAAGGGGTCACGAAGAAAGCGTAACCGCCGCCATGGACTGCGAAAATACCCGGCCTTTGAGGGACTGACAAACCGGCGAACAAGATCTCAAATATTCCGGCACGGTGTGGATTGCCCGGTCGGGATGATGAGGGATATAGCTTTAGCGCTTTTCCACAGCGGGATGGATTCTGCTGTGACGGATGGCGGAGCTATGTTTTTGCGCAGGCAAGGATGGCGGGTGATGACGGTAGATTGGATCTGGTTGATATGCGGGCCAGTTGGAAAAGACAGGGTTTCTTAAGGCGGCTCCGGGGCTTGTTCAGCCCCAGAGCATTTCGCCGTGCTTTGGAAATTTCTTCTCCGGTGATCAGACTGACGCAGGAAGCTTGTTGGGAGAGAGCAACTGGATGGAGAGCGATAAAAATACTCTGTCTTAATGAGTGTTTATGCAAAAGAAAAAGCAGAGTATCTGCGGACGGCCATGGAGAGCATATGGATGGGATGATACTGGATGACTGGGTGAAGATTTTGGTGAATTAAAGGAAAGTACTTTGAAGGTTATTCAGATTATGAGTTCTCTTGGTATAGCTGGCGTTATTGTAACCTTCACCTAAAACTGAGTGTTTTACTCGAAATCTTATCAACACATGGATTGAAGAACATCCAATGTGTCGAAACATATCATCTCAGTATAGCCATTACTGGCTTGAGAATTCTCTTCTTGCCTGAAAGCACCGAAGGCGTCGCTGTTGGCGCTACGACTGCGATGGACTATGAAAATGCGGCAGATAGCACAGAAAACGATGCTGAAAAGGTAGCAAAATAGGACGGATTGAACAAAAATCGGGCGGATTTCGAGAAGCTGCTGAAATGTGTGCCCTCGGTACTCTGCTTATAGAAGAGGGCAGGACAATGTAGCAAACACATAATCGTCCGTCAGTCTGTGCTATGTGCTTTCTATAGTTTCAGGCAAGAACAGACACATCAATGAGATGGTAAAAAAAACGTCGATAGTTTCAGGCAATAAGAGGCTGGACAGGGATATGTAGATTTCCACGGGGACGATGACGGTTCCTGGAGCGCGCACGGATGTCTCAGAAATAGATTCCATGACTTGCCTGTTCTATTCGGAGAGTATCGACGGCGGGAGCCAGTGCAGTTGAACTTGTAGATAGGAGCTGGTTGTAATGCAGGCCAGTATGAAAAGGTAGTGTGAACGAAATCGCTCCGGAGGATGAGATATTTCTCCAGAGCATTTCGTGTTGTTTTGGGGATTTGATTCCCCAATGAGACAGCCGCTTTAAGCGGTGAATTGGGGGAGAAAGATCTTCGATGGAAAGTGTGGATAACAGTTACTCGGCTTTGATGAGTGTTTACCACAAGGAGAAAGCAGAGTACCTGAAGCAGGCAATGGCCAGTATATGGAATCAGACCATTTCGACCGACGATTTTGTGCTGGTGTGCGATGGTCCGCTGAATACAGAGCTCGATTCTGTGATCGAAAACATGCAGGCTGCTCATCCGGAAACATTACATGTGGTCAGACTGGAGAAAAACGGCGGTCTTGGAAACGCCTTAAACATCGGGATCAAAGAATGTAAGCACGAACTTGTTGCTCGTATGGATTCTGACGATATCAGCAGAGCGGATCGGTGTGAAAGGCAACTGAAGGTATTCCAGACCCATCCTGATGTAAGTGTTGTCAGCGGAATCGTAGAGGAGTTCACGGCTTCTACAAGAGAAATTGAAGCTCGGCGTGTTCTCCCGGAAACGCAGGAGGAGATCATCACTTTTGCTAAGAAACGCAATCCATTTAATCATCCGTGTGTAATGTACAGGAAGGCAGCAGTTGATGCAGCGGGCGGATACCAGGACTTCTACCTCTTGGAAGACTATTTCTTATGGATTCGAATGCTGCAAAAGGGGAGCTTAGGATATAACCTTCAGGACCCGTTGCTTTGGATGCGAGCCGGTTCTGATATGTATAAACGACGCGCTGGGTGGAAATATGCGAAGAGCCAGAAAGCGTTATTCAAGTATATGAAGGATAGCGGGTTTATAAGTGGGGCACAGTACATGAAGAGCGTGGCTGTACGGACTGCATCGTCGATCACGCCGAACAGGCTTCGAGAGTTTTTGTTTAAAAGCGTGATGAGGAGGAAATGAGAACATGTCAAAGGATAAAAAGATTGCAATGCTTATGT
>JAFSLL010000059.1 GCA_017448455.1 Oscillospiraceae bacterium | reverse complement strand
GACAGAAAGCTGCGGCAGGATGACCTTGAAGAGATCGTGGAAATCATGGTCGATACAGTCTGCGCTCAAAAGCCCTTTATCCGGGTAAGCGGTGAGGATAAGCCTGCGGAGGTTGTAAAGTCCCGGCTTCTGAAGCTTGATTCGGGACACATTCAGTTTGTTCTGGACTGTATGAGCGAGAACACCACGAAGGTCAGGAACATCCGTCAGTACCTGCTTGCAGCTCTGTATAACGCGCCGGTCACAATCAGCAACTATTACACGTCGCTGGTCAATCATGACATGTATGGAGGTGGTTTATGAAAGTGAATATCTGGCTGTTGCAGCGGGTGGTTCCACCTTAGCTGCTTTTCTTTTCGTCCTGAAATCTGAGGGAAAGGAGGAACGCCATTGCAGGATGAAATCAACAGCAGGGTCGTTGCTTTGTCGATCCGCTTGGGCGCGGAGACCGCAAGGCTGACCACACATGCATTGAAGGAGGCAATGCAAAAGTATCTGGCAGAGAATGAAAGAGCCAAGCTTCAGAAGGCTCAGAAAGCTCCTGCCGACAAAACCCGCCACGGCAAACAGACGGTTGGACAGCTCATGGAGCAGAACACCGGCCTGACCAATATCGAGATCACGGATCAGAACATCAAATCCTTTGAGCGGATCGCAAGGAAGTACAACATCGACTTCGCTCTGAAAAAGGATAAGGCTGCTTCTCCTCCCCGGTATCTGGTTTTCTTTAAGGCACGGGACGTTGATGTGATGACTGCCGCCTTCAAGGAATACTCCGCGAAGGATCTGGCAAAGTCCAAAAAGCCGTCTCTCCGCAAAGCACTTGCTAAGTCTCAGGAGCAGGCGCGTAGGCAGCAGCGTGAACGGGTCAAAGAAAAACAAAAGGATCGAGGTCGTGAGCTGTGAAGCCTGACCTGAAAAAGCTCATTATTCTCAACATCCCCTATGTGATCGTCTGGTATCTGGTGGATAAGCTTTGCTGGCTGTATAGAGTGGCCGAAGGGACGCTTGCAGGTGAAAAGCTCCTGTATGTGTTCCTCCACTTCCAGTCAGCATTTGTAAAACCCCTGCCCAGCATCCATCCGGTAGATGTTCTGGTTGGTATTGCCGGTGCGCTCCTTGTGAAGGCGCTGATCTATCTCCGACACAAGAACGCAAAGAAGTTTAGAGAGGGCGTGGAATACGGCTCTGCCCGATGGGGTACGGCTGCGGATATCAAGCCCTTCATGGACGAAGATCCGGAAAACAATATCATCCTGACTGAGACTGAGAAGCTGACAATGAGCAGCAGGCCGGAAAACCCAAAGTATGCACGGAACAAGAATATCGTGGTCATCGGCGGTTCAGGAAGCGGCAAGACTCGCTTTTTCGTCAAGCCAAATCTGATGCAGTGCTACTCCAAAAAGTATCCGGTATCATTCGTCGTAACAGATCCGAAAGGAACCCTGTTGGTCGAGACCGGGACGATGCTGAAGCGTGCCAAATATCAGATCCGCAGCTTGAACCTGATCAATCTCAAGAAGTCGATGCACTACAATCCCTTCATGTACATCCATTCGGAGAAGGACATTCTGAAGCTGGTCAATACGATCATTGCCAACACGAAGGGCGAAGGAGACAAGTCCGGGGAAGATTTTTGGGTCAAGGCTGAAAAGCTATACTATCAGGCGCTGATCGGTCTGATTTGGTACGAGGCTCCCGTTGAGGAGAAGAACTTCAGTACCCTGCTGGAACTGATCAATGCGTCGGAAGCAAAGGAGGAGGATGAATACTATCAAAACGCGGTGGATCTGATGTTTGCGGAGCTGGAGCGCCGGAAGCCGGATCACTTCGCTGTACGCCAGTACAAAAAGTATAAGTTGAGCAGTGGCAAGACAGCGAAGAGCATCCTTATTTCCTGCGGCGCAAGGCTGGCTCCCTTCGACATCAAGGAGCTGAGAGACCTGATGAGTTACGACGAGCTTCAGCTGGATCGTATGGGAGACCGGAAATCCGCGCTGTTCGTCATCATCAGCGACACGGACGATACCTTCAATTTCGTCGCCAGTATCATGTACACACAGTTGTTCAATCTGCTGTGTGACAAGGCAGATGACCATTATGGAGGACGCTTGCCTGTCCATGTCAGATGCCTGCTGGATGAGTTTGCAAACATCGGTCAGATCCCGAAGTTCGACAAGCTCATAGCGACGATTCGATCCCGTGAAATCTCAGCAGCCATCATCTTGCAGTCCCAAAGTCAGCTGAAAGCCATTTACAAGGACTCAGCGGACACAATTTTGGGCAACTGCGACACCACAATCTTTTTAGGCGGCAAGGAAACGACCACCCTGAAAGAGATGTCTGAAATGCTCGGCAAAGAGACCATCGACCTGTTCAACACCTCGGACACCAGAGGAACCAACCGTACCTACGGTATCAACTATCAGAAAACGGGCAAAGACCTGATGTCCAAAGATGAGCTGGCCGTAATGGACGGCGGCATGTGCATCATGCAGCTGAGAGGCGTTAGGCCGTTCCTCAGCAAGAAGTATGACATTACCCGCCATAAACGCTATAACCAGCTTTCAGACAGCGATCCCAAGCTGGCTTTCGACATCGAAAGCTATATGCAGCACCGGCTTGTTCTGAAGAAGGATCAGCCGGTCGAAGTCCATGAGTACACACTCACGGCAGAAGAATCAACTTAATACCGGAAACTATGTGAGCGCTCATTTCTTTCCCTTCGGGGATCGAAATGGGCGCTCTTTTTTTGTTTTCCGGCAAAAAAATGAAGGAGGTACAAGTATGGCATTTTTCACTAGCGCAGTCGGTGTACTGCAAACTCTCGTTATCGCGCTCGGCGCTGGTCTCGGCATTTGGGGTGTCATCAACCTCATGGAGGGGTACGGCAACGATAACCCCGGTGCCAAGTCTCAGGGCATGAAGCAGCTGATGGCTGGGGGCGGCGTGGCGCTGATCGGCACTGTGCTCGTTCCCTTGCTTGCCAATCTGTTCGGCTGATAACGGAAACGGACGGGCGGTCTCCCTCGCGGAGGCCGCTTTTCCCACAAAGCAAAGTTAGGAGGACGTAGCGATTGTTTGATTTATTTGGCAAGATCGAGGAATGGTTCCACGATCTACTTGCAGGATTCGTATCGAGCAATCTGACTACCATGTTCACTGACGTAAACGCCAAGACAGCGACAATTGCTTCTGAGGTTGGGCAAACTCCGCAATCATGGAACGGAAGCATCTTCTCCATGATCAGGAGTCTGTCTGACTCGGTCATTGTCCCTATCGCCGGTATGATCATAACCTTCGTTCTATGCTATGAGCTGATAACTATGATCACGGAACGAAACAACATGCACGAGATGGACACTTGGATGTTCTTCAAGTGGTTCTTCAAGAGCTTCGTGGCGGTCTTTCTGGTGACGCACACCTTCGATATCGTCATGGGGATCTTCGATATTGGGCAGCATATGGTCTCGGCGGCAGCAGGCGTGATAGGAGCGAATACCTCCATCGACATAGCCAGTACCATTGCCGAGTTTGAAACGGCAATGGAAACAATGGGTATCGGTGAACTGTTGGCACTGACGCTGGAAACAGCGCTGGTCTCCATGTGTATGAAGATCATCTCGATACTGGTAACGGTTGTCCTGTACGGCAGGATGATCGAGATTTACCTGTATACGTCCGTGGCTCCGGTTCCGTTCGCAACCATGACGAACCGGGAATGGGGTCAGGTCGGAAACAACTATGCAAGAGGGCTTCTGGCCTTGGGCTTCCAAGGTTTCTTTATCATGGTCATCGTGGGTATCTACTGCGTCTTGGTCAATCAGATGACCGTAGCATCGGATATCCATTCGGCGCTCTTCTCTATTGCCGCCTATACGGTGATCCTGTGCTTTGCTCTCTTCAAAACCGGTTCCATCAGCAAATCCATTTTCAATGCACATTAAGGAGCCGGACGTGAATAAGAAATACAACGTAATCTATGCTGATCCACCTTGGCGGTATGAAGTGTACTCCAAGAAAGGGCTTGGGCGCAGCGCCGAAAGCCACTATCCGACGATGCATCTGGAGGATATCTGTTCCCTCCCTGTCGGAGAACTGGCCGATAAGGACTGTGCTCTTTTTCTTTGGGTAACGATCCCGTGCCTTCTGGAAGGACTGAGTGTTCTTCAGGCGTGGGGCTTCACGTACAAGACCATTGCCTTTGTGTGGGTCAAGCAGAACCGGAAAGCAGACAGCCTCTTTTGGGGCATGGGCTACTGGACGCGCAGTAATGTGGAATTCTGCATCCTCGCTACCAAGGGACATCCCCGCAGACGGGATGCAAGTGTGCATCAGGTGGTCATGAGCCATATCGAGGAGCACAGCAGAAAACCGCAGGAAGTGCGTGACCGGATCGTGCAGCTCATGGGAGACGTTCCCCGGATCGAGCTGTTTGCAAGGCAGAAAGTCCCCGGCTGGGATGCTTGGGGCAATGAAGTGAAGTCAGATATTTCGATGGAAGGAAGTGATGTGAATGGCGTATGTGCAGGTTCCGAAGGATCTGACGCGAGTTAAAACGAAAGTCCTTTTCAACCTGACAAAGAGGCAGCTGATATGTTTTGGTAGCGCGGCGGCGGTAAGCGTTCCGTTCTACCTGCTGACGAGACATTCCCTCGGCTCAACATTGGCAGCTTGCATCATGATTGTGATCGCGCTGCCGTTTTTCCTCTTTGCCATGTACGAGAAGGATGGCAGGCCGCTGGAGAAGATCTTGAAGAACATCATCCAGATGAAGTTCAAGAGACCGGGTGTCCGGCTCTATAAGACCGATAACTTCTATGCGGCCATTCAGAAAGAAATCTATGAGAAGGAGGTTCTTGGCATTGGCAAAACACAAACCGAAGCATCTGGATACCGGAAAGCCGGTAAGCAAGCCAGTAGCAAAAAAGCCGGAAGCCAGACGGGTTCCGGTCGTAACCAGCGCAAAGACCAGCGTAAGAAATAATCAGGAAGTCGGCACTATTCTTTCCGGCGAACAGAAGAAACGCTTGGTCAAGCAGAAACTGAAGGAAAAGAAGGAACGGAAGGTTCCCCATTCGGTGCAGCAGAGCATTTCCTATCAGGAGATGTTCAAAGACGGCATCTGCCGCGTCGATGACCGGCATTATACCAAGTGCATCCAGTTCGGGGATATCAACTACCAGCTGGCACAGAATGAGGATAAGACAGCGGCCTTTGAGTTCTGGTGTGACTTCTACAACTACTTTGACTCCAGTATCTCTCTCCAAATCAGCTGCATGAGTCAGTACGCAAACATGGCTGAGATGGAAACCACCATTGAGATCCCGCGCCGGGATGACGATTTCAACGATATCCGCGAGGAATATGCGGGTGTCCTGAGAACGCAGCTGGCAAAGGGAAACAACGGCCTCATGCGCATGAAGTATGTGACCTTCGGCATCGAGGCAGAGAGCGTCCGCGTAGCGAAGCCGAAACTGGAACGGATCGAAACGGACATCATCAACAACCTGAAGGCTATGGGCGTGTCGGCTCATCCGCTTTCCGGTTATGAGCGCCTGAAGGTGCTGTACAGAACGATGAACGAGGAGACGCAGGAGCCGTTCATTTTCAATTATGACATGGTAGCCCGTACCGGTCTGTCCACAAAGGACTTCATTGCTCCCACGAGCTTTGACTTCCGTGACAGCCGGTATTTTCGTATGGGCAAGACCATCGGCGCGGTCTCCTTCCTCCAGATCCTTGCCCCGGAGCTTTCGGACAAGATGCTGGCAGATTTCCTCGACATGGACAATTCCATCGTTGTAAATCTCCATGTGCAGTCCATCGATCAGGCAAAGGCCATCAAGCAGATCAAGACCAAAATCACCGACCTCGACAAGATGAAGATTGAGGAGCAGAAAAAGGCCGTCCGTTCCGGATATGACATGGACGTTCTTCCCTCTGACCTCGTGACCTACGGCGGTGAGGCCAAAAAGCTGCTTGAAGATTTGCAGAGCCGCAATGAGCGTATGTTCCTTGTGACGGTGCTGGTTCTCAACACGGCAAAGACCAAGCAGAAGCTGGACAACATCATTTTTCAGGCGGCTGGTATCGCACAGAAATACAACTGTGCGCTGAAGCGTCTGGACTTCCAGCAGGAACAGGGGCTGATGAGCAGCCTTCCTCTCGGCCTGAACCAGATCGACATCCAGCGCGGCCTGACCACATCGGCCACTGCGATCTTTGTTCCGTTTACGACGGAGGAGCTGTTTCAGGGCGGCGAAGCGCTGTATTACGGCATCAATGCCATCAGCAACAACATGATCATGGCTGACCGCAAGCAGCTCAAAAACCCCAACGGCCTGATTCTTGGTACTCCCGGTTCCGGCAAGTCTTTCTCTGCAAAGCGGGAAATGACCAATGCCTTTTTGATCACTGACGATGACATCATCATCTGCGATCCCGAAGGCGAGTATTCGCCGCTGGTCTCCCTGCTGAAGGGGCAGGTCATCCACATCTCTCCCAACAGCAAGCAGTACGTCAATCCTATGGACATTAACCTGAACTATTCGGAAGACGAAAGCCCGATCAGCCTGAAGGCAGATTTCATTCTGTCCCTGTGTGAACTGATCGTCGGCAGCAAGACCGGTCTCGAACCGGTTGAGAAGACCATCATCGACCGCTGCGTTCGTCTGGTGTACCGGGATTATTTGGAACATCCGTCTCCGGAGCACATGCCGGTGATGGAGGATCTGTACAACTGCATTCTGGATCAGGAAGAGCCGGAAGCAAAGCGGATCGCCACAGCGCTTGAAATCTACGTCAAGGGTTCCCTCAATGTGTTCAATCACAGAACCAACGTGGATATCAGCAACCGTCTGGTCTGCTTCGATATCAAGGAGCTGGGCAAGCAGCTGAAGAAAATCGGAATGCTTGTCGTGCAGGATCAGGTCTGGAACCGCGTGACTATCAACCGCGCTGAACACAAGGCTACCCGCTACTATATGGATGAGTTCCATCTTCTCCTGAAGGATGAACAGACGGCAGCCTACAGCGTGGAGATCTGGAAGCGTTTCCGTAAATGGGGCGGCATCCCGACCGGGATCACGCAGAACGTAAAAGACCTTCTGTCCAGCCGCGAGATCGAGAACATCTTTGAAAACTCAGATTTCGTGTACATGCTCAATCAGGCCGGAGGCGACAGACAGATCCTCGCCAAGCAGCTCAACATCAGTCCTCACCAGCTGTCCTTTGTGACGAACAGCAACGAAGGTGAAGGGCTGCTTTTTTATGGGAACACCATTATCCCCTTCAAGGACAAGTTCCCGAAGGATACGGTCTTGTACCGCATCATGACCACCAAACCGAATGAAATTACTGAAAATGGAGGAATTGAGAATGAATAAGAACCTGAAGAATGTTGCTACCGTGGAAGTCCCTGAGAAGGCGCTGAACCGCCTGCTGGAGATCACTGACGACCTTGTTCGGATGCATCTGGAGCTGATCCGGCTCTACGAGCAGGAAAGCTACCTGAAGAAGCACCATAAGGCCTATCTGCATGTCCGTGACCATGCGGAGGCGGTCTGCGAGAGCGACAAGCACACCATCTCCGAGATGCTGGCTTCGCTGCATCCGGATAAGCTCTTCGCTGAGGAAGAGGACGGCAACGATGTGATGGAGGTCTTCGATCCGGAGAAGTGCCGCGACTGTCCCAGCTATGATGACTGTGATGAGTACGTCAACAGAAAGCGCGTTCATCCCGGCAGCGTGGCCGTTGTCATGATGACCACGGAGACCCTTGGTCAGATGCAGGATGACATGATCGCCCTTACCGGGCAGATCGACCAGCTCACCGGTATCTTTCGCAACATGGTTGCTGGAGGCGCTATCAGCCCGGAAGCGCTGGAGACTGTGCTTACCGGCGCGTCGAAGCTCTCTGATGAGGTCTTCGACCGCTGGGACAACGCGGATATGGTTGCCATGCTGTGACTCCCTGCGCGGAGGAAGGAGGTGAGCAACCGTGCATGATGATTTACAGCTGGGCGCAAAGAAAAAAGTTGTCCAGAAGATGAACCGTGACGGCCTCGTGGAGGAAAACCTGTCTGAAGGTACAAGCCGCAAGGTCAGTTCAAGGGCTGAATCAGATGACTTCAATTTCAAAGGAGAAGAACCTGCCCGGACATCATCCGGGCTTTCTTCTTCCACCGCGAAAGCTCGAAATCGCAGATATGCCAAAGAACTGCGTGATGCCGAAGCGAAAACAGAAGGCACAGAGGCCGTTCCGGAGGAGCCGAAACTGCCTGTTGAGGATGCTCCGGAGGAAGTGGATAGTGCTGAAGCAGCAGATGCAGAGATTCCTGTTGAAGCTGAAGCTCCTAAACCGAAGAGCCGGTCAAGGCTTGCCGAAAGCTCTGTCCGATCCGAAGGACGCTCACATAGAGACCAGAAGGCAGATGTCAAGCATGAGCAGCAGAAGCAGCGGGTGTATGAGGAACAAGCCAAAAAGAAGACTTCCAAGTTGAAGTTTGACGATGAGGCCGTTCCTGCCGTCAAAGGTGAAGGCGTTCTCAAAAAAGCCGGGTATGCCGGAAAGTCTGTTGCAGGGAAAGCTGGGCTTGCCGTCGAGACCGCAGCACACGCCAAAGTCTCTGAGGCAGAACAGGAAAACAGCGCGGTCGCAGCAGCACATAAGACAGAGATCGTTGCTGAAGGAGCGGTTCGGAAAACCGGCCATAAACTTTCTGAGGCAAGCCGGACAGAAAAGACGCATCCACGGAATCGTTCCAGTTCTCTCACGCATGAGACGGAAAAGCCAACTTCCAAGCTTCACTTCGAGCAGACAGAGCCGGAGTCTCCGGTACAGAAAGCAAATGTCCGAAAAACGCAGCAGAAGAAACAACTGAAGAGGCAGTACGCGGAGGGCGTTCGGTCAGCTAAGAAGGCTGGTCAAAATGTGTCGGCGGCAAGCGCTGCCCCCAAACGGTCTTTCAAAGAGCGTGTCAGTAATGGCGTGAAGAAGATCTCCAAAAATAATAAGGGCGCTGTGATTGCGGCGGCAGGCGGTGTGCTTGCCGTCATTTTGATTATCAGCGCCATTGGTTCTGTCGGTTCACTCTTTTCCGGCACGACGAATGCCGTTGTTGAGACCACGTACCTGTCATCTGACGAGGATATCCATGCTGTGGAGAACGCCTATGCTGCTATGGAGGCAGACTTACAGTCCAAAATCGACAACATTGAATCAACGTATCCGGGATACGACGAATATCAGTACCAAGTGGACGAGATCACACACAATCCGTATCAGCTGATTTCCTATTTCACGGGCAAGTATGGAGAATTCACCTTCGATCAGGTGAAGGATGAGCTGGAAGATATCTTCAATGAACAGTACCGGATGTCTACAGCCAGTGACACCAGAACAGAAACCGTGACGAGGACGGTTCGCGTCGGTGAATCCCTTGGCAGCGTTGTGACCAGCGGTTACTGCAACTGTTCTATTTGCTGCGGCCAATGGTCAGGCGGCCCTACGGCCAGTGGGGTCTATCCTACCGCCAATCATACCATTGCTGTTGATGCATACAATCCCTTCGTGCCGATGGGAACGCACGTCATCATGAACGGAACAGAGTACGTGGTTGAGGATACCGGGAACTTTGCAGGATACGGTGTGCAGTTCGATGTCTACTATGACGATCACGCAACGGCCAGCGCTCACGGTCATCAAACGTGGGAAGCTTACCTTGCTGACAGCAACGGCAGCAACACTATTGAGGTCACAGAGACTGTGACGATCCGTCGCCTGAGTGTGACGGTCTCCAACAACAATCTGGATCTTATCCTGCGCAATCGCATGACCACGGAACAGCAGCAATCGTACAACCTGTATAACGCCACCTATGGCAATCGGGACTATCTCTTCCCGACAAACGCGCTTCCGATTGTGGACGGTATGTCCTATGAGATCCCGCCGGAAGCTCTGAGCGACGCGAAGTTTGCCGCCATGATCCACGAGGCTGAGAAGTATCTTGGGTATCCCTATGTGTGGGGCGGCTCCAGTCCTTCCACCAGTTTTGACTGTTCGGGCTTTGTCAGCTGGGTGGTCAATCACTGCGGCCTTGGTTGGGACTACGGAAGACTTGGAGCTGACGGGCTGAAGAACGTCTGTGTTTATGTATCCCCGGCTGATGCTAAACCGGGAGACCTGATCTTCTTCCAAGGAACCTACGATACGACCGGTGCTTCTCACTGCGGTATTTATGTGGGCAACGGTATGATGATCCACTGCGGGAACCCGATCCAGTACACATCCATTGAAACAAACTATTGGCAGGCACACTTCCTGTGCTTTGGAAGACTGCCTGAACCTTAATGAAGGAGGAATTCGATTGAATAAGAAAATCCAGAAGATCCGAGAGGACATCCGCAAAGCGGAAGCCCGTCTCAAAGAAGATGAGGAGTACCTGAAGACGCTCCGTGCGCGTCTGCGCCAGCTGGAGGATGATGAGATCATTGCTCAGATCCGCAGTATGCAGGGCAAAGGCGGAGATATCATGGAAACGCTCCGCAAGGTACAGGAAATGAAAGCCGGGATCGCCCCGGCCACTACGATTGAAAGAGAGGAACTGGAACATGATGCGTAAGAAAGTTTTTCGAGTGGGGGCTATGCTCCTCCTGTGTCTGACTGTGCTGCTTGGAACAGCGACAAGCGCCTTTGCCTATTACAACGAGGATGAGGCGAATGAAGACAGTTCTGTGGTCGTTGAAGAGCCTGCGGAGGAAACTCCCGCTGAAACGGAGACCCCGGCTACCGAGCCGCAAGGACAGATCACACCTGATGGCAACATGACGCTGGTGGATGATCTGGACTACAGCAGCCGAGGCGGTTTGCAGTTCATGACCGTCACTTCCAAGGACGGTCATGTTTTCTACATCGTCATCGACCGCACGGCCAATTCGGAGAATGTTTACT
>JAFSLL010000058.1 GCA_017448455.1 Oscillospiraceae bacterium | reverse complement strand
GCAGAGGAAACGGCGGCCCGGATGGATATCCCCCTCAATTTCGTGACAGCCTGCCTGAACAAGGAGTAACGGAGGTTAAAACATGAGCGCCAAGGTAGGGGCGGCCAATCTCATCACCGGTACGCGCATCCTGTGCAGTATCGCCCTGCTGTTCTGTCAGCCCTTTTCCCCGCCGTTTATCGTCATATACTTGATTGCCGGTATCACCGATATGATCGACGGGCCGGTGGCACGGAAGACCGAAACGGTCAGCGAGCTCGGCGCGAAGCTGGATACCGCGGCAGATTTCGTGTTTGTCGCGGTCTGCCTGTGGAAGCTGCTACCCAGCCTTGCCGTTCCGTTGTGGTTATGGATTTGGATCGTTCTTATTGCGCTGATCAAAATGGTAAACATCATTTCCGGCTATGTGATCCAAAAAAAGTATGTCGCCTTACATACGGTTATGAACAAGGTCACGGGCACTCTGCTGTTCATTCTGCCGCTGACTCTGCCAGTCGTAGAGTTAAAGCACAGTGCGCCGCTCATCTGCACGGTGGCCACATTCGCCGCAATTCAGGAGGGACTTTACATCCGGAAAGGTAAAAAGGATTTATGAAAGATTTGATATTATACGTTCATGGAAAAGGCGGCATCGCAGCGGAGAGTGAGCACTATAACCCGCTGTTTCCCGACTGCGAGGTTCTCGGCCTGGACTACCAGACCTTTACACCTTGGGAAACCGGCGCAGAGATCAGTACCGCAGTAGAGAAGCTGAAAACCGAGTACGATAGTGTCATCCTGATAGCCAACAGCATCGGCGCTTTTTTCAGCATGTCCGCCGGGATCGACAGCATGATCCAGAAGGCATATTTCATTTCGCCCATCGTCGATATGGAAAAGCTTATCGTCGATATGATGCAATGGGCAAATGTGACAGAGGAAGAACTGGAATATAAATGTGTGATTCGCACCGATTTCGGCGAGGATCTGTCCTGGGATTATCTTTGTTATGTGCGGGAGCACCCGATCCAATGGCGCGTCCCGACAAGTATCCTCTACGGAAGCAGCGACAACCTGACGAGCCTGGAGACAGTCCGCGCTTTTGCCGAGCAGCACAACGCCGAGCTCACCGTGATGGAAGGCGGCGAACACTGGTTCCATACGGAAGAGCAGATGCATTTTCTGGACGACTGGATTCGGAAAGAAGGTTGATTCGGATGCGTAAAAAGATCGTTCTGTTAACTGTATTGATTGTTATTATCCTTGCCTCAGTAATTCTGACGCTAACGATGCGGCAGGACACCAAGTTTGATGGTGAACGAATCAGCGACCGGGGACACTTCGCCCTTAGATTTGACCGAATGAATATGACAGATTCAGAAACAATCGTGCTGCAGGAAGGCGATGTGCTGCATGTATCCTGGCAGATCGAAAAAGGGTTTGTGGATATCATGATCGGGCAGAAAAACGAAGAAGTGGTTTATCAGGCCAATGATCGTCCTGCCGGGGACAAGGCTGATTTTTATGTGGAGATCCCCAAAACAGGAGCATACACAATCACTGTTTCTGCGCGAGAGGCAAAGGGCGAAATTGGTTTTCTAAAAATCGAGAGCGAATAGCTTGAAGGAGCTACACACGATGAAGATTCTTGTTTTGAACGGAAGCCCCAAGAAAGATAAAAGCGACACCATGCACATCACCCGCGCCTTTTTGGATGGGATGAACGAGGCGGAGCCGCAAGAAGTACACACGATCCATGTGATCGATAAACACATCGCATACTGCACCGGCTGCTTCTCCTGTATGCGAAATGGCGGGGAGTGCATCCATGACGATGATATGAGGGATATCCTGAATGAGATTCTGGACAGTGACCTGCTGATCTGGAGCTTCCCGCTATACTGCTATGGAATGCCCACCCCGCTTAAGGCGCTTTTGGACCGCACGCTTCCCCTGTCTTCGATGGCGATGCGGAAGGTCGGCGAGCGGTACGAGCACGTGGAGCAGGCTGACTTTTCCCACCTGCAGTATCTGATGATCTGCGGCTGCGGGTTCCCGAACAGCAAGCACAATTTCGAGCCCGCCACGGCACAGTTCAAGCTTTGCTTCCCCGGCAACCATACGATCATTACTGTCCCGGAGAGCCCAATGTTCAATGCACCGGAAGCGGCTATTGTCACCGAGCCTCGTCTGACGCTGGTGCGGCAGGCAGGAAAGCAGTATGCGAAAACCGGCGGGATCGACGCAGCGCTGTTGGCTGAAATCGGCTCCCCCATGATCCCGGAGGAACAGTATGCTGCCATCGTAAATGCCGGGGTGTGAACAGGGAGAAGAATAGATGGAATTTCATGAAAAGCTGCAAAAGCTGCGCTCCGACGAGGGCTTGACGCAGGAAGAACTGGCTGAGAAGCTATTTGTCTCCCGGACTGCGATCTCCAAGTGGGAATCCGGCAGAGGGTACCCGAGTATTGATTCGCTGAAAGCGATCGCAAAGCATTTTCACGTTACAATCGATGAACTGATCGGCATGGAAGAGATCGTCACGCTTGCTGAGGAGGACAAGAAGGAGTCCGTAAAGAAGCATACAGCTCTCCTTTGCGGCGTTCTGGACTGTCTGACCGTCCTGCTGCTTTTTTTGCCTGTCTATGGAAACCGCGAAGTGGGGACGGACGCTTCTATCTCCCTCTTCGCTTTGACAGGCGTCAGCAGATGGCTGCGGATCGTGTTTGTTGTTGTACTTGGGCTCACTGTGCTCAACGGAGCATTCACGGTTGCATTCAGTGG
>JAFSLL010000057.1 GCA_017448455.1 Oscillospiraceae bacterium | reverse complement strand
TGCACGACCCGGCTGAAATACTCGTTCTCGTCGATCTGCGCCAGCTCCAGCGTCCGCATATACAGATCGTTTTCGCCGGGATCGTGCTTCTCCATGACGGTTTTCCGCGCCTCGGCCAGGACAACGTTCATGTCATGCACCCGCATGGCCGCGATCCGATCCACGCAGATCTCCGTGTCCACCATCAATCGCTGAAAGTCCTTATGCGTCGCAATTTCACATAGCAGGCGGTTGTTGATCTTTCCGCTTGCCAATAGCTTTAACATTTCATCACTCAGATGCAGACCCGCCAGATCTGTGTCTGGGTGATTTTTTATTTCCGAGACGCCCAGCAAGTAATCCGTCGAGACGCCGTAATACTCTGCCAGCGTCACGATGCTGAACGGGCTGATGTCCTTATAATCGTCGGTCTCATAGCTGCCGAGGGCGGATTTGGACAAGCCGGTGGCTTCGGCAAGCTCTTCCAGCTTCATTCTTCGCTCCACGCGCAGATCCTTCAATCGTTCGGGAACAGACAGTTTTACATACATTTTTGTCCTCTCCTTCGGCGGAAAACTCTCATATTTGCATTATACCACATCCATTCCTTGATCGTGGATTTTTTGCTTTTATGCCCGGATTTCCAACATCCTGGATATACGGGAGAAGGCCGTTTTTCTTGCTACGATAGGGTCGGAAAATTGAATGACCGTCCGAGCTGAGCTAAACCGCCACGATCTTGAAAGAGGGAGCGCCCCGTATAGGGGACGGCACAGCGCCGAGCAGGGTTGCCTGCCAGGAAACAGCGAGGGTAGAACGGCAAGCCGGCTTTTCGTAATGAAATAACTGGTATCACTTTTTTGCCAGAAGAGAGGAGGCGTCTGCCTATGCATCTGAACAAACCGTAGCAACCCCAAATACATCGCCGGTTCAACCGGCAGAAAGGAATTCTTTATGAAAATCCAATACCAAATTCAAAAACAACGAGTGCAAAGAGCACGGAAAGGAGCCCTATGGAAGCGACGAAGACCCCGGCGTTTTCCCTGAGCCGACGGGTCGGCTCAACCAACTATACCGTCCGGGCTTACTGTTCCGGGACGGAATCTGAAAACTTTGAGGAGAAAATCTTTCACATGATCAACAATGAAGAATTGGCAAGCGCCGAAGACTGTGGTATAATGCCATTACCACAAGTGAGCCGCCAGTCTGAAAGGAGCGCCTAATGGCCATCAGACAGACGGAAGATAAGATCACCGCGTTATACGAGCGCCTGTCCAGAGACGATGAACTGCTCGGGGACAGTAACTCCATAACGAATCAAAAACACTACCTCGAGTCCTACGCGGAACAACATGGCTACACGAACATCGTCCATTATACGGACGACGGCTGGAGCGGGGGCAACTTTGATCGCCCGGATTGGAAACGTCTGATCCGGGATATTGAAGCGGGCCTCGTCGGCACGGTGCTGGTTAAGGACATGTCCCGCGTAGGACGCGACTATTTACAGACCGGTTTTTATACCGAAATCTTTTTCCGGGAGCACGGCGTCCACTTCATTGCCATCGCCAACAACGTGGATAATGAGGATCAGAGCAGCAATGAGTTTGCCCCCTTCCTCAACATCATGAACGAGTGGTATCTGCGCGATCAGTCCCGTAAGATCAAGGCGTCCTTCAAGATGAAGGGCAATTCCGGAAAGCCGCTGAGCCATCATTGTATTTACGGGTATAAGAAGGACCCGGAGGATAAAAACCATTGGCTGATCGACGAGGAAGCGGCAGAGGTCGTTCGCCGGATCTTCCGGCTCTCCATTGAAGGATACGGCTGCTGCAAGATCGCACAGATCCTGACCGAAGACAAGGTAGAATCCCCTGGGTACTATCTGGCGTCCCGTGATCGCGGTTCCTGGAAAAACAGTCTGGACATGTCCCGTCCCTATGATTGGTACGGCTCGACGGTCAGTCTCATTCTCGCCAAGCCGGAGTACATGGGACACACCGTAAATTTCCGGACCTCGAAGAAGTCCTACAAGGATAAGCGGGAGCAGAAGAACGACCCGTCCGAATGGGTCATCTTTGAAAACACCCACGAGGCGATCGTTGACCCAGAGACCTGGGCGCTCGCGCAGCATACCAAGCGGGCGATCCATCGGACGGATACGACAGGCGTTGCCAATCCTTTGACTGGCTTGATGTTCTGCGCGGATTGCGGTTCCCGTATGTATGAGCACCGGCGAGCGACGCCCTTCAAGGACGGCAGCAACCGCGTCTGCGGGAGCTATGAGTGCGCGCATTACAATTCCACCCGGCAGAGGCAAAACCCGGACTGTACCTCGCATTCGATCTCGACCAATGCAGTCAACACGCTGCTATTGGAGACGATCCGCACGGTCAGCCGGTACGCGATCGAGAATCGTGAGGAGTTCGAGCGGAAAGTCCGTGAGACCGCCGAACTCCGCCAGGCCGAAGCCGCGAAGGAACTGAAAAAGAAGATCGGTAAAGCGAAGAAGCGTTCCGCTGAACTGGATGTCCTGATCAAAGGCTTATACGAATCCTACCTGCTGGGGAAGATCCCGGAAAAGCGCTTTTCCCTGCTGACAGAGAGCTACGAGCTGGAGCAGGCCGAGTTGGAAGAGATCATCAGCAGCGATGAATCTGCCTTGGATGCGTACATGGCCGACAATGAGCGGATCGATCAGTTCCTGGCCCTGGCAAAGAAATACACGGATTTCTCGGAGCTGACCACGCCGATGATCAACGAGTTTGTGGAAAAGATCATTGTCCATGAACCCGTGAAGATCGACGGAGAGCGCTGCCAGGAGATTGAGATCCATCTGCGGTTTATCGGAAACTTCCAGGTTCCGCCAGAGGCGCTCACGGAAGAAGAACTGGCCGAGATAGCAAAGGCCAAGAAAAAGCGCGCCAAAGCCCGTGAACACTATGCCCGGCAGAAAGCCAGGAAAGAAGCCGAAAAGCAAATAGAGGCAAGTGCCTGAAAAAGCGGCTCGTGAGAGATCACGGGCCGCTTTTTATACCCCAAATTATTATAACAAGGAGAATAATCTTATGAATCTTATTACCAACAACACCAGCAACAAGCCCATTATCATCGCCTGCGATCATGGCTATGGGCAGATCAAGACGGCCCATGCCGTGTTCAAAACCGGCGTGACGGCTTACGACAAGGAGCCCACTTTCAAAAGCAACATGCTTGTCTACCAGGATCGGTACTATATCATCGGGGACGAGCACAAGGAGTTCACTGCCGAGAAGATGAACGATCAGGATTATTATATCCTGACCCTCGCCGCCATCGGGATTGAGCTGCGACTGCGTGGCCTGAACACCGCCCGCGTCTATCTCGCGGCAGGTCTGCCCCTTACCTGGGTCAGTGAACAGAAAGAGGCGTTCAAGGCCTATCTGCTCCAGAACAAAGAGGCGGACTTCGGCTTCCGGGGCGAGAGTTACCATGTGGAGTTTGTCGGCGCGGACGTCTTCCCGCAAGGCTTCTCCGCCGTGGCGGATCGCCTGCGCGAGTTTCGCGGCGTCAACATGCTCTGCGACATTGGCAACGGCACCATGAACATCATGTATATCAACAACGGGAAGCCGATTGCCAGCAAGTGCTTCACCGAGAAATTCGGCACCCATCAGTGCATGCTGGCCGCCCGTGAAAAGCTAATGCAGCGCTTCGGCGTGGCCGTGGACGACGCCGTGATCGAAGAAGTCCTCCGCTACGGCGAAGCCGACATCGGTGCGCCGTATCTGGATACGATCCGGGAAACAGCAATCGACTATGTGGCCGGGATCATGCGCCGCCTGCGAGAGCATGAGTACACCCCGGAGTTGATGAAGCTCTATGTGGTCGGCGGCGGGAGCTGCCTCATCAAAAACTTCGCTGAGTACAACCCCGCCCGCGTCACGATCAACAGCGACATCTGCGACACAGCTAAGGGCTATGAGCTGCTGGCTCAGCGCAATATGGGAGGGCTGGTATGAGCAAGCTCTTCAATACAACGCTGCGGATCAATCTCTCCGATCCGGAAGGTCTCAAGGCCTGGACTTATCTCGTCAATCGGGATAAGTCCAGGTATCACTCTTACAGCGATGCCATTATTGCCGCCGTGAACGGATACTTTGACCGTGAACAGCGCCTTGCCGATGATCCCTATCTGGAAACGAGGGAGAAGGAGGACGCTTTTCTGCAGCGGGTACTGGAAACCGTCGAGCGCGGCGCACAGGTCAATCCACTGGCCGGGCTTACAGCGCTGCTGCAAAGCGTCCCGCTGGCACAAGACAACACAGCGGTCGAAAACGATCTGGACACGGCGATGGATTTCATCAACGGCTTATGAGAGACATCCAGGCGGCGGAATCGAATCCGCCGCCTGGATGTAGAGTATCATCTGTTCAATGAAACGGATTCGCCTCTATTGGTTTTGCGAAAAGAACAGCACTCCATTCACTAATTTCTATTCCCTGTATGAGCTTATTTAACGCCGAGGATGTTTTTCTTTGCCATCGGAATCAACTCCTGATAAGAATACCCCGCCAAATGGATAAATGTCCGTTGCATACTGAAAAACTCAACGATCAGAAGGACAATACCGAGGATCCAGGTTTTTACTCTCAGTGGTGGCAGAACTTCAATCGAATAGATCGCAAAAGCAAACATCATCCATGCCGTGACCATGCCGGGCGTATACGGCTTCTTCATTTTCATGAGCTTTATTCCGAAGGTATGGATGAATCCTTCGAATAGCGAAAGTCCGATCGGGGGAACGAGAAGCAGATATACGCTGTCAAAGATCCAAGGGAGAAGCGTGAAGATGATAATCATAACGGCCGCCGGGACATGCATGGCATATCTGTCTCCCTTGACCTCGGCGCCGATTCGACCGAAAAACAAATCGTAAAATCCGCCCGGCAAGCGGCCCTCTTCCCATTCGTGCATCACATAGAGAAGCATATAGCCCGCCGCAAGCTTTCGGGCAAGCGACATTTCTTTCCAAAAAAGCGCGGTGATCACGCAAAACAGGAGCATGATCCCAGTGAAGATTTCAAGATTGTAGCGGATGATTTTTTTCATATAAGAGCCCCCTTGACGATTTCTGCTTGATTGGTATAATTATAATGCCAGTCTAATTAATATTAAATGGTCAAAACAAACAAATCATTCTAATTTTCGGGGGCAGAGAACATGGCCAGGCCAAAGCATCAAGAAGGAGAGCCGACTGCTTACGATCGCATTGCGGAAGCATATTGGGCAGAACTATCTGAAAAAGAGTATTCAAAGATCACTATTTCTTCTCTTGCCAGACGTGCTGGTGTGAATCACAATCTGCTGTATTATTATTTCCAAAACATAGATGAGATGGCGGTCCGCTTTTTTGAAGAGAACACTCAGGGAGAAGTCTCCGCACAGTTTTTCGTACAGGCGTTGTTACAGGGGAAAGACATTGCCCCTACCCTGAGAGAAAATAACCAAGTGAGAATGCAGCGGGTGCGTCTATACGCAAGAGGAGACTCTGCGTTTCTGACTGGGATCTTCCGGAAGGCCGTCATTAATACATGGCTGGATGGAAGCGGTAAAAGCTGGGAAGATCTTTCTTTTGAAGATCGTTTTGATCTCCACTTTGTAATCGGAGGTCTGACCTCGATTCTCGGAACATCGGAGCTCTCCGATACTCCGTCAAAACTACTGAGCTTTACGCAGAGGGAAATAGGCTCTGCGGCAAGGGAAGCGCTGAACCGAATACGAATGAAAAACTGAGAGTGTACTCTATAGAAGTTATAGGGATACCACATCCGGCCGGGAATGATACCACGTTAGTATCACTCTCGGCTTTTTTGATGCCAAAAACCAAACGAAAAACGCGCAGATACCATTTGCCCCGGCGCTTGAAACCAAGCCCCGGAAAAGTGGTATCTGCGTTCATTATTTCTGATACCGAAGGAGGTTATTTATGACAGAAGACGAGAAAAAACTGCTCCAGGCCAAGCATCGACTGGAGGAAGCTCAGGCACGGGATCGCGTTAAAGAACGAAAAGCCAGAACGCGGAGGCTAATCCAGGAGGGTGCGGTTTTGGAAAAGGTCTTTCCCCTTGCTGTGGGGATGGATCTGAACAAACTCGAAGATGTATTACGTGAGCATTTTCAGTAACGGGAGTGGGGCGTTCCGGGAAACCGGGGCGCTCCGCTTTCTTTTTATCCCTAAGGGCGCACTTACTCACCACCCGCGTTGCGGGTGGTGGTATGGCCTGCGGCCAACGCGCGCTCTGCGAGGCGGATGCGGCTCCTTCGGGAGCCTACAGCCAATGCTGCCGAGACTGCGGTCTCGGTCATCATTGCCTGCGCGAAGGGATCGGTGCGCCGCTCCCTTCGCCTGCGAAAACCTGCCGCTGTATGTCCTGCGGGCACGGCAGCTTTGTCGCAGAGGCAGGGCATCACAAAAATGATCGCCCTGCTTTCTCTTTGCCGCAAAGAGAAACAGAAAAAGAGAATCGAGGTGAAAACGATTGGCAATCTACCATTTGGAAGCAAAGGTCGTCAGCCGAGGGGCAGGCCGTTCCGCCTGTGCGGCTTCGGCTTATATGAGTTGCTCCGCCATTTATAACGACTACGACGGCATACAGCACGATTACACCCGGAAGCAGGGCCTTGTCTGGGAGCATGTCTTTCTCCCGGACTGTGCCCCTGTCGAGTGGCGGGATCGATCAAAGCTCTGGAACGCCGTGGAGGAAGCGGAGAAAACGAAAGACAGCAGACTGGCCCGTGAGTTCGTCGTGGCTTTGCCCGTTGAGTTGGGCAAGGACGAGTGGGTCGATCTGCTGTCGAAGTTTATTCAGGAACAATTTATAGACGAGGGAATGTGCGCGGACGTGGCGATCCACGACACAGACGGGCACAATCCTCACGCGCACATCATGCTGACGGTGCGGCCGCTCAATGAGAACGGCACCTGGCAGCATAAGACGGAGAAGGAATACCTCTGCGTGAAGAACGGCGAGGAACGGGGCTTCACCGCTGCCGAGTTCAAAGAGGCGCAAAAGGACGGCTGGGAGAAGCAGTATCCGTATAAGGTCGGTAAGAAGAAAGAATACATGACACCCTCCTCTGCCGAAGCTCAAGGACTGGAACGAGCGTCCAAGTACCCCAAAAGTATCAAGTACGGCAGACAGAACTCAATTTCTGAACGCTGGAACAGTGACGAGCAGATTTTAGTTTGGCGAGCTGCCTGGGCGGATGAGGTCAATCTTCGTCTGGAGCAAAGAGGCTTGGAGGAACGGATCGACCACCGCAGCTTTGCCGATCAGGGCAAGGACGAGCAGCCCACGATCCACGAGGGTGTGGCCGCCCGCGCGATGGAGAAGAAAGGCATCGTCTCAGACCGCTGTGAGCTGAACCAGCAGATCAAGCGGGATAACGCCCTGCTGCGTCAGCTCAAGGCAGAGGTCCAGAAGCTGGTGAAGGCGGTGCAGGATTCGATCCCCGCACTGGCGCAGGCCATGGAAAAGCTGCGGGCAAACATGATCGTGTTCGCGTATCAGGTGCTTCACTCTCGCCATGTGCAAAACCGGGCGCAGAATGAAATCGACGTGTTTGCGCCCTTGCACAAGAAGTATGACGAGCTGGTAGCAAAGATCAAGGAGAAGCAGAAGGAAAAGAGAGCTTTGCAGGTAAAGCAGAAAGATACCCCGCTTTACAAACCGATCGAGCATGTCCGGCTGAACGCCCAGATCGCGGAAGTGACCGAGGATTTGGAAGAGTTAAAATCCGAGAAAACGCGCCTCATCAACCGGATCGGCGTAGCAGACGATGAAGGCGTTAAGCGCTCCAAGGCCCGGATCGAGACCGACCGCGATAATCTGAAGAAAGCAGAAACGGCTGAAATTCGCGCAACCGTGGATTTGGAAGATGCCGCCGAAGAGTTTCACAAGCTCGAAGCGCAGGCTGCCGAATTCGACCCGGACGAGCTGATGGACGCCCGCCTTGCTCTCCGTCCGGAGGAGAGCCACGCTGCGTCCACTCTAAAAGAAAACTATACCTGGCAGTACGATGCCGATACGATCAAGCAGGCCAAGTCCGATGTTGCCAAGCTGCTCGGCGAAGAGCCCGAGGTCACCAAGCCCCGCTCCCTCCGCGAGAATCTCAGGCAAAAGCAGAAAAAAGTCCTGCAGCGCGAACGCGAACTGCCGTCGAGGAAAAAGGGAAGAGATTTGGAGAGATGACATCTATTACCGCAGAAGTAGACTTGCAGATATGAAATAGCGAGCAAATAAAGCTACTATGAAGATAATCATTGACACCGTGTCAGCAATAGGTTATAATGCTTGTGGCTGACACGGTGTCAGCCTCTCCAGAGGCTGGCCGCGATAGAATTCGTTGTTCGGTTGAAGGGATCAAAAAACGATTACTGGAGGATAGAACCATGCCGGTTATTACCTTGGAAGCGGGAACCGTAACGAAGGAGAAGAAAGCAGAGCTTGCGCAGAAGCTGACAAAAACTGCAGCAGAGGTTTTGGGCCTCCCGGACGAGGCCTTTATCGTCTTTATGAAAGAGAACAGCTTCGACAACATTGCATCCGGCGGCGTACTGCTGTCGGAACGCAAATAATATGAATTGGAGGAATCACGCATGAAAAAGAATATCGGCGCAGCGTTAGCGCTCTATCCGTCCCCGGTCATTGTTGTAGGAGCCATGGCAGACGGAAAACCCACCTGGACGCTGGCCGCCCACGCGGGAACGGTCGCGCACAGTCACCTGATGCTCTCGCTTGTCCAGGCGCACTACATCAACAAGGGCATACGGGAAAACAAGCTGGTTTCCGTGAATGTGGTGGATGAGTCCTGGCTGAAGGAAGCAGACCGCATGGGTACGGTCAGCGGCAACAAGGAGGACAAATCCGGAGCCTTTGCCTACACGATGGGAGAGCATGGCGCCCCGATGATCGACGCGGCCAAGGTTTCGATCGAGTGCGAAGTCGACGGCAACTATGAACTGGAGCATTTCGACAATTTCATCTGCAAGATCCTCGCTACCTA
>JAFSLL010000056.1 GCA_017448455.1 Oscillospiraceae bacterium | reverse complement strand
TGAAGATTGGCCGATTTACTCCGTTATCCGGCGACTGTATGCTTTTTGTCCCTCTTAGTCTGTTTTCCTGAGAATTTCTGGATAATTCATTGTATTTCTAAAGATTTTCATTTGCGGATTTTATGTCTCCAAAATCAATGCTCTGAATTTTCTGCATAGATATATCTTCAAATGGTCAATGTATATGCAATCAAAATTGAGACTAAAACCGCCATCACTTATAAAATCACCTGACTTTTGGGCGTGAGTAGTCAAACGATCAAACGATTGGAGGACTGCTTGATGACGACCCAAGAGAAACAGATGATTACCAGTCTCAGCGAAAATGGACTGGGCTACAGGAAAATCGCCGCAGATGATTAGAAAAAATCCATCTGCTCATTATAAAATCACCCTCGTTTGGGACAGAGAAAGGTAAGAAATCTCTGAATGGGGTGATTACCTTGACAACTGAACAGAAGAACAGGATTGTCTCTCTCCGGCAGGCTGGGTACGGGTATACCGCCGTTGCCCGGGAACTCGGGATGACCAAAAGCGCCGTATGTAAATATTGCCATCAGATCGGTCTCGCAGGGGTCGGAAACAACTTGATTAATAAGGAAGACAGAGGTAATGTTGGCGGTGAGCAAAGGCCGGAAACCAAGGTCTACAAGGCGACTTACCATTTCGCGGATGAACCGAACGAGGGTGTGGTCGATGAGGTGCTCAGGATCCTGATGAACGTGAGGTGAGACGATGAAAAAAGTGATATGCCTTTACCGTGTATCGACAGTCGGCCAGGTCGATCACGATGACATCCCGATGCAAAGGCTGGCGTGCAGGGAGTACGCGGCCACCCACCCTGACTGGGAGATTATCGAGGAGATCTCGGAAAAAGGCGTCTCCGGCTACAAGGTCAGCACCAATGCCCGGGACGCCATCGTGGAAATCAAAAGACGAGCAGCACAGCATGAGTTCGATGTGCTGCTCGTTTTTATGTTCGACCGTCTGGGCCGCCGGGAGGATGAAACGCCGTTCGTAGTACAGTGGTTCGTGCAACAGGGCATTGAGGTCTGGTCCACCCGCGAGGGAGAACAGCGCTTTGACACACATGTCGATAAACTTCTGAACTACATTCGCTTCTGGCAGGCTTCCGGTGAAAGCGAGAAGACCGCGATCCGCGTCCGCACCAAGCACTCGCAGATGGTGCAGGAAGGCCAGTTTCGCGGTGGGCTGGTGGCTTACGGTTACCGGCTGGAACACCTGGGCAGGATGAACAAAAAGAACCAGCCGGTCAAGGATCTGGTAATCGACGAGGAAGAATCGGCGGTGGTGAAAGAGATCTACCGGCTCATCACGGTCGAGGGCTATGGTACCAACAAGGTTGCCGGACACCTGAATGAGCACGGGATCAAGACGAAGCGCGGTACAACACTCTGGCGCGGAACCAGCATCCGGGCAATCATTGCTAATCCGATCTACAAAGGCATCCTGCGTTTCGGCGACGAGCGATCGGAAGCCTTTGAAAACCTCCGGATCGTGGACGACGCGACCTTCGATCGCTGCCTGGAGATCGTGAAAGGCAGGGCACCGGAAAAGAAGGAGAAGCCGGTACGGGCCATCGCGCAGGGTTCCCGGAACCTGCTGACCGGACTGATCTTCTGCGGGCACTGCAGAAACCGGCTCAGCTACGCGCACAACACGACGCACCGGACACTGGCGGACGGAACGGAAAAAGTGTATGACCGGAATCTTTACCGCTGTTACCGGAAAATCTCCTCCCCGCAGTCCTGCGACGGCCCCAGCGGGCATGAGATCCAGCTGGTCAACGACGCTGTTGAAAATGCGGTCAGAGAGTTTCTTTCCCGCATCAAAGTAATCCCGAAAGCGCAACTGCTCGCCATTGCCAACGCCCGTGAAGCCAGTGTAGCCGAGGTTGCCTTCCGGCAGGCGGTTAAGGATTTTGAGGAAGCGCAGCGGCAGGTCAACGCGCTGGAAGCCGAAGCGGTGAAAGCCCTGACCGGCGAAAGCCAGCTCGACCTCAGAGTGGTGAACAATATGCTCCTGAAGCACCGGGCCAGGATGGACGCAGCCTCGGAAACCATGGAGGAGAGCAAGGCCAGAATGGAAGCGGAGGAGCAGGCCCGGAAATCCAACGAGATCAGAGTCGACGAGATGCTTTCCTGGGCAGAGCGTTACGACGAGGCGGACTACGAAGCCCGGCACCTGATCATCTCCGCACTGATCGAGCGGATCGAGGTCAGAAGAGACAACCAGGTCGACATCTTCTTCCGCATGACAGCGGAGCAGTTCCTTAGCCCGGTAGCGGTCAGCGCCTGAGAAAGCAAATCTCCCGGACGGCTCAGATTTGAGCTGCCCGGGAGATTTTTTTGTTTCCGGCAACAAAGCCAACAGACAACCAGCAACGAAGCCAACCGATTTCCGGCAAGTGAGCCAGCAGACAGGCTGGGCCAGTTGGGCGCACAACCGAGCCAGACCGAAAAGTAAACCGCTGGGAGCAAGCCCTTCGATCGCTGGAAAGCCCAATAATCAAAGGGTTCAGCGGTGGTAAACAGTTGGATATATTGTCTTTGTTGGCAGAGCACATCGTTCACATCGAGAAATCCGTACATTAGAAAATTCAGGGTGTGCGGGTGCATTTTATATGCGGCAAAAGTGACTCCTCACTTCGTACATACTTGTCGATGTTGACGAAGTGGTAGAATCAATGTGAACGAAGTGCCGGAATCAGTGTGAACGAAGTGCCAGATATTTTTTTTGCAGGATATTGAAATTTTTCGTCCGTTTTCGTCTAATGGGTGAAAGGTGGTGAGGACGCCATGAATACTGTCAAGGGCCCTGACAGTAAGGAAGCAAGAATTGAGCAAATGGTTGTCCGACATCAACTTCCTCTGCTGAGACTCTGCTATGCGTATCTGCATGATGAAGAGCTGGCGAAGGACGCGGTGCAGGAAACTTTCATCAAGGCTTATCAGAATCTGGAAGATTTTAGAGAAAGCTCGTCAGAAAAGACTTGGCTGACCCGAATCGCAATCAATACCTGTAAGGATCTGCGGAGATCGGGCTGGTTCAGGCATATGGATCGTTCCGTTACCCCGGATATGATTCCAGAACCTGTTGCTCCTGTAGAACCAGAAGAAGAAAGCCTGACGATGGAGATCATGAAACTACCAGCAAAGTTGAAAGAAGTGGCGTTGCTGTGTTGGTTCCAGGGGATGACTTATTGTTCGAAAAATTCATCAGTCAAGCTCTGGAAGGGGTTTTTCATGGACAGGGTA
>JAFSLL010000055.1 GCA_017448455.1 Oscillospiraceae bacterium | reverse complement strand
CGATTTTGCGACGCGCAACAAATCTTTCAGTAGATATTCCGATCAATCTGTGGTATTGTTCCTTGCTGCAAAGGAGGGACGATTCCCATGATGAAGAAAATACAATATGTCCCGCTGCGAAAAGGACAGATGGACAAGTATCTGGAAATGGCAAAGCGGGAAAACGTGTATCCCATCATTTATATCGGACTACAGTGCGGCCTGAGGCAAAGCGAGTTGATCTCCCTGCCTTGGGCCGCTGTTGATTTTGCCGAGCGCGTGATCCGGGGGAAGCACCACGCCGTGGAAATGGACGAGGAAAGCGAACGATTGCTGCACGGGGAGAACGCTGAGCATCCAAACAGCGATACCGTATTTATTCATCCGAGGACCGGGAAAGCATACGCCCGGCATCAGCTCTATTCTCTACATTGCAAGCTCTGCGACCTGTCTCGTATATCCGGCGTCAGCTTCCTGGAAATGCAGTTTGCCTGGAGGATGGAACGAAGATGAGTGTGACAGTAAAGGAATGGGCGGAGTTCTGGCTCGTAGAATACGACAGCAAGTGCTCCAAACCGTCAACGGTGCAAGCCCACAGGTATCTGATCCGAAACCATATTATCCCGCACATAGGGGAAACAGAATTGGCGATGCTGACAGAGCAGGATGTGCTTTGCTTCCTTGACGAACTGCCGCTCGGCAGCGCCGGCAAACGCAATGTCAGCGCCGTTCTCCGGCGTATCATGCGGCAGGCGGCAGAGGACGGATTGATCCGGCGAAATCCGGTCACAACCAGACTGTATCCATGTCCAGATAAGGTGACCGCCAACATTCTGAGCGAACAGGAAATTGAGGATTACCTGATCGAAGCTGAAAAGCAGGGCAAGCTGCCGATGTTCCATCTCCTGATAAATACGGGCATAAAAGTCGGAGAATTGATCCAGATTCAGTGGCGGGAGGTTGACGAGCAAAAGGGTATCCTTATGATCGCCGGGCAACGGTCACGCCGGATTCCGCTTGGCTCCGATACTGTGGCGCTGCTTCGTCAGGAGCATGCTCCGCATCCAAGCTCACCGGGCCTGTTCCTGCATCGGGGATCCTTGAAACCATATACGCGCGGCGAAATCTACTGCTATCACAGAAAGATCATATCCGCCTGCGAACTGGAAGGGGTTCGCCTGTGCGATCTGCGGCACACCTGCGCGGTCAGAAATCTGAGAGACGGCGCTGATCCAAGTACGCTCGCCGCCCTGCTCGGCCACGGCGACGCCTAGGATCTCCTGAGACTCTACAAACCGTACCTGCCGCTGCGGAAGAATAAAAGAGAGCGGGTGACGAACTGATGCAGATTCCGAAAGCCGCATAAACCTACTGAACGGCAGCACGATGAAGCGAATACTACCTGCACCGCAAAGCAAAAAAGAACCCCGAGGCAAACCTGACATAGACCAGGAATGCTTTGGGGCTCTCTGCGATTCTATCAAGTTCCACGCTTTCGGTATTGCTCGTAATCCTTTAGAAAGGTCTCTGCCAAACCGCTGGGTCTCACCAGCGCCAAGGCGTTTTCGACCGAAACCCATTCCCAACTGTCCATCTCCCAATTCGGGACAGCGGTTTGCTCGGCGACAGTAGCGGCATAATGGAGCATCAGCGTTTCCGTCGGGGCGTAATATCGGCTGCGCAGAAAGGAAAGACTCTGCACGGTCATACCGAGTTCTTCTTTCACTTCCCGGATGACTGCGTCTTCCGCAGTCTCGCCTTTGTCTATGTAACCGGCCACAAGAACGGGATCAGGTTCACTGTACTGCCGGATCAGAATCATGTTCTCCCTGGCCGTATCCAAAATAGTCATTGCCACAGCGATGCTGAAGATGGGAAAGCGGTACTCCTCACAGGAATCACAATACAGGGCCGTCGCCTCATGGGGCTGTTCTTTCAGATGAAGTTTTGTTCCGCACACAGGACAGAAATGTATGTTCATTTGAAATCCTCCTCGCGGGCCGTTCATATATGCAATGATAACGCATAAGGCGGCGCAAGGTCAACTTGGAAAGCTGATCTTGCAAAGGAAAATTTTGGAGCGGCAGGAACTTGTTTTGTCTCAACATCGTCTACCTTCAAGGATGAAGGAATTCATAAAAAGAATACTGCTCCCACCTTTTTTCGGGGGACGCCAATGCAAAGGGGATGATAACAATGGACAGCTGGACCGGCAGAGTGGACAAAGAATGAGAACGGAGGTGCATGTTATACGAAAGAATCGGTTTACAAAAGCTATGATGAACTCCCGCTGTTTTTGAATGCGGAAACCGTCGCAAAGACCTTGGGGATATCGATCTCCTCATGTTATGAGTTGATCCATGAAAAGGATTTTCCTTCTCTGACAATCGGCAATCGGATCGTAATTCCCAAGGAAGATTTTATTCTCTGGGTACGCAGACGCATGGGAGGTGCGGTTGAGAAGGACGACGCCTGAGTACATGCGCGAACACTATTTCCTTTTGCCGAAGATCCTTTTCTCTCACGAGCTCAACTACATGGACATTGCGGTGTTTGTATTCCTGCGGCATGGTGAGAGCCGGAGATACAAACCGGGCTGGCCTACGCTGAAAGGAATCACCAGAGGGGCAAGACTCTGTGAAAACTCGGTGAGGAATGCGCTTCGTCGTTTGGGAAACGAGAGGCTGATTGAAAACGGGCAGACAGTCTTCAACGGCATGGATGCGCAGCAATGCAGCGGACGATATTTCTTTCTGCCGAGGCAAATTGTTTTTCTTGATCTGACCAGCAAAGAGCTTGCGATCTATGCGTACCTCATGTATCTGGAGGATCGCTTCACGAATCAGTGTTGGCCCAGCTACAAAACCATCGGAAAACATGTGGGGGTGAAATCTTCTAATACGGTCCGAAAGTTTGTTCGCATGCTGGAATGGAAAGCGTTGATTTTTACGGAGCCGACTTTCCTTTTGCAGGCAGACGGTACTATCCGCAACGCAAATCTGCGGTATACGATTCGCCCGATCACAGACGCCCTCGACTTCCGTCATCAGAGGCAGCTGCGACTGCTCGAACAGAATACCCAGGCGCAATTCGCACAGCAGCAGGTGCTGGCGTACACAGCCCAGCACCCTGAAACAAGGCTTACAGCGAGTTTTGCACGAGTGGAGGAGTAAATGCCCATCCCAAAGGAAAACGCGAAATTGGCCCCGTGTGGGGCGCATTTCAGGGAAGCGAGAGGACAAAACGGAGGACGAAAGGAAAAGCAGGATAAAGGGCGGCGTCTTAACCGACGCCTCCCGGAACACATCTTCCCGCAGTGCGGGCAGTTTGCGGGAAATGAAAAAGGCATCTTAATGCGGCGTTTTGGAGGACATCGGCATTAAATATGTGATTTGTTGAGGAAAATCAAGAGAATTCATGGCATCTATATGAAAAGAAGGGGGAATTTGCAGAGAATGCTGAATAATATGACCATCCGAATGGATGATGAGAAACTCAAAAAGGTTGACGAATGGGTGAAGCAATCCGGCGCAAAAAGCCGAAACCAGTTTGTGTCCCAGGCACTGGATTTCTACATAAGCTATCTGGCCTCAAAGGATGCTACGGCTCTACTTGCTCCGGCAATTGCGACAGTCATTGACGCGAGACTGAAACGCTTCGAGAAAAATCTTTCGACAGGACT
>JAFSLL010000054.1 GCA_017448455.1 Oscillospiraceae bacterium | reverse complement strand
GTAGCCATTATTTTCGGAGGCATCGCTTTCGGGGGAACCTTTATGTTTATTTCCCCCAAATACGAAGCATCCGCGATGATGTACGTCAACAACAGTTCCGTTACGCTGGGGAATACGAGCGTTTCGATTACGTCCGGCGAGCTTTCTGCGGCACAGACGCTTGTGAGCACCTATATCGTCATCCTCAAGAGCAGGACGACGCTGGACGAGGTAATTCAGGAATCCGGTGTGCCGTATACGGTGGAAAAGCTTTCGAAGATGGTGAATGCCTCTGCGGTTTCCGGCACAGGCATCTTCAAGGTGACGGTGCAGAGCTCCAGCCCCACGGAGGCTGAGCTGCTGGCCAATACCATCGCCCGCGTGCTGCCCGACAGGATTTCCGACATTGTGGACGGCAGTTCCGTGCGCGTGGTGGACTACGCGATCGTCCCGGCTCACCGTTCCAGCCCGAGCTATACCAAGAACACCGCCATCGGGGTTCTGGCAGGCGTGGTGCTGGTGGCCGGCATTATCTGCCTGAGGGAGATCCTGACCAGCGGAGAGGACGTTATTATCCATTCGTCCGACGATCTGGCCGAGCTCTTCCCCGATATCCCGGTACTGGCTGTGGTGCCCGATATGCGGATGACCTCGAAGAAAGGTTATTACTCGGCATACTCATCCTACTACGGCAGTGACAAAAAGGAGGCGAAGTAAATGGCAACCGACAGAAGCGAACGCGCTGCGCAGATCAAGCAGCGGGAATTTCTGTGTGAGAACCTCTCCTTTGCCGGCAAGGAGGCCTTCAAACGCCTGAGGACCAACCTGCAGTTCAGCTTTCCCGAAGATGAAGAGGGATGCCATGTTGTCGGCATTACGAGCTCGCAGCCGGCGGAAGGCAAGAGCATGAGCTCCATCAACCTGGCCTACTCCCTGGCCCAGCTGAACAAAAAGGTGCTGCTGATTGACGCGGACATGCGCCGCTCCTCCATTGATTTGCGCCTCGGGCTGGAAGGAAAGCCGGGCCTCAGCAACCTGCTGACGGATGTGAACAATTCCGGAGGGACTATTAAAAGGTACGAGCCGAAGGATGAATCCGTCGGTTTCAGCGTTATCCTTGCAGGCGATGTGCCTCCCAACCCCTCTGAGCTGCTGAATTCCGACAGGATGGCGAGGCTCATAGCCAAGCTGCGCACGCTGTTTGATTATATTGTGATTGACCTGCCTCCCGTGGGGGCCGTCACCGATGCGCAGACGGTTTCCGGCCTGGTCGACGGGATGCTGATCGTCCTGCGGGAAGACCACACCAGCAAATACATGCTCAGCGACTGCGTACAGCAGCTGAAGCTGACGAACACGCGGATTCTGGGCTTTGTGATGAACGGTTCCGTCGAGGGAGGGTCAAAGGGCTACTCCTACGGCAAATACGGCAAATACGGCTACTATAACAACAGCTACAGTAACTACTACAGCAAATGATTGACTTCCATACGCATATCCTCCCGGGGATGGACGACGGGGCTGCCGATGCCGCGGAATCGCTGGAGATGCTGCGGACAAGCTTTGAGCAGGGAGTGGACACCGTGTTCGCCACCAGCCACTTTTATGCCGACGAAGAGGACCCTGCCTCTTTTCTCCGGCGGCGGGATGCAGCCTTCCGGGAACTGCGGGAAGCCTATGCGAACGTTAAAGAGGACTTTGGGCCGATTCCAACCATACTGCCCGGAGCGGAGATTCTGTACTTTCCGGGCATGGCCGACTGTGAGGAGCTGAAACCTCTGGCACTCGGCACCACGGGGCTGCTGCTGATTGAACCCCCTGTGGCTCCCTTCTCCAGCACGATGCTTGACGAGATTGAGGCTGTGGAAAGTCACCTCGGGCTGGTGCCCGTGATTGCGCATCTGGACAGATACTGCCGGCTGCTGAATGACTTTTCGCTTTTCGACAGGCTGTCGCAGCGGAGAGTGCTGATCCAGGTAAACGGTTCGTTTTTCCTGCACAGGCAGACGGAGCGCTTTGCCCTGGAGATGCTGGAGGAGGAAATGTTCCAGTTTTTAGGCTCGGATTGTCACAATGTCACAACAAGGCCGCCGTGTCTGGGCGCAGTTTCGTTGAAAATTCGTGAAAATAAAAAGTCCAAAAAGCTTGCGAAACTCAATGAGGTGGCGTATAATGTATTATCATTCAGTTAATTGTCTGATGATTTGTTGTTTTGTATAATTATTGGGAGGTATTACTATGAAGAAATTCCTTGCAATTGTTCTGGCACTGGCTGTTGTCTTCTCTTTCGGTGCTTTTGCTATCGCTGCTGATGAAGTAACCGGTACGCTGGCGGACGGCACTGCCGTTACCAAGCCGGTGAGCGAAGTTGCTTTTTCTGTTGAAGACGGCCTGAAGGCACTTGAGGAAGATACTGAGAAGACCGACGCTCTGAAAGCTTTCTTTGCACAGTTTGACGAGAATGAAGACGTTGAAGTGATTGCCGAAGGCATTATCAACCTCGGCGGCGCATTTGCAGAGTGCACGGAAGATGAGATCATTGTTCCCATCACTGCTGCCGGTATAAAGACCGGAGACAAAGTTGGCGTGAGCCTGAGCAATGGTACTTCTGCGGTTGCCGAGTGCGAAGAGGACGGTTTTGTTCCTGTTGCAGTTCCGAAGGATGCCGAGAATCTCGGTTATGTGGTCTCCGCTGCAAAAGAAGAGACTATGCCTGACGGTACAACCTGGACAACCTTCACAGACGGCAACGGTGAAGACACCACTTCTGAAGCCAGCCCTGCAGTAAAAGGCTGATCCTGACTCTAAAACCAAACATGATAAGCCCGGGCTTTCTTTGAGAGTCCGGGCTTGTTTTTAAAGGATAAACACTGAATGGAACACATAAAAACCAAAAACCGTAAAAGAAACCAGATTCTGCTGGGACTGCTTGCACTGGT
>JAFSLL010000053.1 GCA_017448455.1 Oscillospiraceae bacterium | reverse complement strand
GACCAGCTGGCACTGTTGGAAAGCCTGGAGAAGAAGTACAAGGACAAGCCCGAGCATCGCCTTATGATGACTTACATTGACTACATCAAGCTCGGCACGGAGAATCTGAAAAAAGGGGTTGCTCTTAACACCAATGTGGCGCAGGCTCTTTTCAGCGGGAACGCTGATCTTACGAAGATGAAGGACGTCCTGATGGATGTGGAGCCGGAGAATCGTAGGGAGAGTCCTGATAAAAACGTCTACAAGGATTCAACTGTCTATGAGTCAACGGCAAAAGAATTTGGCATTACGTCACTCTACGAGGAATACAACGCCACGTTGAAAAACGGCGTCGCGTGGCAGATGGAGTGGCAAAACGGCGCACCCGATCCGGATAAGCTGGAGTCGATCTACGGAGAGATCCGCGAGAACATCGGGAATCTGGACAACAAAATAAAAGAATTTGAGCGGCAGTATGTGAAGGACGCGAAGCTTCCGGACAAAGAGCGCAAAATCTATAATATTACGAATCACACAGATGTGGAGCAACGTGATTTAATTGCGACGGGAGATGACTGGAAGATACCCGGCGTCCGCGCCGTGAACGGTATAAACTGGGAGAATAATAAGATTGACTTTGAGCAGCGCTGTGAAAAGGAACTTCTTGCTGCCAGACTTATGAAGCTCCAGAAGGAGCTGGGCAACAGGGGAAGCAGCAGCCTGCAGAAAAACACAAAAAAGCTGATTGACGACTGCCTGATGGGCAGAACCCGTGATACCCTGCATGAGGTGAAGCCCCTCGCCGCAGACCATAAAGATGCACATTATGAGTTGCTGGACGCCGTCCGGTATGAGGCGTCAGTCCTTGCCCAAAAGGATCCCAAGATGAAAGAGCTCGTCGCGGCGGTGGATCGGTATAAGAGCAATCCGACGGTTCAGAAGGCGGAGGTGAGGCACGCTGATAAGTGGATCGAGAGCCTCCAGAGAAGAGAAAACCTCGAAAAGGTTGGAAAAAACGGAAAAACATCCATCGACACCGACCAGTTTGCGAAGATCATGGCGGCGCGTATGCTTGCCGAGTCCGTGCGCGGCAGCAAGAAGAGCCTGACAGGCAAATCTCTCAACGTTATTGACATTGAAAAGAAGGCCGAAGAACTGAAAAAGAATGACAGTTATCAGGGCTTCCTGTCCAATCTGAAAAAAGACCCCAAGATGATGCAGAAGGCGATTACCGCCGCCCGAAGCGGCCACGGCGGCGGCCTCGACGATATGTTCAAGAGCTATTTAAAGCAGCTGCCCGCCAGACAGCTCTCCAACAACCCGCTGCTGGCACGGTATATGCCCACCGTTAAGGAACGCATCGAGGCGTTACAGGCGCAGGTGCCGCAGCAGATGGATAAACTGTACCCTATCGTGGCGGAGATATTTGTGCTGCGCAATCTCGCCCATGCCGAGCGCGGAAAAGCGAGCAGCCTTGACAAGCCTATCCCCACAAGCCGGGAGAAACCCCTACAGGATGACATTCGGGATTTGTGTCAAAATCAAGAGCTTCACCGTATTGTCGAATTCGGTGAGGGAAGGCAAAACACGGCTGCCTGGATCACCGAGGGCCACGGCGGCGGAATGGTGGAGGAGTTCCGCAGTCGGATGCTGGAGGGGAGAAACTGGACGGATAAAGCTGTTCTGGTTATTAAGGAGAACACCTTTGAAGGCCGGCTCGATGAGCTCCGCAATCAGGCGTCAAAGCTGCGCGAAGATGTGACAAAGAACGGCGAGACGGCGGAATACCAGCAGCAGGCGTGTGCACTGTTGGGCGAGTACATTGTTCTGGACAGCATGACCCGCAATCCGAAGACCAAAGAGCTCAACCAAAATAAGATGAAGACGGACATTCCCTGGAGCAAGGTGCAAAAGAACGTGGATAAGAACTTCACCAAGAATCCGGAGTTCGAGAAGATCGCCAAATCCATGGAAAAAGAGCTGCTGACTACGGTACTGGACGACATGGCGAGCAAAAAGCAGGGCCCCTTTGTCGACGACGTGAGAAAACAGATACTCACAATCATGCAAAAGGAGCAGAAGCTTGCCCGAACGCCGAAACCTGTCGTGAAAGACATTCAAAAGACAAAGAGCCAGGACACTGAGCTTGGCGGCCGATAATAAAACGTTTATTCGAAGATCGGCGTGTTTCGGCACGCCGATCTTCATCTTGCGTCGTATACGTCAGAACCTTTGAAGCAAAACCTCGACGAGAGTACGATGGCGAAGCTGACGGCTTATGCGAAAGAGCTCCGCAATCCGTTCCGGATTCCTGTGACAACGCAAGGATCGACGATACCGGCGCGCCGGAGAATTATCGTTATCTATTCACATGGACGGAGAGACAGGCGTAAAAGTTTAACGATGGCTAGGGAAGCGCTGAATAAATCAACGTGTGCGGCATGGCGAGCAGATTTTTCGTCTGGCAAGCCAAAAAGCCACAGGAATACTGACGTATTTCAAGGATTTTTGGCGCAGTTCAGACGGAAAAGGCGCCGCCAGGACGTGCGCGGGGATTTGTTCAGCGCTTCCCTAAGGCTTTCCCTCATTCAGAAGCAGGGTTACGATGTCCATATACATTTTTTCGGGGTTTGCTTCAAAGCGTTCCTGAAGATTCTGCGCTCGTTTTCCGTCCGGTACGGCAAGCTCAATGCGCCAGAGAGGAAGGCCGTAGTCATCGTTAAAGCGAAGCTCCACATCAAATGTGCCGTTCCCGAGTTTTTTGACAGAAGACTGTACCTGTCGTGCGCGCTTGAGTTTTTGGTTATGCGCCTGAACCAATTCTTCTGCGTGCATTCGAACGGAGTATGGTATCTCCTCCGCGGTGGCGCGGCCGTTCAAAATTCCCTTTTCCGTAATGCTGTAGAGATCTTCTTTGGAGCAGGCCAGGTGCTCTGTCCGCACCAGATAGCTCAGGCATTCAGAGAACTCAAAAAAATCGATTGCGGGATCACACATGGTGAGCTCCTGCATAACCTCAAAGGGAACAGGCGCAATGAGCCGCTCGGCAATATAGAGGATCAGATACTTGATCTCGTTTTTACTTCGGATAAAACCAACCTGTGGCATAAAATACTCCTTCCTGCTGCGCATACGTTTTCCTGAACAGTATAGCGCAGTTTTTTTATTTTGTACAGCCTGGTTTTCCGCACCAACTGCGCCGAGCGTCATACCATGGATTGAAAGGCTTCTTTTTGGAAGTACTTCTATCAGGAGGTTTTGACAATGGCTGAAAAAGTGAATCCCGCTTCAGTCGGCAGCGTGAACGGTGCCCGCGAGGCAGTCTGTGTCCATACGAAGAAGATTTACTCCTCATGCAGAGATAAGGATTGCATTGAAGATCTCCGGTTTTATCCCACGCAGTCCGCGCAGGCTGTTCTGGCCAACGCTCAGGGAATCCGCGGCGGAAGCGCTGAACTGCTTTATACCTTTGTGGATGTTGAGCCGGTGAACTTCAACCGTGGTTACTATACGGTCGATATGAGATTCTATTACAAGATTACTCTTCAGGCTTTGAGTGGCAGCACCCGCTACACCGAGGTGGAGGGCCTTGCCACCTTCGGCAAGCGTGTCATTCTCTGCGGCGGGGAGAGTGGCCCGAAGATCTTCTCTTCTGAGCCTGTGGCGGATGAGTTGGATGTCCAGTTGGATCTGACCGCCGATCTGCCTACGGCTTATGTGGAAGTCATTGATCCTCTGTTGCTCAGCGCGGGGTTTGTGGACAATTGCCACTATGTCCCCGGTGTGCTGACCGGCGTGCCGGAAGGCATTCTGGCCGCTTTTGATGAGCCTCTGATCCTGGATGAATCCCAGAGCCGTCGCGTCTGCGTTTCTCTCGGACAGTTCTCCATTGTTCGGTTGGAACGCGATACCCAGCTG
>JAFSLL010000052.1 GCA_017448455.1 Oscillospiraceae bacterium | reverse complement strand
TTGGTGAGGGTCGTCACCAGACTGCGCTGGCCTTTGTCGATCTTCGCCTGGATCTCATCGATCAGATCGTCAATCTGGCCTTCGATGGGCCGGACAAAGATCTCCGGATCGAGCAGGCCGGTCGGGCGGATAATCTGCTCTGCCAGCTGACCTGCGCGCTCACGCTCGAACTCACCGGGCGTCGCGGAGACATAAACCCGCTGATGAACACGGGTCTCAAACTCCTCAAACTTCAGCGGACGGTTGTCATAGGCGGAGGGCAGGCGGAAGCCATATTCCACAAGGGCGTCCTTCCGGGCGCGGTCGCCGCGGTACATGGCCCGGACCTGCGGAAGCGTCACATGGCTCTCGTCCACGAAGAGGAGAAAGTCCTTCGGGAAATAGTCCAGCAGAGTCATGGGAGGCGTTCCCGGCGCGCGGTTGGAGATCACGCGGGAATAGTTCTCAATACCGCTGCAGTAGCCCAGCTCCTGCATCATCTCGATGTCATAATCCGTACGCTGGCGGATGCGCTGGGCTTCAATGAGCCTGTTGTTCGCCTCGAAGAAGCGGACGCGCTCGTCGCATTCCTCGCGGATGCGCTCGATGGCGGCCGCCATCTTTTCTTTTGTGGTGACATAGTGGCTGGCGGGGTAGATGGCAACATGGTTCAGGACTCTGGTCGCATTGCCGGTCACGACGTTGATTTCGCTGATGCGGTCCACTTCGTCGCCGAAGAACTCTACCCGGATCGCCCTGTCGCGGGAGTAAACGGGGAAAATCTCGATACTGTCGCCGCGGACGCGGAACTTGTTGCGCTCGAAAGCCAGGTCATTGCGCTCATAGCGGATCTCCACCAGCTTGCGCAGGAGTTCGTCAAAGTCACGCTGCTGCCCGGGGCGCAGGGAAATGACCATGTTGGCGTAGTCGATCGGGTCGCCCAGGCCATAGATACAGCTGACCGAGGCAACGACAATCACGTCCCGGCGCTCAAAAAGGCTGGCTGTCGCGCTGTGGCGGAGACGCTCGATCTCGTCGTTGATGGAGGCGTCCTTCTCGATGAAGGTGTCGGTATGCGGGATGTAGGCCTCGGGCTGGTAGTAGTCGTAGTAGGAGACAAAGTACTCCACCGCGTTCTCCGGGAAAAACTCCCGAAACTCACTGCAGAGCTGTGCCGCCAGGGTCTTGTTGTGGGCCAGCACCAGCGCAGGCCGCCCGAGGCGCGCGATGACATTGGCCATGGTGAAAGTCTTGCCGGAACCGGTAACGCCGAGCAGAACCTGTTCGTCGATGCCGTTTTCAATACCCGCCACCAGGGTGTCAATCGCCTCGGGCTGGTCGCCTGTGGGCTGATAAGCAGAATGCAGCTTGAATTCGTTCATCAGAAAGAAAACACGCGCTTATTTCCGGAAGCTGTCCTTGAGGGCGACGGCGCGGTTAAAGACCAGGTGATCCGGCCGGGCATCGCGGTTGTCCAGGCAGAAGTAGCCCTGGCGCAGGAACTGGAAGCTCTCGGAGTCCCTGCCCGCTTCCGGCATGGGCACTTCGCGCAGACTTGCTTCGACCTTGCAGCCGGTCAGCGTGATCAGGCTCTCGGGATTCAGGAGTTCCAGATAGTCCTTGTCCTGGCCGTCCGGATCGGGATCGGAAAACAGGTAGTCGTAGATGCGCACCTCCGCGTCGGCAGCGTTGGAAGCGTCCACCCAGTGGATGGTAGCCCCCTTGACTTTGCGTCCGTCCGCGGGGTCGCCGCCGCGGCTGTCAGGGTCATAAGTGGCATAGACGGCAGTTATGCTGCCGCTGGCATCTTTCTCCACGCCCGTGCAGGTGACGAGATAGGCGCCTTTAAGCCGGACCTCGAAGCCCGGGTGCATGCGCTTGTACTTTGGCGCCGGGACCTCCATGAAGTCCTCTTTCTCGATGTAGAGTTCCCGGGAGAAGCTGACTTCCCGCGTACCGGCTTCGGGATCGAGGGGGTTGTTCTCAACGGGCAGGAGTTCGGTCTGTCCCTCGGGGTAATTGGTGATGATGAGCTTCAGCGGATGCAGGACGGCCATCACGCGTCTGGCATGGCTGTTCAGATCGTCGCGCAGGCAGCTTTCCAGCAGGGCCCAGTCGACGGTGGAGTCCACCTTGGAAACGCCGATACGCTCGCAGAAGCTGCGGATCGAACGGGAAGTGTAGCCGCGGCGGCGCAGCCCGCAGAGGGTCGGCATGCGGGGATCGTCCCAGCCCGAGACGCGCCCCTCCTCCACCAGGCGGCGGAGCTTGCGCTTGGACATGACCGTATAGTTGATGCCAAGACGGGCAAACTCGATCTGGCGGGGCTTGTGGTACGGGATGCTGACATTGCTTACCACCCAGTCATAAAGCGGGCGGTGAGCCTCATATTCCAGCGAGCAGAGGGAGTGTGTGATGCCCTCCAGCGCGTCCTGGATCGGATGGGCGAAATCGTACATGGGGAAAATGCACCATTTGGTTCCCTGCCGGTGGTGCTCAATGTAGCGGATCCGGTAGAGAACGGGATCGCGCATGTTGAAGTTGCCGCTTGCGAGGTCGATCTTCGCGCGAAGCGTATAGCGGCCTTCCTCAAACTCACCGTTCTTCATGCGCTCAAAAAGATCCAGATTCTCCTCGATGGGCCGGTCACGCCAGGGGCTGATGGCCGGGCGGCTGGTATCGCCGCGGTACTCCCGGAACTGCTCGGGCGTCAGCTCGCAGACGTAGGCCAGTCCCTTGCGGATGAGCTCGAGTGCGTATTCATAAGTCTGCTCAAAATAATCCGAACCGTAGAAGAAACGGTCGCCCCAGTCGAAGCCGAGCCAGTGGATGTCCTGCGTGATGGCCTCAACGTACTCCGTGTCCTCTTTGGCGGGATTGGTGTCGTCCATGCGCAGGTTGCAGATGCCGCCGAAGCGCTCAGCGGTACTGAAGTCAATCGTCAGCGCCTTGCAGTGGCCGATGTGCAGATACCCGTTCGGCTCCGGCGGGAAACGGGTATGAACCTGCATGCCCTCAAACTGTCCGCCCTTGCCGATATCTTCGATGACAAAATCCTCAATGAAATTTCTCCCAGTTTCGTCCATGTAATAAACCTCCACAGAAAATAAATCGTGAACACTTTATTATAAACAATTTCCGACTGCTTGACAAGAAGCTTTTTCTGCCGCGGCCGCCTCTGAAGCATTGCAGAATTGCTGATTTTGTGGTATGCTTGGCGTAATATTGCAGAGCAGAAAGGACGCGAGAGCATGGACCAGGTTTTTGACGTACTGATCATCGGCGGCGGGCCCGCCGCCACCAGCGCCGCCATGACGCTGAAGAACCGCGGCAAGACCATCGCCGTGGTTGCCAACAGGCAGGAGACGGGAAGCCTCTATAAGGCCGAGCGCATTACCAATTACCCCGGACTTCCGCCGATGAGCGGAGAGGAGATTACCGAGCTCTTCCGCAGGCAGCTGACTGAGACCGGCGCTGTCATCATTGAGGGCAGGGCGCTCAGCGTGATGCCGATGGATGACTTTTTCGGCGTTGCGGTCGGCAGTGACTATTACATGGCTTCGAGTATTATTCTGACCGCCGGCATCACCCGGGAGAAGCTCTATCCCGGTGAAGCGGAGTATCTTGGCCGAGGCGTCAGCTACTGCGCAACCTGCGACGGCATGCTGTACCGCGGAAAGACGGTCGCCGTCGTCGGCGGCGGCGAAGAGGCGAAGCAGGACGCGGACTTTCTGGAAGGGATCGGCTGCAAGGTACTGCGCTTTGAGAAGAACGGACGCTATGAGATCCTCGGCGGGATGAAGGCCAACACGCTGCGCTTTGCGGGTGAGGACTACGCCGTAGACGGGATCTTCATCCTCAAGGAGACGGTATCCGTGACACAGCTGGTGCCCGGCCTGACCTACGAGAACGGAGGGATTGTGGTCGACCGGCGTATGGCGACTGCCGTCCCGGGCGTGTTCGCCGCGGGCGACTGCACGGGCAAGCCGCTGCAGCTGGCAAAGGCCGTCGGCGAAGGCAATGTCGCGGCGCTTTCCGCCTGTGACTATCTGGACAAAAAGAATTGACAAAGCGGGGATGCCCGTGTATAATCCGTTTGTTATCAAGATTCAGACGCGCTGTGAAGGACAGGAGTACGCAGTTGCTGTACCGCAGAGAAGGGACGGTTGGTGAGAGTCCCCGTGCAGGATTGCGGAAGGTCGGTCCGGAGCGCCCGGTGCGAAGGCCTCAGGCTGTGTAGTGCCGGCGTAAGCCTGCGTTAAGGGTGTTTGAGTGCCGTACGCGGAAGACGCGGGCGGAATTCAGGTGGTACCGCGGTTTATGCCGCCCTGAAGCGATGCTTCGGGGCGGATTTTTTTACAGGAGTGAGCGTTGCTATGAAAGAACTACCGAAAGTGTATGATCCCCATTCCGTGGAGTCACGGATCTATGATTTCTGGGAGAAGGGCGGATACTTCCATGCCGTGAAGGATCCGAACCGGAAGCCCTTCTCCATTGTCATGCCGCCCCCCAATGTCACCGGTCAACTGCATATGGGTCACGCGCTGGACGGTACTCTGCAGGATATTCTGACCCGGTACAAACGGATGCAGGGCTATTCCGCGCTCTGGCTTCCCGGTCAGGATCACGCCGGCATCGCCACGCAGATCCGCGTGGAGGAAGACCTGCGCAAGAACGAAGGCCTCACCCGCTATGATCTGGGCCGCGAAAAGTTCCTTGAGCGCGTCTGGGCCTGGAAGAATCAGTACGGCAACAAGATCATCGAGCAGCAGAAGCGCCTCGGCGCCTCCTGTGACTGGGAACGCAACCGCTTCACCATGGACGAGGTCTGTGCCAAGGCAGTCCGTGAGACCTTCTGCGAGCTGTACGACAAGGGCCTCATCTATAAGGGCAGCCGCATTATCAACTGGTGCCCGCACTGCAGGACCGCGCTCTCTGACGCCGAGGTCGAGTACAAGGATATGCCCGGTCACTTCTGGCATATCCGTTATCCGATTGAAGATTCCGATGAGGAATTTGTCATTGCCACCACCCGTCCGGAGACCATGCTGGGCGACACCGGCGTTGCCGTTCACCCGGATGATGAGCGCTACAAACACCTTGTCGGCAAAAACGCCATTCTCCCGCTGGTTGGAAGGAAGCTGCCGATCGTAGCGGACGAGTATGTTGAGCTCGGGTTCGGTACCGGCGCAGTCAAGATGACGCCCTGTCATGATCCGAACGACTATGAGGTCGGTCTGCGGCACAACCTGGAGCAGATTCAGTGCATTGATGAGGACGCGAAGATCATCAACGGCGGGAAATACAACGGCATGGACCGTTACGAATGCCGCGAAGCCATCGTGAAGGATCTCGAAGAGCAGGGCTATCTCGTCAAAGTCGAGCCCTACAGCCACAACGTCGGCTGCTGCTACCGCTGCGGCAATGCCGTTGAGCCGCTTACAAGCCCCCAGTGGTTTGTGAAGATGAAGCCACTGGCCGAAGCCGCGATCGACGTCGTTAAGGACGGCCGCGTGAAGTTCGTTCCGGAGCGTTTTACCAAGACCTATCTGAACTGGATGGAGAACGTGCATGACTGGTGCATCTCCCGTCAGCTCTGGTGGGGCCATCAGATTCCGGCGTGGTACTGCGACGACTGCGGCGAGATTACCGTCTCCCGCGAGGATGCAACGGTCTGCGCTCACTGCGGCAGCGCAAAGATCCACCGTGAGGAAGACGTGCTTGACACCTGGTTCTCTTCCGCGCTGTGGCCCTTCTCCACGATGGGCTGGCCGGAGAAGACCGAAGCCCTGGACTACTGGTACCCGACCTCCGTCATGGTGACCGGTTACGATATCATCTTTTTCTGGGTCGCGAGGATGATCTTCTCCGCCATGGAGCAGATGAAGAAAGAGCCGTTTGAGACGGTCTTTATCCATGGTCTGGTCCGTGACAGTCTGGGCAGGAAGATGTCCAAATCCCTCGGCAACGGCATTGACCCGCTGGAAATGATTGATCGCTACGGCGCCGACGCCCTGCGCTTCAACCTCATCACGGGCAACTCCCCCGGCAACGACATGCGCTTCTATGTGGAAAAATGCGAAGCCATGCGCAACTTCTGCAATAAACTGTGGAACGCCTCACGCTTCGTGATGATGAACCTCCATATTGAAAAGAATGAACTTCCGGAAAAGCTCGAGCTGGAAGACAAGTGGATTCTCTCCCGCCTCAACGACGTGGTCAGAGAGGTCAACGAGAACATGGATCACTTTGAGCTCGGCGTCGCGGCAGGCAAGATCTATGACTTCATCTGGGACGATTACTGCGACTGGTACATTGAGCTTACCAAGCCCCGACTGAACAGCGGCGACGAGGAAGCGAGCCGCGGCGCGCAGCAGGTGCTGCTCTATGTGCTGACGGAGATTCTGAAGCTGCTGCACCCCTTTATGCCCTTTATCACCGAGGAGATCTGGCAGGCGCTGCCGCACGAGGGTGAGGCCCTGATGATTCAGGAATATCCGACCTGGCAGGAAGCGCTCTCCTTCCCGGTTGACGAACAGCGTTTTGAGACCGTGATGGAAGCGATCAAGGCTGTCCGTGCCCGCCGCTCCGAGATGAACGTGCCGCCTTCCCGCAAGGCACATCTGATGATCGTCACACAGGCTGCCGACGCCTTTGAGGCCGGTCGCAGCTATATCATGAAGCTCGCCTACGCGAGTGATGTGAGCGTGCTGTCCGATGTCCCCGATGACGCGGACAAGATGGTTTCCGCCATCACGGATAACGCCCGTATGTTCATGCCGATGGCCGACCTGGTCGACCTGGAAAAGGAACGCGCCAGACTGGAAAAAGAGCTGGCAAACGCCACGAAACAGCTGCAGGCGCAGATCGGCAAGCTTTCCAACCAGAACTTTGTCACACGCGCGCCCGAGGCTGTGGTCAACGCGGAACGGGAGAAGCAGGCCAAGCTTGAAGCCCTGATTGAGAACATCAGACTGAGCCTGAAGAATCTCTGATCCGATTATGGAGAGAGGCCGGAAATGACCGAAAAAGAAGTACAGAAACTGAATCGCAGACAGCTTCTGGAGTATCTTCTGGAGGCGCAGACCGAAAACGAGGCGCTCCACCAGGAACGCGCGGAACTGCGCAAACAGATCAAGGCTTTGCAGGAGCAGCTGAAGCTTGCCAGGTCCAGTGCGGATGACGCCGGCCGTCAGGCAACGGCGCTGCTGCAGGAGGCACGCGCAGCGGCGGATAACGTGGCGGAAAGCCAGCGTGAGCAGAAAGCCGCGCAGGACCAGCACCTGCAGGAGTGGGAGCTGCGTCTGAATCAGTGGGAAGCGCGCATCCGCGAAAAGGAAGACGCGCTCCGGCTCACCGAGGAGGAACTCAGGGGCAGACGCGCAGCGGTCATCCGGGAAGCGGAGGCGGCGGCTGCGGAGACCAGGCGGCAGGCGGAAGAGTCCGCCGAGGCAGCCATGCGGAAAGCCAGCAGCTCCGCGGCGGCCATCATCCGTCAGGCAGAAGACGCCGCGCTCGCGCGTGAGCAGAAGGCCGCATCGGACGCAGAGCGGATCCTGCAGCACGCTCAGGAAGACAGCAACAGCTTCTGGGAAGATGTGACCGAAGAGCTGAAGAAGATCTTCCGGAACAACGGAGGCAGCGATGAGTAACGCCGCTTCCAGGCCGACGGCGGAGCAGCTGCGCGCCGAGCTGCGGCGGATAGACCGAAAGCACGGGTCCTCCGCATTTGTCAGAGTACTGCTGGCGATTCTCGCCCTGCTCATCGTCGCGGGTGTGCTGGTGACGGTCCTTCTTCCCGGATACGTGATTTACGGGGACTCGATGGCGCCCGCTCTGAATGAAGGCGATATTGTGCTCTGCCTTCCGAACGCCTCTCTCCGGTCTGAGGACATCATCGCCTTCCGGTACGGAGAGCGCATCCTCATCAAGCGTGTCATCGGCCGTCCCGGCGATACGGTGGAGATCACCCCGGAAGGGAATGTCCTGCTCAACGGCGTTCTGCTTCCGGAGCCCTACTGCTCCTCCCCTGCCCAGGGCGCGACGGATTTTGAGTATCCGCTGACGGTCCCCGCGAGGTGCTATTTTGTACTTGGTGACCGGCGCGGGAGCTCCGTTGACTCGCGAAACAGCATTCTGGGCTTTATTCATGAGGATCAGATCATCGGCAGGATTGTCGCTGTTATCTGGCCGCTGAACAAGTTCAGCATCAAGCGATAAGATCATACTCAAATGTTCCGGGGCCTGTACCATTCGGTGCAGGCCCCGGAACAATTGATTTTTGAATTTACGCGCTCAGAAGCTCGATCGCCACACGGGCGGCCTGCCCGGCATCATCGGTATAGGCATCCGCTCCGATTTCATCGCAGAAGCTCTGCGTAATCGGCGCGCCTCCGACCATGATCTTTACCCGGTCACGGATCCCGGCTTCCTCGGCCAGCTGCACCACCGTGCGCATCTCATTCATGGCGGTGGTCAGGAGCGAAGAAAGCGCAATGATATCGCAGCCCTGTTCCTGCGCCGTCTTTATGAAGGTCTCCGGTGCGACATCCACGCCAAGGTCGATCACATCCAGGCCGGAACCCTCCATCATGATCTTTACCAGATTCTTGCCGATATCATGAAGATCCCCGCGGACAGTTCCGATGCAGACCCTGCCGCTGGGACCGCGCTGCTCCCCGACGAGAAGAGGCTTCAGAACTTCCGTCGCGGCATTCATGCAGCGGGCAGCCATCAGCATCTCCGGCACAAAGGCACGGCCGGCGGAAAAGTCCTCGCCAAGGCGGGTCATTCCCGCAACAAGCCCCGCGTCCAGGATGGTCCGGGCATCCAGCCCGGCGTCCAGACACTGCTGCGTGAGGGTGAGAACCTTCTTTCTCTGGCCGCGGCAGAGCGCGTCCGCGACTGCCTTCAGCAGACTGTTCTCCTCCGCCTGTTCCGTCTGCTGCCGCGTTTTCTCCGCACTCGCCGCAGTCTGTCTGCGGGGGATCGGCGGGAGCTTTGTGACGGGGAGATGAAGACCGGCATTGTATCGGTCGATCTCATCGTCGATGTAGGGATCCACATGCCTGTAAACGGTACCCATAATCCCGTAGGTAATACTGGGAATATAATGTCCGCCCGGGCAGTAGCGCTGCAGCGCGTCGCGGACATAGGAACGGATCTCCTCCTCGGTGGAATCCGGACGGTCAATGGCCGCACCGATTCCGCCCATCAGAACAAGGCCGCCTTTCAGGTGGGCCTGCAGCGCCGGAATGTCATTTTCCGGCAGGGTCCCCTGCCAGACCTGAATCCCGATTTCCATCATATCATCCACAATCGGAACCAGATAGGAGTCGGCGTGGTGAATGGCTATGACGCCTCGGGAGCGGATATAGCCGTAGAAGCGGCGATACGGTTCCTTGTAGAATTCGCGCCACATCTCCGGCTTCATGAAGAGGGCTTCCTTGGTGCCCCAGTCATCATGGGAGAAGATCGCGTCCGGATGCAGATTGTCGATGAGCATCTTCACATAGAGGAGACGGTATTCGGTGATATAGTCGATGAGCTCGTGCATCTCCCGGGGATGCTCATACAGATTTGTCAGGGTATCCTCAAAGCCCATCAGGAAGTGCGTCTGCTCGAAGATCCCGGTTCCCATAAAGCCGCAGAGAATCTTCTGATCCCCCGCCGCTTCCCGCGCCTTTTTCTCACACGCTTCCCAGCCCTCGGCACAGTTAGCCAGAAGATCCGGCGCATGGACGTAATCCCGCCAGCGCGTCACATCCGGGCACACTTTATCATCCGCAGTAATATGCGGGGTAGCCCCCGGCGCGTCCTCCGGAAAAAGGATGGTGGTCCCCCAGCGGTCCTTGCTGACGCTGCCGCGGACACGGTTGCCGCGCAGATAGCCGTTGATGGGATCGCTCAGACACAGATGCAGCGCTTCATACTGCTTCAGCTGCCGTTCCGGTTTGCCGTTCGGTTTCAGAAGTTCAAGAAATATCTCTTTCGGTGTCACGGCTGTCCTCTCCTTTGTACAGAATACAGGAACTCCAGGTCAATGTCTTTGGTCCGTAGTAATACTTCAGTCCCGCCTGCCCGCATACCTCGCTCACCAGCAGTCCGTAGGCCTCCATGGAAGAGATCCTTCTTCCCGGAAACCGGCAGGCCTTCTCGGGATAGGTGCAGCCGAGGCAGACGGTGCAGGCCCCCGCGCCGAGCGGAAGGCAGTCCGGCAGAAGCAGTCTGGTCTGCCGCACCAGTATCATAAACGAGTTCTTATGCTTCTTCCCTGAGGCGGAGATCCCGTCGGCATCAAACTCATCCTCGAGCGCGGCTGTCGTCTGGACCAGAATTCCGCCATCAAAACCGCGGATCTCCTTCTCGGTTTCTTCCAGACTTCCGCAGGCGGGCGGGCAGCTCCAGCTGTGTCCGTATTGGCGGCAGCGGTTCGCCGCGCACATCGCGCGCACTTCCGGAAGAACGCGGAGCTTCTGCGGGTCCAGGGCCGCCGCATGGGAAAAACCGATCTCTATCGCGAGCTCACACAGATCCCGCATCACCGCAACACCTCCTTGACAAAGGCCGCAGGAAACGATAAGATAACGCATGGTATTAACGCTTTAATTCGTTAAATTGCTGTTCATTATACAAAACGAAGCCTTTTCTGTCAATGACTATGGAACAAACATGCTGTATCAATATTAAAACGGATCTGCGTGAACTGCGCTGCGAGGCCGAGGCCGGTGAAGTTCTGCTGGATGTGCTCCGGCGCGCCGGCGCCGTGCCTCCTGCCCCCTGCGGCGGAAACGGAACCTGCGGGCGGTGTACCGTCAGGCTGAACGGCTCGGTGTTGAGAGCCTGTCAGGCACGGGTCTCCGAAGACTGCACCGTCGAATTTTCAGAGCAGAGCGGCGGAGCAATTCTGACGGGCAGTTCCGCTGTCGGCAGTCCGGCAGTCTCTGCCGTGCAGGCGGAGACCCTGTCCGGCAGGAAACTCTGCGCCGCAGTCGATCTCGGTACCACCACGGTGGTCATGGAACTGCTGGATGCCGACAGCGGAGCGGTCCTCGGCACCGCGTCCGGCTGGAACGCGCAGGCGCCATATGGGGCGGACGTGATCACGCGCTGTCAGTACTGCATGGAGCATGGGGACGGCGTGAAAAAGCTTCAGGCACTCATCCGGGAGCAGACCGCCGCGATGCTGAAGGAACTCGGCGCCTCACATTCGCAGGTGCAGGAGCTCTTCGTAGCGGGCAATACCGTGATGCAGCATCTGTACGCCGGTCTCTCTCCGGCAGGAATCGCCACAGCGCCGTTCCGGCCGCTCACGCTCTTTGAAGACGGCCGGGAAAACGGCGAAAGAATCGCATATGCCCCCTGCGTGGCAGGATACCTCGGCGGAGACATCACCGCAGGCGTCCTCGCCTGCGGCCTGCATCGCCGCCGGGAGCACTCGCTCTTTCTGGATATCGGAACCAACGGAGAAATGCTCCTCGGCGGCACGGACGGTTTTCTGGGCTGTTCGGTTGCCTCCGGTCCTGCATTTGAGGGTGTCGGCATTTCCTGCGGTATGGCCGGGATTAACGGAGCCGTCAGCCATATAACCTGGCCGGACGGTGCCGCCTCTCCCCTCCCGGAAACCATCGGCGGCGCTCCTCCGCGCGGGATCTGCGGTTCCGGCCTGATCGACCTGCTCGCAGCCCTGACAGAAAAGCGGATGATCAGCGGAAGCGGTCTGCTTTACGGGCCGGATGAGGCCCCCGCGGAATACCGGCACCTGCTGGAAGAGGACGAAAACGGAAACGGTATCTTCCTGCTGACCGAAGACAGGAAGGTTTTTCTCACCGCCGCAGATGTGCGAAAGCTGCAGCTTGCCAAGGCCGCTGTCGCGGCCGGCATCGAAGTCCTGCTGGAAGAAGCCGGGCTGCGGGCGGAAGACCTTGACCGGCTGTATCTCGCCGGCGGCTTCGGCACCTACATGAATGTGCGCAGCGCCGCCGCGATCGGCATGCTGCCGGCCTGCCTCGTCCAAAAGGCGGTTTCCCTCGGCAACAGTTCCCTGGCGGGCGCACGGCTGGCAGCTCTCTCTGAAGCGGCCCGCCGGGAGCTGAACACCATTCCGAGCCGGATCCGCTATCTTGAGCTCTCCGGCAACCGGGCTTTCAACCGAATCTATCCCGAACAGATGCTGTTCTACGAGGAGGACGATGACGAATGGAACTGAATTTTCCCCTGATTCTGGACGGTGCTACCGGCACCCAGCTGCAGAAGCGCGGCTTTACCGGCGGCGACTGCGCTGAAAAATGGGTACTGGAGCACCCGGAAGTGATATCCGAAATCCAGCGGAGTTATGTGGAAGCCGGAAGCCGCATCCTCTATACGCCTACTTTTGGCGCGAACCGTACCAAACTGGAAGCGCACGGCATCTTCAACCGGGTGGAGGAATACAACACCCGTCTTGCCGCTCTCACACGCGAGGCTGCCGGCGGGAAAGCCTGGGTTGCCGGCGACATCGCGCCGACCGGTCTGTTTCTCTATCCTCTGGGAGAAACCGGTTTTGAGGAGCTGGTTGAGATCTATACCGAGCAGGCGGCCGCTCTGGAAAAGGCAGGCGTCGATCTGTTCGTCGTGGAGACCATGATGACCGTCGCGGAGGCCCGGGCCGCTGTCCTGGCCATTCGCAGTGTAAGCAGCAAGCCCGTCTTTGTCAGCTTCACCTGCGATGAAAACGGCAGAACCCTGACCGGATCCGATGTAACTGCCGTCCTGCAGATCATGCAGGGGATGGAAATTGACGCCTTCGGTCTGAACTGTTCTGCCGGTCCGGACCAGATGACTCCGCAGCTTCAGCGTATGCATGAAATTGCCCGTGTTCCTCTCATTGCCAAGCCCAACGCCGGAATGCCGGAAGTGCGCGGAGAAGAGACAGTCTATGACTGCCCGCCGGAACAGTTCACCGCCTTTCTGAATGAGATGGCAGCTGCCGGCGTCGGGATCTTCGGCGGCTGCTGCGGAACGACTGCCGAGCACATCGCCGCGCTGAAATCCGGAACAGAAAACCTGATTACCGCCTCTCCTGCCCCGCAGCACTGGGAGGCGCTTCCCTGCGCGACAGAAAAGCAGCTCTTCTTCCTGGATCCCGCTGTGGACATCGGTCCTGCCATTGTCTGCGACGATCAGCTGGAAACAAAACTGGAAGACGCCATGGGAGAGGATGCTCCGGTGGTAACCGTCGCTATCCGCAGACCGGAAGATCCGGAGCTCTTTGCCGACTGCCAGTACCTGATTTCCAAGCCTCTCTGCCTTGCTGCCGAGGATGCGGACCTCCTGGAAAAAGCACTGCGTCTCTATCAGGGGCGGGCAATGTATGACGGCCCGCTGCCGGAGGAAAAGCTGCTTCCGCTTGTGCGGCGTTACGGGCTGATTCTGTAGGTCCGACAGGGAAAACAGACCTTGACTTCACCAGTATAATATGATATAAAGAACCATAACAATTTGGAGGACGAACCATGGAACTGAAACATATTGTCACCCTCAAAACCCGTAATCTCTGTGAGAGCGCTGCCAACGGCGGCTGCGGTGAGTGCCAGACTTCCTGCCAGTCCGCATGCAAGACCAGCTGCGGCATCGCCAATCAGAAGTGTGAGAACACGGAGGCAAAGCACTGAGCCGCCCGTTCAACAGGCAAGCAACACGCCGCCATCAGGCGGCTTTTTTTATATCGTTTCGGAGGGAATCAAATGATTCACGCCTATCAACTCAACGGCTACAACATTGTACTGGATGTGTGCTCCGGCGCTGTCCACCTGGTGGATGAGCTGGCTTTTTCCATGATCCAGGGCTACGAGGCGCAGAGCTTTGACGAGCTCCGGTCTGCCATGCTGGAGACATTCCGCGATGAGCCCGCTGTCACCGACCGGGAAATCGAACGCTGCTACCACGAAATAACCGCACTGAAGGAGTCCGGGCAGCTTTTCACACCGGACACCTTCGCCCCGATGGCAGGCAGTTTCAAGGAGAAGAGCGGGGATGTCATCAAGGCGCTATGCCTGCATGTGGCGCACACCTGCAACCTGAACTGCTCCTACTGTTTTGCCAGTCAGGGGAAATACCACGGTGAACGCGCCGTCATGAGCGCGGAGGTCGGAAAGCGTGCGCTGGACTTTCTGATCGAGCACTCCGGGCGCAGAAGGAATCTGGAGGTAGACTTCTTCGGCGGAGAGCCGCTGATGAACTTTGCTGTAGTCCGGGAACTGGTTGCCTATGCCCGTGTCCGCGAAAAGGAAGCCAACAAAAACTTCCGCTTTACGCTGACGACAAACGGGATGCTGATCGATGATGAGGTCATCGAATTCGCGAACCGGGAGATGAGCAATGTCGTGCTCAGCCTGGACGGGCGCAAGGAGGTACATGACCGGTATCGGGTAGACTATGCCGGCAACGGGAGCTGGGAACGGATTGTTCCGAAGTTTCAGAAGCTGGTCGAAGCCCGCGGCGGGAAGAATTATTACATGCGCGGGACTTTTACCCACCAGAATCCGGACTTTCTCGCCGATATCCGGCAGATGCTGGACCTTGGATTTACAGAGCTGAGTATGGAACCGGTGGTCTGTGCGCCGGGCGATCCCTCCGCGCTGACGGAAGAAGATCTGCAGACCGTCATGCATCAGTATGAGGAGCTGGCGGCGCTGATGCTGGAGCGCGACCGGGAAGGACGGCCTTTTACCTTCTACCACTATATGCTGGACCTCTCCGGCGGTCCGTGTATCTATAAGCGTATCTCCGGCTGCGGCTCCGGCACAGAGTATATGGCCGTTACGCCCTGGGGCGATCTCTATCCATGCCATCAGTTTGTCGGTGAGGAGCGCTTCCGGCTTGGGGATATCTGGAACGGGCTGGACAATCCGGAAGTACGCGGAGAGTTTGCCGCATGCAATGTCTATGCCAAGCCGGAATGCCGGGACTGCTGGGCGCGCCTGTACTGCTCGGGCGGCTGCGCAGCCAACGCCTGGCATGCGACCGGCAGCATCACCGGCGTCTACGAATCCGGCTGCCGGCTCTTCCGCAAACGGATGGAATGCGCGATCATGCTGGCGGCCGCCCGGGAACTGTCAGGACAGGACGGCGCATGACCACGCCGATCATTGATTTCGTCCGCTCTTACGCGGAAACCGGGCCGGTCCGCATGCACATGCCGGGGCACAAAGGCAGGGCCTATCTCGGTCCTGAGGCACTGGACATTACGGAAATCGAGGGGGCCGATGTCCTCTATCCCGCCCGCGGGATCATCCGGGAGAGCGAGGACAACGCCTCCGCACTGTTTGGGAGCAGAAGAACCTTCTATTCCACGGAGGGATCTTCGCTCTGTATCCGTGCGATGCTCTATCTGGCAGGGATCCATGCCCGCCTGCAGGGCAGGACCGCCTGTATTGCCGCGGGAAGGAACGCGCATCGGGTATTCGCGGAAGCCGCTGCGCTGCTGGACCTGGAAATTCGCTGGATCGGGCAGGGCGACAGTCTGCTGCGCTGTGAGATTAATCCGGCGGGACTGGAAGCACTGTTTGACGATCCGCATGAATCTCCCAACGCCGTCTTTGTCACCAGCCCGGATTACCTTGGGAACATGGCGGATCTTTCAGCCCTGGCCGAAGTCTGTCACCGGCATGGAGCGCTGTTTCTCGTTGACAACGCGCACGGGGCTTATCTCAGGTTCCTGCCCGGGAAAAGGCACCCTCTCGACTGCGGCGCCGACATCTGCTGTGATTCCGCGCACAAAACACTGCCTGTGCTGACAGGCGGCGCCTATCTCCACCTCTCCGCATCCTGCCCGCCGGAGCTCGACGAAATGGCGGAACGGGCGCTGGCGCTCTTTGCCAGCACCAGCCCTTCCTATCTGATTCTGCAGTCGCTGGATCTGGCAAACGCGCTTCTGTGCGCCGATTACCCTGGAAAACTCGCAGGAGCCGTCTCAGCGGCAGCTGCTCTTCGGAAGAAGCTGACAGACGGCGGCTGGCTGCTGGCCGGATCCGAGCCTCTGAAAATCACGCTCTGTCCGAAAAGCCGGGGATATACCGGCAACGACCTGGCTGAGCGGCTGATCTCCGCCGGCATCTATCCGGAATTCTCTGATCCGGACTTTCTGGTCCTGATGATCAGCCCGGAGAACGGATTATCCGGGCTGGAACAGGTAAAAAACGCACTGTTTGCCTGTCCGCAGCGTGCCCCGATCACAGGCCTGCCGCCGGCTGCTCCCCACTGTGAACAGGTGCTGACTCCGCGGCAGGCGATGCTGCTGCCTTTTCTCCGTCTTCCGGCGGAGCAGTGTCTCGGCCGGATTCTTTCTTCTCCGAGCGTCGGCTGCCCGCCTGCCGTTCCCATCTGCTTTTGCGGAGAGCGGATCAACTCACAGGCGCTGGAACTCTTCCGGTATTACGGCATTCAGAGCTGTGACGTCATCCGAGACTGAAAAAACCGCCTTACGGCGGTTTTTCGGTCCCGGAATCTTATTCGATCAGCGGATCCTGATGGATCTCAAACATGTGTTCGTTGATTTCACTCAATGTCTCATCGTGCGCAATGCCAAAAAGAATCGCGGCATCCCTCACATCACGCGCATACAGTCCGGCGTGACCGCAGAGACGGAGAAGCTTCTGCGTATCCGCTTCCGACAGGCGCATTCCAATGCAGAGGCAAATGAGCTTGTCGCGGGAGGGGATCCGTTTTCCGGAAAAGATCTGATGCAGATACGGCTCACTGATCCCGGAAGTACGGCTGAGTTCCGCCTTGGTGCGATTCATCTGCCGGAAAAGATCTGTCAGTTCCTGCAGGAAGTCTCCCTCGACCAGGTGATCCCGGTTTCTGATCACATAGTCATCGAAATGTGCGGTACTGTGCAGCGCTTTCAGAAGCTCAGTCGTTTTCTTTTTCCTGATCATCTCGGTTTGCATGAAATCCCGCCTTTACATAGAATCGGGCCGCGTTTATAATATCTGTTCGTGTATCAGTATCATTATTGTCTTTATTTTACCACATTTCTGCCATGAAAGAAAACTCTTTTTACGATTTTTTTCAACAGAATATCTCAGAACATTTTACGGAGATCAAAGTTTTAAAGGACACTTCCGACCGGCGGATTACGCTTCTCCGCCATCCGGTCAGTCATCAGCTGTTTGTGCTGCGCCAGTCCAGCGGAGATCCCTCTGTCTATCGAAAGCTGATCGGTGTTCAATGCGATTATCTGCCCAGGGTATATGAAGTCGCGGAGAAAGACGGACAGCTGCTGGTTCTGGAGGAGTACATCCAGGGAGACAGTCTTGATGAGGTGCTGCACTGCGGTCTGCTCGACAGAACGCAGACCAGGCACTATGCCCTGCAGCTCTGTGAAGCGCTCTGGGTCCTGCACAGCTTCGGCGCCGTACACCGGGATGTAAAACCGGAGAATATTCTTCTACGCGGGAGCGACGCTGTTCTGATTGATTTCGACGCTTCCCGCATTCAAAAGCTGAACCAGTCCTCAGATACCACCATGCTGGGAACCAACGGCTATGCCGCGCCGGAGCAGTACGGTGTTGCCCAGACGGACGCACGGACGGATATTTATGCCCTCGGTGTTGTCATGAATGTGATGCTGACCGGGCAGCACCCCGCGCAGGTCCTGGCAGGCGGACATCTCGGCCGGGTTATCCGCCGCTGCACCATGATGCGTCCCGCTCAGCGCTATCCGAATGTGCGGGTTCTGATGGAAGCACTTTAAAAAGGAGTGAACCAATTTGAAAAACTGCATTCACTGCGGCGCAGAGCTTCCGGACGAGGCCAATCTCTGTCCTGCGTGCGGCCAGGCTCAGACGGAAGGGGAAACGCGCAAACCTTACGTCTTCCCCTGGCGGAAAATCGGCATCGCGCTGGCCGCGATTGTCCTCCTGCTGGCCGTATCGCTCGCTGCCGGCGCCATTCATATTCCGAAAAGATATGATGACGGCGGATCCGAAGTGATGTACGCGGACAAGACCGGCACCTACCGCATTCTCGCTTCCTGGGCCGGGGGCATTGACGTCCAGAGCAGCTCCATTCGGGACTGGACATCCAAACTGGAGGATGAACAGCAGTCCACACAACCCTGCAAGCTTTTTGTCTATGATCCCGAGACCGATACCAACCTGCAGGAGTCCTTTCTGGAAAAAGTCCGTTCCGCTGAGATCCGCGTAACCCGCCGGGACGGAGAGGCGACAGACATCCATTACACGGAACCCGCTTACAACGAAAACTATCCCCAGGCAATGCTGGAGTCCGACCTGTACTATACGCCGAATTCCGGCGTAAACGACATTGTCTGGACTCTGCAGATGCGCAATGGCGATACGGTTGTGCTTCACCAGAGTTTTACCGTTGTCCGGCTGCTTCACAGGGTTTTCACCCCGGAGGACACGCCGCTGGGAAGTATGGCAGATCTGCAGGCTCTGCTGGACCGGATCTGGGAGACAGACGGGGCTGACACCATCGCAACGATCTACCTGCCGCCGGTCACCTATGAAGGAAATCTCATGCTGGACAATCGCGCCTACAATCTGGTCGGCTCCTCCGATTCGGGACAGCAGACAACATTCACAGGTACCGTTTCCGTCAATTCCCAGGATCCGCACAACTGCAATTTTGACAGCATCTGTTTTGAAGGAGACGGCAGTGGGATCGGGATCTCGGCAACCAAATTTGCCATCCTTGAACGCTGCGAACTCCGCGGCTGGGAGATCGGCGCTTACGCGAGGCAGGGCTCCTGGGTTGGGATTTCTGAATGCGTACTGGAAAACAATCAGGTCGGTCTTCAGTTCGATTCCATTACCTCCCGGGGAATGATGGCCGCCTTTGAGAGCAACGTTTTCACAGACAACGACACGGCTGTTCTTCTTCTCAATGTTCCCGGCAGTTTCCCCCTGAGCTTTGCCAACTGCCAGTTCACCGGAAACCGGGTGGATATTGATAATCCGGCAGAGCATCCGCTGGATCTTCAGGACGCGGCTTTTGATTAAGCGGCTGTCTCCGCAGCTCTCCCCGTGCTCTTCTGTTTCCGAGCACGGGGAGAGGTGCATTTTCTGCGGATTGTACAGTGCATTTTCCCTCTTTTTGTGTTAAACTGGTCTTATCATTCATATTGACATGCAAGGAGTTCTTTTTATGAGCCAGTATATGATTGCCACCTCTTCCACCTGTGACCTTCCGCGGACCTGGCTGGATGAGCACCACGTCCCCTTTATCAGCTATCGCTTTACCGTCAATGATGAGCCGCGGGAAGATGACTGCCGGGAAGAGAGCCGCGCTGCCATCTACCGCGGCATGCGCGCCGGAGATCTGCTGAAGACCTCCATGATTAACGAATATGCCTATTATGAGTTCTTTCAGGCGCAGCTGGAAACCGGCAAAGACCTGATCTTTCTGGATATGTCCGAGAAGATGTCGGTCTCTTTTGAAAATGCCAGGCGTGCCGCGGAAGCAATCCGGGAAGAATATTCTGACCGGAGATTTTACGTGATGGATACCCGCTGCATCTCCGGCGGACTGGGCTTTCTGGTCAAAAAGATGGTCTCGATGATGGAAGCCGGCGCGGATTATGACAGCGTTATCGCCTGGGGCGAAGAGAACAAACTGAAGATCGCCCACCGTTTTACCGTGGATGACCTGAACTATCTGAAGCGGGGCGGACGTGTCTCCAATGCCTCCGCGCTGGTCGGCTCTCTGCTCAGCATCAAGCCCGTTCTCTATGTTCCCGACGGCGGAACGCTGGATGTGGCGAAGAAAGTGCGCGGTCGGAAAGCAGCGCTCGCCGCCATCCGCGACGCGGTTCTGAATGATCTGTCGCAGATGCAGGATGTCAGCGGACAGGAGATGATCATTCTGAATGCCGACTGCCTGGCAGACGCGGAGTTCATCCGCGACGCCGTCAGACAGGCGCATCCGGAATTCGGTGAAATCGCCATCAGCAGCCTTGGTGTCGTGATCGGCGCCCACTGCGGTCCGGGCCTGCTGACGGTCTTCTACCTCTGCAATGAGCGCACTCCCGGATAACCATTCCGATTAAACAGTATCCGAAAAGCGGGAACGAAGCAAAACTGCCTCGTTCCCGCTTTTCTCTTCTATTGGAAATCAGGACACTTCCGCGAAATCATCAAAATCGGCAAATTCGTCGATTTCAAAGTCCCAGAGGTCCAGCAGCTCCACTTCCCCGCTCGGATGCTCCTGGATAAATACAATCGTATAGTAAGGCTCCGCGTCGGGATAGACCGCCGTTGCGCGGCTCACGAAACAATAGGTTGTGCCCTCCTCTGTTTCCAGCTGTCCGAGGAGCACGATCGGTTCATAGTTTACACCCAGCAGGCCCTGAACCGCTTTGTCAAAAACCTTCTGCGATTCCTCTGTGATCTCCGGATTGAAGGAGAAGTCCCAATTCTCCGGCGAAAGTGCTTCCTCACCCGCTTCGACGGGTTCTTCCACGTCTGCGGGAACATCTTCATCAGGCGGCGCTTCCGCTTCGGCGGGCTCTTCCACCGGCTCTTCCGCATCATCAGCGATCATAAAATCATAGACTCCCAGCAGCTGCGCCTTTCCCTCTTCGCCCACCTGAACAAAGGCAGCCGCATAATAAGGCTCGGCACCGGGATATACGGCAGTCGCACGGGTCAGGAAGCAGTAATCCACATCTTCCCCGTTTTCCTTCTCCGCCAGCAGCGCAACCGGCTCATAGCTCACGCCGAGGAGCCCCTGCACCGCGTCCTCAAACGCGGTATCCAGCTCTTCCGTCACTTTGGTATCGACCGAGCAGTCCCAGTCGTCCGCGGGGTCCGCTTCCCCGTCCGCCGCATTTTCTTCATCAGTGTTCAGAAACTCCGCAATGGAGAAATCCCGGATATTCTTCAGCTGAACATCGCCATCATTTGCTTCCTGTACATAGACCAGTGCAAAATAGGGCTCTGCACCGGGATACACGGTCGTCGCGCGGGCCAGGAAGCAGTACTCCGTCCCCTCTTCGGCAGCCTGCTCCGCCAGCAGCGCAACCGGCTCATACTTCACGCCGAGGAGCTCCTGGAGCGCGTCCTCAAACACGGAATCCAGGTTCTCGGTCACTTCGGTATCGACGGAGCAGTCCCAGGGATCCGCTTCCTCCTGATCATGGATGTCGTCATCGTCAGCAAGACCGCCGTAGTCAACACTGAGCTTATCCTCCAGTGTCAGGATTTCGTCTTTGGTCATGCCGATGTCTCTCAGATACTGCTCAGCACAGGCAGAAAGATCAAGCTTTTCATCATAAAGGTTTTCAATACCAAAAACCTGCTCCAGTTCCTTCTGAATGTTGCCGGCGGCAATCCGCTGCCAGGTGTCGGTGCCGGGTTCAACACCGAAATAATTCTGGAAGGTCAGCATATAGTCAGCTACGACCTCGTCCGCATCCGCGCCCATCAGGCATTCCAGAACCGCAACCGCAAAGCCGGTACGGTCCTTGCCTTCGTTGCAGTGAATGAGGTAGGGGCCTTCCTGTTCCGCAAGGAAGCGGAAGCCTTCCGCGAGCTGCGCCTGATACTCTTCGGCGGTATAGTCCATCCCCATGTTCAGGGCAATGATGTCGCAGTCGGAATAGAAGGTATTTGCATAGCCGTCATACTGCTTCATGACATCCGGATGGTCAGCCATGTTCATAACCGTGCTGATCCCCGCCATAAGGAGCGCGTCATCCGCTTCCCGGTTGCGGTTGATCACCGGGTTAATCGGGGAAGAGGAGCGGTACAGCGTTCCCACACCCATGCCGGTGGTTGTGACCTCGCGGAAGTTGGCATACTCTTCATCTGTCAGGTCAGGATAATCCTCCCGGTTCATGCTGCTGTTTTCCATTACCTGATGCAGGAGCAGGCCATCCGCATAGCCCTGTTTTTCGGCCATGGAGATTGACACGGAAGTATTTTCATCAAAGCCCTCGTTCCAGTCCCAGCGGAATCCCGGTTTCTCCGGAATGGTCACCTTTTCCGCGATCCCCAGGCTGCCCGCCAGGTTGCCCATGTTGATCGCCAGCGCGACTTCCGGATCTATGCCCTCAACATTCTCCAGGAAACGGCATACCATGGCCCCGGTATCAACGTCAGCGTAGGAAACACCGATCGGCATCTCCATGGTCTCGTCGCCAATGGTCACGCTGATGATATCGCCGGGTTCGTAGCCGAGCTCCCGCATGGTCGCCGGAGACACAGACAGAACGATATTGCCATACTTTTCAATCTCAACAATGCCGGCTTCGATCCCGGTCGCTTCTTCGGTCTCTTCCGCAGCGGCCTCCGTTTCCGCTTCCGCGACATCTTCCGTAACCGGCAGCGCAGATTCCTCCGCTTTTACCAGGGTAAGCCTCGGATGATCCGCATAAGAAACCGTGCGAAAAGAAGCTATCCCAACCAGCCCGAATACAAATACCAGGACCAGCAAGCGGGTCAGCAGCGTTACAAATGACTTTTTCATGCTTTTTTCCTCCTGACTGTTGATTACCATGGTGTTTTCATTACTTGATACGTTAATTATAGCAAACCGAATGGGCACAGACAATAAAAAATTCTTAAAAATCGAGGTCGAAATTCCTTCCGACCTCGATTATCTTCCTTCATTCAGCGGTCATCCGAAAACGGCGACCTCGTTCTCTGTCAGCACCGCAGTCCCTTCAGCCGCAGAATAGCTGATTACATATTCATGCTCTCCGGAGGCATCACGATAAGAGACCATTGTATCCGGCATTTCTTCCGGGAGCAGCAGCGCAAGCTGAACCGCAGCATCCCGCAGACTGCCGCAGTAATAGAGCTCACGTTCCGGATAGAAGCGGTCTCCGTAATAGGCACTGCGGATTCTGAAATCCTTCACACAGCCGTCTGCCACCAGCAGGAAAGTCTCTCCTCCCTCGCCGATGACAACCCGGTCAACAATCTCCACACTGCCATCCGGAACATCTGACAGCTGGGCAATCCGGACCGTCCCGGTCTCGTCTGTATTCTGCGGGATCCAGCGATCCATCCCCGGGATCTCCGAGAGGGATTCATAAGGTATCCGGAAGGTAGTGATCCCCGCGGCATAAGAACCCAGTTCATAAAGATCGGAGGAAACAGAAAACGCATCTGTTCCGAGGGACCATGAACCGTCCCGCAGCAGGCCTTTGAATGCCGTCTCATAGTCTTCGGGAGCTGTCAGGTCAAGCCGGTCAGAATAATAACTGTCCTGGTCTTCCGCTGCCAGACGGAGCATCTCGGAAAGCAGTCTGTCTTTCAGTGCCTGCGAATCGCCGCTGAGCGTTTCCAGGCTCAATTGGTCCCCGGTCTTCGCGTCAAAGCAGACTGTCTGTACATCGTAGCTTCCGTGGGCTCCACCCAGGAAATAATAATCAAACAGCTCAAAGACCAGCACTTCGTCATCTGCCCTGATTACACTGATGTCCCGTGTAGCGGAGCATTCCATCTCGCCGCCGAACTCTCTGGCAATGCCGTAGTTATCCTCCGCGGCGCTGAGCATGGCGTCAAAGCCGGAAAAGTCGCCTTCCCCTCCGTTGCTGCCGGTATACCATTCGTCTTCCAGCGCGGCGAGTGCTTCCGTCACCTTTGCCGCCGCTTCCGGAACCGCGTCGGATTCCACCCGAACATCATCCCAGGCAAAAGTCAGGATGCGTTCTGTCCCGCTTTCCGGATCAAACACTTCACGAACGTTGTGCTCGAAATGGATCATAAAGCCCTGTTTCTGTACGGCCGGTGAAGGCGTCGGTTCTGCCGTCGGCTCCGCTGCCGGTTCAGAGGAAGCGTCCGGAACCTCTGCCGCAGGTGATGCGGTCTCCTGTACCGCCTCGGCGGCAGGAACCGGCGTCACTTTAGGCGGTTTCGGGATATTATCAATCGCGGCGCAGCCCGTAAGCAGAAAACAGCATGCCAAAAACAAAAAGAAATATCTTTTCATAGAAGCCTCTTTATTACATCAAGAATACTGGCGGTATTATAGCGCCTGCCCTATTCCTGTTCAACTGCTTATTATGAACAAAATCTTATTCGATTCTTAAGGTGTAACAGAAAGCACCGGCATATCAAATGATGACCTGCCGGTGCCCTGATATCAAATTTTGCTGTGATACAGGTCTCTGCACGCCGCTTCAGCCGCGGACTGCTCCGCCGAACTGCATGACCTCCATAATGCGGTATCGGTCCATCTGCAGATGCTTTTCCATCTGAAGCGCCTCTTCGATGGGAATCTCCACAATCCCGCCTTCCTGGGTCGCAATAATGCTGTTTACCCGTCCCTCAGCAAGCGCGGTAACGGCATAATATCCCATTCTGGTAGCCGTTTCCCGGTCACGCGCAGTCGGAGAGCCCCCGCGCTGGATGTGGCCCAGCACCGTCACACGCGGGCTGATCCCAATGCTCTCTTCAATTCTTTTGCCAATATCCACCGCGCTGCCGACGCCTTCCGCCACGACAATCATAAAGTGCGTGTTTCCGGCAAGACGGGCATCCCGGATTCTTTCAACCACATCTCTCTGGAAATCCATCTCCCGCTCCGGAACCAGAACTGCCGTCGCCCCCACCGCGATGCCGACATACAGTGCCAGAAAGCCCGCGTTGCGGCCCATTACCTCGACCACGGAGCAGCGCTCATGAGACTGCATGGTGTCACGAAGGCGGTCGATGCATTCAATCGCCGTGTTGCAGGCTGTGTCGAAACCGATGGTATAATTGGTGCAGCCGATATCATTGTCAATGGTAGCGGGAATGCCGACGACCGGAATCCCCAGACGGGACAGTTCCAGAGCGCCGCGGAAAGTCCCATCGCCTCCGATCGCGACAATTCCTTCCAAGCCCAGCAGTTTGCAGACAGAGACCGCTTTGGCACGTCCTTTCTCCGTCAGGAAGTCCTCGCTGCGCGCGGTATAGAGGATGGTTCCGCCCCGCGACAGGCTGTGGGCGACGCTTTCCCGGTTTAGCTGTACAAAATCACTGTTGATCAGCCCCTGCCATCCCCGGCGGATTCCGATGCATTCGATTCCGTATGCGAGGGCCGTGCGGACCACCGCTCTGACCGCCGCGTTCATCCCCGGAGCGTCACCGCCGCTTGTCAATACACCGATTCGTTTGATTTTGCTCATCGTTCTGGTTCTCCTTTTTATCGTACTCCGTTCTGCAGACAGTGCGTCGGGAACTGCGCAGCCTGATCCGGCGCAGGCCGTCCCCTTTCTCCGCTGTCGCTCTCATCGGGCCAGTCTCTTCATGGGTTTGCCGACATGGGCACAGACAGAGCATACCATGACGCAGGCAGGTTTTCAATCCTTTTCTGCAAATGGAATACCGGATAAAGCCTGCCCCGAAGGGAAAAACAGAGGCTGCGGTTTCCCGCAGCCTCATGGTATTTATGCTGTTTCAGGCTTATTCGTAGAGGTTTTTGAGCTTCATGAGATGCTCATAACGCTCCTTGGCATTGGCCTCGTTGGCTTCGAAGAGCCTGTCGGCACGATCCGGGAACTCGCGGGTCAGACGGCTGTAGCGAGCCTCGTTCATCAGGAACTCGCGATAACCGCCGGCCGGCTCCTTGCTGTCGAGAGAGAAGGGCTTCTCGGCATCCGGATTGAAGCGGAAGAGGTTCCAGTAACCGCACTTGACAGCCTTGTCCATTTCCTTCTGGCAGTTCTCCATACCGCCCTTGATGCTGTGCATCTCGCAGGGGGCATAGCCGATGATCAGGGACGGGCCCTTGTGCGCTTCGGCTTCGGCAATGGCCTTCAGGGTCTGAACCTTGTTGGCGCCCATGGCAACCTGCGCGACATAGACATAACCGTAGGTCATGGCCATCTCGGCGAGGCTCTTGCTCTTCAGTTCCTTACCGGCTGCCGCGAACTGAGCGACCTGACCGATATTGGAAGCCTTGGAAGCCTGTCCGCCAGTGTTGGAGTAAACCTCAGTGTTGAAGACAAAGACGTTGACATCTTCGCCGGAAGCGAGGACATGGTCGACACCGCCGTAGCCGATATCGAAGGCCCAGCCGTCGCCGCCGAAGATCCAGACGGACTTCTTGTTCAGGTAATCCTTCTTGGCGAGGATTTCAGCGCCAAGCTGGCAGGCGTCGCAGGTGCAGACGGTCTGACCGGCTGCCTTTGCTGCTTTCGCGGCTTCGAGAGCAGCAGGCTGCGCATCGCCATAGATCTGCTTGGCCATATCGGAGCCGAGGAAGCCGATGCAGCTGTCGATGTCGCTGACACTCTCTTCCAGCGCCTTGACGAGAGCCTTGGTCGGCTCCTGGTTCCTGTTGCCGTCATCGTAGGTGTCGAGCCATGCCTGCGCGGCTTCTTTCAGCTCGTCGCAGCAGCTCGGTGCCTTGATCATGGCTTCCACCTTGGCCTTCAGATCATCGCGGATCTTCTTCTGGCCGAGGTACATGCCGAGGCCGTGCTCCGCGTTGTCCTCAAAGAGGGAGTTGGCCCAGGCGGGACCCTTGCCTTCCTTGTTGACCGTGTAGGGAGAGGTGGCCGCCGGTCCGCCCCAGATGGAGGAGCAGCCGGTCGCGTTGGAGATGAGCATATGGTCACCGAAGAGCTGGGTGATGAGACGGGCATAGCTGGTCTCGGCACAGCCCGCGCAGGAACCGGAGAACTCCAGATAC
>JAFSLL010000051.1 GCA_017448455.1 Oscillospiraceae bacterium | reverse complement strand
TGCTGTCTGATGATTTCCCAGGGAAAGGGTAATTGCTTTCGAGACTCTTCACTCATTACACCTAAGTCGATCATAGACTTCATTTTTTCAGACATTGGATACGTCAAGCAAATGCCGCAATCTTTACACTTATATACAAGCTGGTTTCCGCTGGTAATTCCCGCTGCTGCGCCTCCAACTCCAAGTACAGCGGTTCCAATAGCACCCTTAAGGTAATCGTATTTTAGGCCAGCTGTTTGGGTATCTGTTACGACATTCGGGCTGCCGCAAGCTGCGCACCGATACATTGAAAATGCCATGTTTTCTACCTCCCCAAATATTTTTGTTGAAAATGTCCAAGAATGCCTGAAATAGCAAGGATTCTTGAGACAGGCTTGATTTGGTTTCTCGACAGCAGGCAGAGCTTGTGGACGTCTTGCAGCGTCTTATCAGCAGGAATTTGCACGATTTTCGGGTCCGAAAGGTATACCAAAGGAAACGTCTTGCCTCTGTATGAAGGCCAATCTTGTTTCCCTCCGCTCTGCGGCAGCAAACCTCCCATGTCCAACAGGATCAGCCGCAGCTCGGCGGCGTCCTCAATTCCTTCGTTCTGCCTGTCCACAGTGGGTGCCGCGTCTGCTCCTTTACAGGGTCAATGCCCTACGGATAATAACTTCGCGGCTAACCGGCTCTCTCTGTTGTCGATTTGCATTCCCGTCATCCGGCGCCATTGTTGGCGGACGTTTTCCCAGATGCGGTATGATTGTGTGTTTGCTCAGGCGGCCCGGCGCTGCTCCGGACGAAGAATGTCCGAACGCAGACGGTTCGCATCGTAGTCGATTCCCTTGGTCAGGATCGCATAGAAGATGCGAATCAGCTTACAGCCCACCGCCACGACGGCCTGCTTGCCCTTGAGCGGATTACTCTGCCGGGTCGTGTAGTATTCGTATACCTCACGGAACTCGGCGTTGCTCCGGATCAACGGCAGCACTGCCTGAAATAAGACTCTGCGCAGTCGCTTCCGCCCGCGTTTGCTGATGGAAGTCCTGCCCTTGTGCTTGCCGGAGCTGTTTTCTTTCAGCTCCAGCCCCGCAAGCTTCTGGATCTGCTTTGGCGAGTCAAAACGTCCGATCTCGCCGGCCTCGGCCAGAAACCCTGCGACCGTGATCAGCCCCACGCCCTTGATGGCGAGCAGCTTCTCGACGTTCGGCACCTTCAGCGTTTCCGCTTCCAGCACTCTTGTAATTGCTTCCAGTTGTGCCTGCTTGGTCCTGAAATCCTCCAGCAGCAGCTGCAGCTCCAGCCGGACGCAGGGGCCTGCATCCAATCCGACACTGCTTTGCGCGGCCTTTACCAGGATCATTGCCCTCTTCATGCCGACCGCACGGAGCTTGTGCGCGCGCCAGATCTGATTGACGCCCTCCGCGCCCAGGCGAAGGATATCCGCCGGGAACGGTGCTGTCTCCAGCAGAAGCATGCCGCTTTCCGCCGAGAATTTCTTGTAAACCTTGAGATATTCCGGGAAGTATATCTTGAGCATCCGCTTAATCCGATTCGTCAGCGCGTTCTGCTCCTTGACGATTCTGTCCCGGGTTGCGACCGCGGACCGCAGTTCGGCATAGATGCCATCCGGTAAATACGGAATCACATATCTGCCGTCCTTGACAAGCTGCGCGATCGTTTTGGGGTCCTTGCGATCATTCTTGCTGGGGCTGTTGTCATCCAGCTCCTTGGCTTGTTTGACGTGATAGGGATTGACCAGGACCAGCGTCATCCCTTGTTCGGTTACATACTTGGCCAGATTGAACCAGTAGTGTCCTGTCGGCTCGCAGCCGACCAGAACCTTCTCCGCTTTCGTCGTCTTGGCGTAGGTGTCGGCCCAGCGGAGAAAGCTCTGGAAGCCGACGGCGTCGTTTGTGAAGTGAAACGGCTTTCTGCTCAGTTCGATCCCGCGCCAGTTGAATGCCCTGGTGAAATGAACCTCGCTGCCTACATCCACTCCGAGAATTAAAGTTTGCTCAGATACTTGCGAAATCTTGGCATTTTGTGTATAATCCATGGTGAACCTCCGGTTTCTTTGTGGTGATAACATCCGGCCAAGATGCACCTCAATTTTACCGCGAGGTTCGTTTCTTTTCAATTAGCGCTCTTTACGAATTACAGGAATGCTCCTTGAATAAAAAAGTGTGTAGTCCCAAACGGAACTACACACCGAAAAACGCATAGCTCCATTTGTCGCTACACAAAATCAATCCCTCTATCAGCATGGGAAAGGACGCATGCGTTTTTGCCAAAAGACAGAAACCCACGCTAATAGAGTTTAAGTATATGATTTTGTGTAACATAATTATAATATCATACCATTTCCCCGTTTTCAATCCTTTTTTGCGAAATACGCCCTTTTCCTGGGCCGTGTTATGTGATACCATGAAGCCGGGAGAGGGGACTGCGATATGGCAAAAAGAAAAAAGATACGGAATGGATGCAGCTTGAGACAGGGCACGGAAAGAAGCCGAACCAAAAGCTGACGTCTTATCCCCGCAAATTCTCTCTTTTCTTCCTGCCTTCGGTGTGTTGCCGCTCCGAAAAAGCGGACATCTTCCCGACATTTCCAGGCTTTTGAAACGTGGATCGCGGGATCCGTTCAGTCCTGAGTCCTGCTGT
>JAFSLL010000050.1 GCA_017448455.1 Oscillospiraceae bacterium | reverse complement strand
GTTTTTCCGCGAGGTTTTTCATGGATTTTACGATTTGTCTTCTGGTTCTGACCATGATCGGAGCGCTGGCGCTCTACCTTCTTTATATTTCTTCCGTCCTTTCCGGAAAGCTCTCCTGGGCTGTTTCCGTTCTGCTGATAGTGCTTGCGCTCGGTCTCCGGGCAGCCGTTTTCGATTACGAAACGCTGGACTATCAGAATTTTCTGGCGAGATGGGTGGAGTTTTTCCGTCAGTACGGAAACTTCCGCGCGCTGAAATATGAAATTGGAAATTACAACATCCCCTATCTCTATTTTCTGGCCTTATTCTCCTCGCTGCGGTTTCGGGATCTCTACGCCATCAAGCTTCTCAGCACGCTCTCCGATGTACTGCTCGCCTGGGGAGCGCTGCTCTGCTGCAGTCTCTTCACAAAGAACCGCGCCCGCCTGCTGGCTTCTTTCTTCACAACGCTGCTGCTGCCGACCGTCTTTCTCAACAGTGCCGTCTGGGGCCAGTGCGACAGTCTGTATGTCGCGCCGATGCTGCTCGGCATCTACTGCGCCATGAAGAACCGGCCGTGGACCGCGGTCATCCTGGCCTGTGTTTCCTTCGGCTTCAAGCTGCAGGCCGTGTTTCTGCTGCCGATCTACGCGGTCTTCCTGATGACGGGGAAAATTCGCTGGAAGCACCTGCTCGCTTTCCCGCTCACCTATCTGCTGCTTGTTCTTCCCGCCGTTTGCTTCGGAAGGCCGTTCTGGGAAACCTTCACCCTCTACTTCAGTCAGACGGGCAGCATCGGCAGCGGACTCAACTACAACTCCCCTTCCGTCTTCTCGGTCTTCACCGATATTCAGAACAAATCCGCAGCCGCTGTCGCCGGGATCTTGCTCGCGTTCTTTTATATGATCAATCTCCTGGCTGTCGCCTGGGTACACCGGAAAACACTGAACGGCAGGGCCATCCTGGCGCTCTGTCTTCTCTTCGCGATCGGAATCCCCTTCCTGCTGCCGCACATGCACGAGCGCTATTTCTATGGGGCCGATATTCTCTCCCTGATCCTCGCCTTTTCTTTCCCGGTCTACAGCGCGGGCGCGCTGCTGGTGCAGTTTGCCTCCCTGCTGGGATACCATGCCTATCTGAAGATGCGCTATCTGCTGCTGATGAACCACGGGGCAGCCGCCCTGATCGTCGCGATGGCGCTGACGCTGGTCTGTCTGCTTACGGCGCTGCGGGAAGGCGACGAGGCATCCCGAAAGAAGCGGCGCCGGAGCACGGGCGAAAAAAAGAAAAAACTTTCTTGACAAGCTATCCTTTGGTGTGTATAATTGCTTTTGCCTTTAAGGCATGCGAGAGTGCTGGAATAGGTAGACAGGCACGTTTGAGGTGCGTGTGTCAACCGACGTGTGAGTTCAAGTCTCATCTCTCGCACCAGAAACAGATGCCGATACGAACGTATCGGCATCTGTTTTTTCATTTATAAAGTCACATCCGATTTGCCGTCTTCTGTGAAACTATCAATTGTTATCTGTGTATGACTGTGGTAAAATGGTGCCAGTTAAACGGAAAAATAATCTGAACCGGAGGTAAAACCATGATCCATCTCTCATACGATCAGGAAATCACGCTGATCAAGCGCCTGGTTATGGCGCAGGGCGTGTCCGAGAGCGATGCCGCCTCGCTGGCTGCCGTCGTCACGCACTCTGACTTCACCGGCACCTATTCCCACGGTCTGTCCCGTCTCTGCATCTATCTGCGGCAGTACATGGCAGGCGCTCTGGTCGCGCAGCCCGACTTCCGCTGCGTGAAGGACGCGGATGCCTCCCTCGTCTTTGACTGCGGCGGCGGCTCCGGCATTGTGGCGGTAAACAGCGTCTATGACGCGGTGCTGGAACGTGCCCGCAAATACGGCGTGGCCGCAGGCGTGGCCCGCAACAGCGCGAACATCGGCTGCGGAGGCTACTACGGTCACCGTATGGCCGAGGACAATGTCATCGGCATTGTTGTGAGCAACACCTATCCCTGTCAGGCGCCTTACGGCGGCGCGGACCGTCTGATCGGCACCAACCCCATCATCCTTGGCTGCCCCACGACAAATCCGAACCGCCCGATCGTGATCGACGTCTCCACCAGCGGCGTCGCCATCGGAAAAGTTCAGGCATATCGCAGGGAAAATAAGGAAATGCCCCCCGACTGGGCGAACGACTACGACGGCAACCCGACCACCGACCCGCATGTCGCCTACTGTGTCCGGCCCATGGGCGGCCACAAGGGCTACGGTCTCGCCGTATTCGTTGACATGTTCGGCGGCGTCCTGTCTGACGCGCTCACCAGCCCCGAAATCCCCTTCGTGGAGGACATGCGGCCGGAGGAGACCGGCTTTGCCGTGATCCTGCTGGATATTGCGCACTTTATTGATGTGGAGCGTTTCAAGGAGCACGCCTCGCTTTATGCGAGTCTGATCAAGAACAGCCGCACCGCCACCGGCGTGAAGGAGATCTTCATGCCCGGCGAGATTGAGGCACGTCTGATTGAGGAGCGGAAAGTCACCGGCCTCGATTTCTCCGACGCGCTGGAAGCGGAACTGACGGAGCTTGCGCGCAAGAGCGGCGCCCTCGGCGAGGACGGCGTACTGGCCGATCTGCTCGCCTGATCGAAAGCGCACCGATGGCCGGACCTGCAGGGCGCAGGTTCGGCCATCTCACACGGACAAACCGGGATTGGCCGTGTCACGGCACTTCGATGCGCCCGGCGCGTCCGGAGAATTTTTTCTCAAACAGGAGGAACCCGCATGGCAAGCTACAACAAAATCACGCCGGAAATCGCCGCGCAGCTGAGAGCTGTCGCGGGGAACCGCTTCTACATCAACGACGGCGTCGATCCGAACTATTCTCACGATGAGATGCCGATCTACGGCAAGCACATGCCGGAGGCCGCCGTAGATGTGGAAACCACGGAAGAGGTCTCCGAAATCATGAAGATCTGCTCAGCAAACAGAATTCCCGTCACCTGCCGCGGTGCCGGCACCGGCCTTGTCGGCGGCTGCGTTCCTCTCGCGGGCGGCCTGGTTCTCTGCACGAAGCGGATGAACAAAATCCTGGAATACGACATGGACAACCTGGTTGTCCGCATTCAGCCGGGTGTTCTGCTGAAGGATCTTGCCGCGGACGCGCTGGCCCACGGCCTCATGTATCCGCCCGATCCCGGCGAAAAAACCGCCACGGTGGGCGGCAACATCTCGACCAACGCCGGCGGCATGCGCGCGGTCAAATACGGCGTCACGCGCGACTATGTGCTGGCACTGACCGTGGTGCTGGCGGACGGCCGTATTATTGAACTGGGGTAGTCTGTCTGCAAGAACTGCTCCGGTTACAGCCTGCTGCACCTGATGTTTGGTTCCGAGGGCACG
>JAFSLL010000049.1 GCA_017448455.1 Oscillospiraceae bacterium | reverse complement strand
CTCGCCTTTCTATTTTTTATCGGCTCTGTACTCGGCTGGGTTCTGGAACTGTTTTTTCGGAAATTCTTTTCCGGCTCAAACCCGGAACATAAGTGGATCAATCCCGGCTTTTGCACCGGCCCCTATCTGCCCATCTATGGTTTTGGACTCTGCGCGCTGTATCTTCTGGCTCGTATCGGGGACGCAACCGGGCTCGACGACAGTTTGCAGGGGAAAGCAGTTTTGTTTGTCGGAATGGCTGTCAGCATGACGCTTATCGAATACATCGGCGGCTTAATGCTGCTCAAAGGAGCAAAGATCCGCCTTTGGGACTACAGCAACTGCTGGGGTAATATCCAGGGGCTGATTTGCCCGCTGTTTTCCATCTTTTGGGCGCTTCTCGGCGCCGGGTACTATTTCCTTGTGCATCCGCATATTCTCTCCGCGCTTTTCTGGCTTTCGGAGAATCTGGCTTTTTCTTTTGTGATTGGCTTGTTCTTCGGTGTGTTCCTTGTTGACATGGCATCGAGCGCCCATTGGGTCGCTCGCGTGAAGGCCTTTGCCGACGAGAACGGGGTGATTGTGAAGGTCGAGAATCTCAAGGCCCACATTCACGCCGCCCAGGAGCGGGCGTCGAAGCGCGTACATTTCTTTTTCGCTTTCCGCTCGGATCGTCCCCTGACCGAACATCTGAAGGAGGCCCAGGAGGCTGTTGAGAAAATACGCCGGAAACGCTCCGACCGAGCGGCCTGACGGTGATTTGCGTTTTGCCAAAAAAACAGATAAAACCCCGCTTTTGCTAAAAAATCGAATACAAGCGCCGGTTTTCTCAAGAATTGAGAGAACCGGCACTTCTGCATATGGAGGACGAAATACTTGCAAGATACAATAAAAACACATTGAGCGAGGAGGCTTTTCAATGAAAGAATACAAAAAAGTTGAGCACGCTATCAAAGCAGATCTTCGGGAGACAGAAAAGAAAGCTCAGCAGGATATGCACGAGCTGAAAAAGCAGGTAAAGGCAGAAGCCCGGGAAATTAAAAGGGTATCGGACGAAAAAGCTCAGGTTTTGAATGTGGAAAAGGAAATCCACAAGGAAAGACTCGAGGCCGAAAGAGAGCACCAGGCCTCCATCCGGCAAGCCAAAAAAGAAGTGGAAGCAGAGACAAAAGAGCTGAAAAGAATTCTTCAGCAGCAGGATAAAGCATAAATCACAGGAGGGGTAAAGATGTCTGCATCAACTACTATCAAAAGATTAGGACTGGAAAAAGCGTTTCAGTACCTCTATAAAGATCCGGAAAAGAATCTGCCGAAACTGATCGACTGGGCGGATAAATTCTCCAAGGGCGAATTCCCCAGCCAGCGGGCAGCCGTGCGCGCGGCTATCGAAGATCCTGACAATGCCTATTATCCTTTCGTGCGCCACATGGTCAACGATGTGGATCCGGAGGTGTTGACCACCGTTGCTGTCAACTTTTTCATCAACGCCAATCTGATCGGTTGGGACAAGCAGGAGGAATTGCGGAATAAATATAACTGCAACATCCCCTGGGCGATTTTGCTGGATCCCACCTCTGCCTGCAACCTCCATTGCACCGGCTGCTGGGCAGCGGAGTACGGCAACAAGCTGAACCTGAGCTTTGATGAGATCGACGACATCATCCGCCAGGGCAAGGAAATGGGCGTGTATATGTACATCTACACCGGCGGCGAGCCGCTGGTCCGCAAGAAAGACATCATCAAGCTCTGCGAGAAGCATGACGACTGCATCTTCCTTTGCTTCACCAACGGCACCCTGATCGACGAGGCTTTTGCCGACGAAATGCTGCGGGTCAAGAACTTCGTTCCCGCCATTTCTCTGGAGGGTTTTGAGAAGGCCACGGATTCCAGGCGTGGCGATGGCGTTTTCATGAAGGTTGTCCAGGCCATGGAACTGCTGCACAGTCGGAAGCTCCTGTACGGCATCTCCTGCTGCTACACCAGCGCAAATTACGATTCTATCACCTCTGAGGAATACTACGATATGCTCATCCGCATGGGTGCCTACTTCGTTTGGTACTTCCACTACATGCCCGTCGGTAACGACGCCAGCCCCGAGCTCCTGCCCACGCCGGAGCAGCGGCAGACGGTCTATAACCGTATCCGCGACTACCGTACCCGCAAGCCGCTGTTCGCCATGGACTTCCAGAACGATGCTGAGTTTGTGGGCGGCTGCATTGCCGGGGGCCGCCGCTATATGCACATCAACGCCAATGGCGATGTGGACCCCTGCGTTTTCATCCACTATTCGGATTCCAACATCCGGGAGAAGACTCTGCTGGAAACCATGCGCTCTCCGCTGTTTCAGGCATACCATGACGGGCAACCCTTCAATGAGAACATGATGCAGCCCTGCCCGATGCTGGAGAATCCCGCCAAGCTGCGCGCCATGGTGGAAAAGACCGGAGCGAAGTCCACCGATATGCAGTCTCCGGAGACGGCGGATCATCTCTGCGCCAAGTGCGACAGCTATGCCGCCTGCTGGGCACCAAAAGCCGAGGAGATCTGGGAGGCAAGAAAAGAAGAAAAAGCCCGTCTCGCGGCGGGAGAGCAGTAAGCAGACCATCTTCACAGATGAGATCCGTTATGAGGAGTTGACACCATGGCAAAAAGTAATTTTACTTCCGAATCCGTCACCCGAGGACATCCTGATAAGCTCTGCGATCAGATCGCTGACAGCATACTCGATGAGGTGCTGCGACAGGACCCGGAATCCCATGTCGCCTGCGAAGTCACCTGCGCGACCGATCAGGTCCACATCTTTGGAGAGATCACATCCTCGGCACATGTTGACTATGAATCAATCGCAAGACAGGTTATCACTGAGGTAGGCTATACGCAGCCCGGCCACGGCTTTGACGCGGAGAGCTGCCGGGTGACGGTAGATCTGCACGAACAATCCCCGGACATTGCCCGCGGAGTGCGCCGCGTTTCCAAAAATGAGGAACTGGATGATGGTGCGGGAGATCAGGGCATGATGTTCGGATTTGCCTGCAAACAGACTGACTTCTATATGCCGCTTCCTATTGAGCTGGCCCATGCGCTCACGAAGCGCCTCGAACTTGTACGCAGGAATGGCGAGCTGCCTTTCCTGCTGCCGGACGGGAAGTCTCAGGTCACTGTTGAGTATGAAAACGATGTTCCCAAAAGAATCGGCGCTGTCGTCCTCTCTGCACAGCATGACAAAGATATTACCATAGAGGAGCTTCGTGACCGAATTCTTTCTCATGTGATTCTTCCGGCGCTGCCTACCGCTATGATCGACCGGGATACCCAGTTTTTCATCAATCCCACCGGACGTTTTGTCGAGGGCGGGCCAGCGGCAGATTCCGGATTGACCGGTCGTAAGCTGATCGTGGATACCTATGGCGGATATGCGCGGCACGGAGGCGGCGCCTTCTCCGGCAAAGATGCCTCCAAGGTAGACCGCAGCGGCGCGTACATGGCCCGGTATATGGCAAAAAATGTGGTTGCCGCAGGTCTGGCCGAAAAATGCGAGATCCAGTTAAGCTATGCCATCGGTCTTTCGGAGCCTACGTCCATCCTGGTGGATTGCTTTGGAACCGGAAGGCTAGATGATCAGATTATTCAAGCAATCCTGATTTCCCGGGTTGACCCACGACCCGCTGCTATCATTCGGCAGTTCGATCTGAAAAGTCCCAATTTCTCAAAGGTCTCCTGCTATGGGCACTTCGGCAGCAATGCGGCCGAAATGCCTTGGGAAAAAACCGATTTAGCAGAGATGCTGATTCGATGATTCAGACATTTGATTCAGATGACTCCACGTTCCAAACTGGATAAGGAGGACGAAGCATGATCGGTCAAATTCTGTCTATTGCCGCAGCTTCCGCCGCACTGGTATTTCTTCTGGTGTGGAACTCCAGGAAGAATAAGCACTAATAATGGAGAAGCAGCCGCAACAAGCTGCTTCTCTGCGTAAAAGGATGATTCCCATGAAAAAGCGTGTGTTCTCCGCTATCGTTCTTCTGTCTATCACGCTTCCCTGCATTCTGCTGTCAGAATACTCTCGCACAATTCTGTTCGCTGTGGCGGCATGTCTTTGCGCGTATGAGTGGGCGCATGAATTTGGCCGAAAAGGCATTGCCTGCGTGACTTGGGTTATGTACCTTTTCGTGGCCGGCGAGGTCGCTCTCGTGCTGCTACACGTCGATGGCGCTTCCCACCAAATCCTTTTCATCGGATGCATTTACTGCTGTTTGATCACAGGTATCTTTCTGAAGAACGTGTCCAGCCGCGGCGCGCTGTGCACCGCAGCAGGTCTGGCCTATCCCTGCACCTTGTTTGCCGCTGTTATGAAGATCGGTGTAAGTGAG
>JAFSLL010000048.1 GCA_017448455.1 Oscillospiraceae bacterium | reverse complement strand
GTCCGAGCGCGAAGAAGCCCAGAAGAAAGCGGAGGAAGATTACAAGCATATCGAAGCGCTGAAAGAAAAGCTGGATGAGGCCGTAAAGGAACGCAAGGCCGCTCTGGCGGAGCTCGAAGCGCTGAAAGCCGCCGAAAAGCCGAAGGAGGAACCGCATGAATAAGCTCACGATTATCGGGAACCTGACCCGTGATCCGGAGCTGCGCAGCGTGAACGGACGGGACGGCGCGGTGAGTGTCTGTGACTTCACCGTCGCCGTCAACCGGCGCCAGAGCGCACAGCAGCGGCAGAACGGCCAGCAGGAAGCGGACTTCTTCCGGGTCACCGCGTGGCGCGGACTCGGAGAGAACGCATCCAAGTATCTGGCCAAAGGCCGGAAGGTTGCCGTTGTCGGATCGGTCAGCGTCAGCACATACACCGGGAACGACGGTGTGACACGGGCCAGCCTGGAAGTGAATGCGGAGGACATCGAATTCCTGACGCCGCGCAATGAAGCCAACGCTGGTTCCGGAGGATATGCAGCTCCTGCGGCTCCCGCACCCGCCCCGGCACCTGCCCCGGCCCCGGCGCCCCATCAGATGGGTTTCACAGAAGTTGAGACGGATGAGCTTCCGTTCTGAGGAGGTGAGGTGAATGCATGTGGATATCAAATGGATCAAGCTGTCAGTCAGCTGGTACAAGTCAGATGATGTCCAGCTGATCCGAAAGCTTCCTGACGGTAACACGATTGCGCTGATGTTTGTCATGCTGCTGGCCATGGCCGGAGACCGGAACGAAGGTGGTTATATCCCTTATTCCGAGGAAGACATGTCCGCGCTTCTGGATCTTCCGCTCCCTACCGTACGGATGGCCATCCGGGCCATGGAGAGCCGCGGCATGGTGGATTTTGATGACGGTATGTTCCATGTGACGAACTGGGATAAATACCAGAGCGTGGAAGGCATGGAAAAGATCAAGGAACAGAACAGGATCCGGAAAGCAAGGCAGAGAGAACGGCAGAAGGCGCTGTCCGAGGCGTCGGCCCCGGCGCTGCCGGAACCGGAAAAGAAAAGCGCGATGGAGCGCCGGTTTGAACGCTTCTGGAAAGCCTATCCGAAAAAGGTCGGAAAAGGCGGAGCAGAACGAAGCTTTGCGAAGTACAAGCCGGATGATCAGCTGACGGAAACCATGATCCGGGCCATCGAAGCCCAGAAGATGAGCCGGCAGTGGAAGGAAGGATACATTCCGAATCCGCAGACCTGGCTGAACCAGAAGCGATGGCTGGATGAGGTGGATGAAGAATCGCTTCCCTTCACCGATCCTCCGGAACCGGCCTACATCCGAGATGAAAGCATTGAGGACTGGAACTGATGGAAAGCATGTATTTCAACCAGGAAGCGGAGGAAGAGATTCTGAGCCTGGCCATGAAGGAAGCGGACTGCCTGCGGCATGTGACGGAACTGAACCGGGCGGAGCTGTACTTTCCGGAGCATCAGATCATTCATGAGGCGATCTGCACACTGGCGGCGGAAAAATCAGGCGTGGATCTGATCACGGTGAACAACTGGCTGACAAAGAACCAGAAGCTGGACGCGATCGGCGGGATCCAGATTGTTGCCGGAATATACGGCAAAGGCTTCCTGCCGTCCATGATGAAGGCCTACCTGAAGATCGTACACGAATGCTACAGCCGGAGACAGCAGCGGCAGGCCGCAAAGGAATACATCGACAAGCTGGATGCCGGAGAGGACACCGAGGAAACCCGGGAATGGATGGTCCGGCAGATGAAGGATGTGAAGGAAATCCGGGACAACGGCCTGATCTCCATGCAGGATGCCGCGATCAAGACCTTTGATCAGCTGGACAAAGACCAGAAGCGGGAGGATCAGCCGACCAACCGGATCCTGAGCGGGATCAGCACGATGGACAACAAGCTGGGCGGCCTGAGAGGAAGCGAGTACGTGGCCATCGGCGCCCGGCCTTCGGTCGGCAAATCCATCTTCGCGCTGACCTACTGTGTGAACGCGGCGAAGCAGGGAAAGCGGGTGCTGCTGGTCAGCCTGGAAATGGATGAGGTCAGCATCACGGAACGCGTGATTGCCAGCCAGGGCGGAGGGACGCTGAACGAGATCACCAGCGGGAATATCTCAGATGAAGGCTGGGTCAGCATCGCACAGGTAATCGGGCCGATCTCAACGCTTCCCCTGTGGTACAGCGTGACGGCCAACACGGTGGAGAAGATCAGGCGGTGTGCATATGAACTGTTTGAAAACGGCGGGATTGACCTGATCGCGGTGGACTACATCCAGCTGATGGAAGCACCTGGAAACGGACGGATGAACCGACAGGAGGAAATCAGCCAGATCAGCCGGGGCCTCCGGCTGCTGGCATCGGAACTGAAGATCCCGATCCTGGTGCTGACTCAGCTGAACCGGCTGAGCACCAAAGGCCAGATGATCAAGGGAAAGCGGGTCCGGCAGGAGCCGACAATGAGCGAGGCCCGGGAATCCGGAGCCATTGAGCAGGACGCGAACATCTTCATGCTGCTGCATGATCCGGATGAAAGCGAAATGCGGAACGAAGAAGAAAAGGAAGTCTTCCGGAACCTGAAGGACAAGGGACTGCAGATGATGCGGATCATCATCGACAAGAACAGGCAGGGCAAACGGGGCAGGGTGACGCTGGCCTTTGACGGAGATCACATGCGGTTCCTGCCGATCGTCCGGGACACGGAGCAGCCCTACTGAGGAGGAGAAAGGAGTGAAGCAGTGGATGGCCAACTGCAGAGGCTGCGGGAAGCTGATCGTCTGGACGAAGATGCAGAGCGGCAGGCCGATGCCGTGCGATCCGGAGATCATCCGGTTTACGAAGGGCGGGACGCAGGCGTATGTGACGCCGGACGGATTTGTAATTCACGGAACGCCGAAGCAGGACGGAGAGCTGATGGGATATATCAGCCATTTCGCCACCTGCCCGAAAGCAAACGGATTCAGGAAAGGGTGATCCCGTGAGAAGCGAAGCACAGAAAGAGGCCTTTGCGCTGAGCTGCCGGGAGATCGAAAAGAAGGGCGGCGATGTGCTCGGATACATCCAGAAGAACTATCCGAGCTACACACCCAGAGCCACCTGGTACAACCTGCAGAAGCAGTACCTTCACAGGCAGCCCTATCAGCTGACGGAAGGCAAACCGAAACAGAAGGAGGCCGACGAAATGAACGACCGCAAGGAGATCGCCTACGCGCTGAAGGACGGCTATTACGAAAACGGAGAGGAAATCCGGACGTTTCTGGAAGACTGCGGATATGCGGATCCTTCCAACGGTCTGAGCAGCGTCAAGGACTGGGCGAAGAAAAACGATCCGGAATGCTACGAGGCTATCCGGAACCTGACGATCCGCGGACCGCAGAAACGGAAGCCCTCGGAAACGGCACAGAACGGCCCTCAGACGAGCCCGGCGGTTTCGCCTAAGGACGATAGCCCGAAGGCGGCGGAGGCACCCAGGCGCGCAGCTGATCAAGAAACAGAAGCACCCAAGGGCGGATATGTTTCTCCGGAAGAGATGGCAAAGGAATTTGCCCGTCAGCTTGGAGAGAAAGCAGGATCGGTCGTGACATGCTGCGCGCCGGCAAGGCCCAGCGGGGTGACGGTGCCGGACGAAATTCCGGAGGAGTCAAGTACCAGTCAAGTAAAACCGGCAGCGCCGGTCAGGAAGAAACCACGGGTGACCGAGGTTGAAACGGACCTGGGCAGCTTCCGGAAGGAAGATGGGAAAATCGCCTTCCGGAGAGTGGATGACGGCAAGGATTACAAGAATCAGCTGAAGATGGCCCGGGAACAGTGGCTGCAGCTGGCAGCCGAAATGGACGAAGTACTGGAAATGCTGGAAGAAATTGATTATTGAGGAGGACTAAGCACATGGAAACCAGAGAAAACGAAACGAGCCGGATCGACGTGAACGGTCATGTGTTCTACACCCGGCCGCTGAACGAAAACTTTGACCTGATCATCACGGACGATGACATGATCAAGAGCGCCATGGCGGATCTGAACAAGTACTACGATGACGTTGTGGATCTGGCCTATGACGATGAGGATGCGGAACTGATCGTGAACATCGACGGTGAGGACTACTGGGGCGAAGACGGAGAAGACACGGTCATCTTCTTCGTTCACAAGGGCATGCTGCAGTTCCGGATCGCTCCCGGAAGCGGCGTGATCGGGTTCATGATCAACAAGGAAGCACACGCTAACCAGGAAAAACTGGAGGAAGCCGCTGGGATTCTGAAAAAGGTCGGGGAATCGGTAAGCTGCGACCGTTGCGGAACCGATACCTACACGGAGGTGGATCCGGATGCCGAATGAGATTGTGATGATTCCGGTTGATCAGCTGATGCATCATCCGGAAAATCCCAGAAAGGATCTGGGAGACCTGACGGAGCTGAGCGATTCCATCCGCGTCAACGGCGTACTGCAGAATCTGACCGTCGTTCAGGTGGACGAAAACCAGTACAACGTGGTGATCGGCAACCGCCGCCTGGAAGCGGCGAAGGCGGCCGGACTGACGGAGGTTCCCTGTTCCGTCAGCGAGATGGACTACAAAACCCAAATCGCGACCATGCTGGCCGAGAACATGCAGCGGAAGGATCTGACGGTCTATGAGCAGGCAGAAGGCTTCCAGATGATGATGGATCTGGGCTTCAAGCCGAAAGAGATCGGAGAAAAGACAGGTTTTTCCGAAAAGACGGTAAAAGACCGTCTGAAGCTGGCGAAGCTGAACAAGAAGAACTTTTCCGACGCTGTGAACCAGGGCGCCACACTGCTGGAAATGATCGAGGTCACGAAGCTGGAAAGCAAGACAGCCCAGAACGAGGTTCTGAAGGCCGCCGGCACGGACAATTTCCGTCAGAAGCTGAAGGACGCGCTGGAAGAGCAGGAACGGAAGCAGAACCAGGACCGGATCAAACCGATCCTGAAAGAGGCTGGGTTCGAGGCGATTGCCGAAAAAGACCGGTACGGAAGCGAATGGGAGGAAATCTACGGTGCCGGAATCGAGCTCAAGGACAGCGATGACGCGTTGCGGAAGAAGCTGAAGGAGCTCCAGAAAAAGCATGAAGGACCGTTCCGGTATTTCTTCACCCGGTGGGGCCGCGTGGAGGTCTACAAAAAGAAGGCAAAGGCAGCGAAGACTCCTATGACAGCGGAGCAGAAGACGGAGCGCCAGAAGAGCATCGCCAGGGGAAAGCATCTGCGGCATGTGAAGGGATTCTGGGCCCAGGCCTACGAGCTGCGGAAGGATTTCGTGAAGAACTACACCGTGTCCAACGGGCAGAGCACATCCACACTCGGGAAGATCCTGATCAAGTACGCGCTGAACGGAAAGAACGAGTACAACGGAAAGATACAGGACAACCACAAGTGGGACGATGCGTACCTCCGCGATGTTCTGGGCCTGCCGGAAGAGCCGGTCGAAGCTCCGGATCAGGATCCGAACACGCCGTCCTACTACAAAAAGTACCTGACCATCTGGCAGCAGGTGGACGGAAAAAGCGAAATTCCGATGGTCCGCGTGATGGTGGCCTGGGCAGTCGCCGGCGGCATCTTCTGGCCCGACGATCCGGAACGCGGATCGTACCGCTACGATGACGGCACGTACCAGAAGAACAGCAATATGGAAAGCGACGTGGTCCGGCTGTATGACTTCCTGATGGAGATCGGATACCACGTCAGTGACATGGAACGGAAGCTGCTGGACGGAACGCATGAATGCTATCAGATGGAGGACCTGGGATGAGAATCATGGCGATTGACCCGGGCAGTACGGAAAGCGCCTACGTGATCATGGAAGGCTACCGGCCGGTGGAATTCGCAAAGATCAGCAACAATGACCTGATCCAGAAGATTTCCTTCCTGGACTCGGAACACACCAGAAAGTGGCCGGAAGCCATGGCCATCGAGATGGTGGCCAGCTACGGGATGCCGGTCGGCAAGGAAGTCTTCGACACCTGCGTGTGGGTCGGCCGTTTCTGGCAGGAATGCTGGAACACGGTTGGCGTGATGCCGGAGCTGGTTTACCGGATGGAAGAAAAGATGACCCTCTGCCATGACAGCAAGGCGAAGGATTCCAACATCCGGCAGGCGCTGATCGACCGGTTTGCCCAGCACGACAGGAAGAACGGGAAAGGCACCAAAACCAATCCCGACTGGTTCTACGGATTCTCCGCTGACGTATGGAGCGCCTATGCCGTAGGCGTCACATTCCTGGACAAACAGCAGGAGAAAATCACGAAGCGATGACATATCAGGGACGGCGGCACCCACAGAGGCCGATGGAGAATCAACCCAGGAAAGCGGCTTCGCGCGACGCTTCTACGCTTTCCGTCACCTCGCTCCATGGTGCGGCACTCGGAGATTCGGGGGCCAACGCGGTAAGGTTTTGGACATTTACCTGCCGCGGCCGGAGAACCGCAAAAGCGCAGCTGCCGCCCGTCCCGTTTACGGTGACAGATATGCTGCACGATGTATATGACCTGGATGATGACAAATGGGCCGTATGGGATTCTTCGGACGGATACCTGACCGGATGGATGACCAAAGCCCAGTATGAAAAGCACTGGAAAGTCCATTACGGCGTGATCGGCAGAACGCTTCCGAGCCTGCACACCGTGTATCGGACAACTGCTGACGAATGGGAGAAACGGAAAAATGGAAGACAGACAGAGGAGATTCGACCAGAGGGACATCCCGAGCTTCCTGCCGACGTGGGAGCTGCTGGCGATGCTGGCCGAAGAATGCTGCGAGCTTGGGCAAGCCGCATTAAAGGTGAGAAGGTGTCTGGATGATCTGAACCCCACGCGGATGACGTTCAACGAGGCCCTTTCCCACCTGAATGAAGAATGGGCGGACGTGCTGCTGGTGATCCGGCAGCTGAACATCATCGATCAGCCGCTGGTGTACGAAATTATGAAAGAGAAGCACGACCGGTGGCTGAAGCACCTGCGGGAACACGAGAAAGGAGAAACGGACCATGGACAGCAGGACTAAGCAGATCGTCATGACGGTTGCCATCTTCCTGGTCCTTTTCATTCTCATTGTGGCATGGGGATTTGCCGATGAAGGCGGTCTGGACGCGTGGGTGATATGCCAGCCTGGGCAACATGTGTACGTCTATGAGGAGCCTTCAGAGGGCGCGGAGCGCACAGGCCAGTACGCGGCAACAGACCGGATCCGGCTCGACGGTACGTATCAGAATGGTTACGCCCGATGCGATAAAGGATGGATCAGCATCACGTGTGTCGTGACGGACAAGCCGGAATGGGAAAACGGCAGCCAGTATACCGTGAAGGAAAGCACCGTTGCCTGGTCCGGATTCGAATGGAAACACGCCGGTGTAATTGACAAAGGAACGAAGGTGCAGGTGTTCTGGCGAAGCGCGGAGTACTGCGTGACCACCAGAGGAATGATCAGGACGGAAGATCTGGAGGAAGAAATATGCCCTATATGCAACAACTGATTTGCTGGGTGGTGACGATGAACCGACTGTACCTGATCGAATGGGGGCAGGGATTTCTCCGGATGGACCGGGATCTGCAGAAGGCTTTCCGGTACCAGAGCGAAAGGGACGCAGCCTTCGTGGCAAAAAAGGTCGGCGGAGAAGTGGTGAAATGCCGGAACGGCGCGAAGGGACTGGAGGTTATCAGAGAATGAATTACAGCGATTTATCCATGGAGGAGCTGGAAGACCTGCGGTTGCAGAAGGAGAACGCCGCGAAAATCGCCCTGAACGATCTGGAATTCGGCGTGGCCAACGTGCTGAACGACGAAGCCCGGAAGCTTCAGGAGGAAATCAACCGGAGGAAGCAGCATGGCGAAAGCACCGTTTGAGCTTCCGGACGATCAGTGTGAAAGGCTGACACGGACGGAAATGCATTCCGTACAGTGGCTTCTGAACGCTGTAAGCACCCTGCGGTATGCCGAAACGGATCTGGCGAACCGGCTGGCATGCGTGCCATCCGGAAACCAGCGGCTGAAGATGGCCATCGGCCAGGTCGGAAGCCTGCTGCGGGATGTGCTGGGCACGGTAAGCGACAAACAGCGCCGGCAGATCCGGAATGTGGCGAAGGACATGGAAGTCCGTCTGGTACCGAAGCTGACCAGTCAGTCGGTGAACATGGTGCTGGATGAAAAGATCGCCAAAGAGCTTGTGGACGCCGCTCAGGCCAAATGTCACTGGGAATGCGTGCCGGATCTGGACGGAAGCCGGAAATGTGAGCTGTGTAAAATCCTGGAAGCGGTAGTACCGCTGGAAAACTATGATTCCGTCAGCTGCCCGTACTGGCGTGCGGAATGGGAAGACAAATAAACATCACGAAAAGGAGAAAGAGAACAATGGGTACAGCAGCGTATAACAGGAAAAAAGAGACACAGTTTAATCAGCGGGAGGCGGCGAAAGCCGGAACGGTTCATCCGCGCAGCCTGGCGCGGAGCATCGCGAAGGCCGCCAACCGTGCATCCGGACAGAAAGAGAGCCGGATCCGGGACAGCTGGCGTAAGATCGCCGCGAAGCTTCCCCGCTACGGCCGGAGGTATCTGCGGACCGAAGAGGAGCGCATGGCCAAGCGCGGCGCCCGGGCGCTGAAAGGAGTATGACAATGGAGGAGACGATTTCCAGAGAAGCGGCGCTGGCTGCGGCAACATGGTGGCTCAATTCCATGATCGAGCCCGTCGATGAATCGTCCAGGAACTTTTTCATCGATGTGCTTGCGAGCCGGATCACAGAAAACGAATGGCTGCCGGAGCTGAAGTGCGACGGCCAGCCGAGCAGTGTCCTGCTGGACAGCACCATGGAGTCCGGGATCGGAATCGAGAATTACCGCGATCATTCAGAGATGGTGATGGACGCGGATGGAAAGATCCTCGCAAGATCCGGAGAACACGAGCCATGGGAACAGGTCTGGCCGGAAGCGGATGAGGATTGATTCTTCTCCGGATTAAGGCGCTGCGGGACAAGCCATCCGGAGACAATAAATTTCGAGCGGTGGCGGAATAGGTAGACGCACCCGGCAGTATAAAACAAATCGGTGGAATTGCAACGATGCTGACGAGCGAATTGCAACGAAACTGACGAGTGGGCTGGTGGGCTCCGACCGGGACGGAGAGTGATCATATCCATGTGAGGTGCAAATCCTCACCCGCATTTACAAAACGAGGAGGACAAAATGTCAGAAGGATATATCGAAAAGCGAAGGTTTCTTCAGGAGCTGCCCTTCATCAGCTGCCTGACATGGGAAGCCCGGCAGATGATCCGAAAAAAGATCGAGGAAATGCCGGAGGTAAACCTGCTCACCCG
>JAFSLL010000006.1 GCA_017448455.1 Oscillospiraceae bacterium | reverse complement strand
GCTGGAGCACGAATATCTGAATGACGCACTTGACGAGCGAAAGCAGGAAGTGCTCTCCGGGTGCTATTCGGCTGTGGACTTCTTCTCAAATCTGATTGCAAAGCTTGGTCTGGAAGAAGAATGCGATCATGATAATTTTGATGATGCAGCACCCGGACCGGCTGAGTATGCGGCAGCCGCAGAGCTGATGAAAGCGTATGCAGATATATTGGAGGGAGACCTCACTTGTGATGAAATGCCTTCTTGCGTAGACTACAGAAAGGTTCATGCCCTCGTAGGGCTACGCGCAGTTTATCGGTATATCGTGTTCAAAGCATAAGCGCCTTTGATGCGGTGTCAAAACAAAAAACTTGTAGTAACCATCATCTTCTGCTATAATTTATAAGACGAGCGAGAGCCGGGGCAACCCGTCTTTTGAGAGCCAGAGCCGGGGTATTTGCCCTTTGAGAGCCAGAGCCGAGACGGAGACCTTTAGTGAGCCAGTGCTCGTCTTTTTCATACGCGAGAGGACGGTGAGCATAGATGTCTGACAAAACCTATATCGCCATTGACCTCAAGAGCTTCTATGCCTCCGTCGAGTGCCAGGAGCGACAGCGCAATCCGTTGACGACCAACCTTGTCGTGGCCGATGCCAGCCGCACGGAGAAAACGATCTGTCTTGCGGTTTCGCCTTCGCCAAAAGCCTATGGCATTCCCGGCCGTGCACGGCTGTTCGAGGTAGTACAACGTGTCAAGGAAGTCAACGCGGAACGGCTGCGCCGTGCGCCCGGTCATGTGTTTAAGGGAAAGTCCTGGGATGCAGAAGAGCTTGCGCGAGATCCGTCACTGGAGCTGGATTATATCGTGGCCACGCCGCGCATGGCTTATTACATGGAATACAGCACGCGGATCGTGGATATTTACCTCAAATATGTTTCGATGGACGATATGCACGTCTACTCCATCGATGAGGTGTTCATGGACGCCACGGATTATATCAAGACCCGCGGCATGAGCGCCCATGACTTCGCCCGCATGATCGTACAGGATGTGCTGGACACGACCGGCATCACCGCCACCGCGGGGATCGGCAGCAATCTCTATCTCTGCAAGATCGCCATGGATATCTATGCCAAGCATGTTCCCGCAGATAAAGACGGCGTCCGGATCGCGGAGCTGAACGAGCTGAGCTACCGGCAGTATTTATGGGATCACCGTCCGCTGACAGATTTCTGGAGGGTGGGAAAGGGAATCAGCCGAAAGCTCGAAGCGAATAACATGTTCACGATGGGCGATGTGGCCCGTCAGTCCGTGCGGGACGAGGGGCTTCTGTATCGGTTAATGGGTGTCAACGCCGAGCTGTTGATCGATCATGCCTGGGGCTGGGAGCCCTGCACGATCAAAGAGATCAAGGCCTATCGACCACAGTCCAACAGCATGAGCGTCGGCCAGGTGCTCGCAGAACCCTATAGCTTTGACAACGCCAAAATCATCATCCGGGAAATGACGGACGGGCTGATCCTTGACCTTGTGGAAAAAGGACTTGTCACCGATCAAATGGTGCTCACGGTGGGCTACGACACATCGAGCCTCACTTCGGAATACAGCGGCCCCGTCGATACGGATTGGTATGGGCGCAAGATTCCCAAGCAGGCGCACGGGTCAAAGAATCTGGGAAAACCGTCGTCCTCCACCAGGCTCATCATGGAAAAGATGCTGGAGCTCTACGATGAGATCGTGGACAGGAAGCTGCTGGTGCGGCGGATGTATGTGGTGGCCAATCATATCGTCCCGGCAAGCAGCGTCCCGAAAGAGCCGGCTTTTGAGCAGCTGGATCTCTTCACGGATTATGAGCAGGCCGCGCAGCAGAAAGAGGAAGAAAGCGCCGCGCTGGAGAAGGAGAAAAAGCTGCAACAGGCCATGCTGGCTATCAAAAAGAAGCACGGCAAGAACGCGATCCTGCACGGGACAAGCTATCAGGAGGCTGCCACCGGCAGAGAAAGGAACGCCCAAATCGGCGGGCACCGCAAATAATGGAGATCACACACAAGTACGACGATATTATCAATCTCCCGCATCATGTGTCCGAGACGCGCACGCATATGCCGATGCTTGATCGTGCCGCGCAGTTCTCTCCCTTTGCCGCGCTGACCGGCTATGACGCCGCGGTTGTGGAAACGGCGCGGCTGACCGATCAAAAGCTGGAGCTGGATGATATGCAGAAGGAGCACATCAGCGAGCAGCTGTTTGAACTGCAGGAGCGTATCTCCGAGCAGCCGGAGGCTACGGTAGTGTATTTCGTCCCGGACGAAAAAAAGGGCGGAGGCGCGTATGAAACGGCCTCCGGCAAGATCAGAAAGATTGACGAGTATTCGCAGGTGCTCTCCTTTACAGACGGCACGGAGATTCCCTTTGACAGCATTTATTTGATTCAAAGCGAAGCCCTGCGCATGATGGAGAATGAGTAGCATTGACGCAATTAGGCGGTCGGAACCCCTTGTAAATTGAGGGCTTCCGGCCGCCTGTTAGTTTTGGAAAAGATGCTTGCTCGGGCTATTCAGCCTAACATCGTAGATCAGGCAAAGCAGAGCAAGCGGCTCAGTCTGTTCAAGAGCGAGAGTAGACCGACAGCAATCATCGGCAATCCTATCGGGCTGACGAGAAAAGCCAGCGCAAAGACCATCAGCGCATTTTTGGCAGAATAGGTCAAGACAGCAAGGCAAAGCAAAAGCAGCAGGCCGGACGCAAGGCCGAGAATCTTCCCGGAGATGCGGATCAGCAGCGCGCAGATCCAGATCAGCACGGTAATGACTGCACGGATCGGCAGGGTCAGCAATCTCAAAACAGCTCTCATTTCATCAGCTCCCTTCTGTGTCCATCATAGTATAAGAGCGGAGATCCGGCAAGGATGTCATGACAGTCTGGCAAGCCTCTGCAGGATTCCGTTAAAAACATCCCATACTTGATTGAGTGAAGACTTCATATCTGCAAGATCCTCGTTATATAGCCTTCCAGTCGCATTGACGCGCTTTGTGAGCTGATTGAAGTTGTCGCTGGTATGCCGTAAAAGAGTACGAGTCTCTTTCAGTTCGGGAAGGTCAAGCTTGATGATCTGGCCGTCAATAGCGATTTTGCGCAAGTAAGCGCTAAGGTTTTCTGTACCAACAATAGCCATCTTCTCGCGGATCATCTCCAGCTCTTCGGCGGACACATAGAACTGTACAGGGATGTTTCTTCTTGAACCTGTCACCGTTCCGGCTCAGATCCTTTCTTTTCTGCTTTCTGGCCGGGCTTGGCAGGCTGCTTCAGCTTATCCAGCGCCGAGGGCTTCTTGACGCCGTAGGGCCACTCCCGGATCTGATCCTTGGAGATCATGGCGAAGATGCCCTTGCGATCCTTGAGTGTGGAAAAGCTCAGCGTCTCGAAGCAAGAAAGACTCCCTTGCAGGGCTTCAATATCTTTGGTGCCTGCCCGCTGCAGGAATTTGGGCGAGATCTCGATCATGATATGCGTCTTGTTGGGGCTGTTCGGCTCTCCGTTCTTCTCAAAGAAGGCGTTGATGCGATCTGCTTCCGCTTGGATATCCTTCCCGGTCAGCGGCTGTGTCAGAAGATACTGATCCCGCGCCATGTCGATATATCCATTTACCAGCGTAGGATGAGCCTCCACACAGAAGGCCGTGTTGCGATCTCCGTTAAAGCCGTCCTTGTCCTCCGGGATATACATGGTGGCAGCCCAGTCCTTATTGCTCTGGGAGAAGCGCCCGTCCCAATCCTTCTGCCGAACAGTATTGGCCAGCACATAGAGCACGCGATGGTAATTGTACTTGTCCACGACCTCGGAGACGGCGGCAGGATCGAGACGGTTGTCATGGTAATGGTTTTTGATGGCCTCCTGGATGGCGTCCCGGCAGCCGATGTTGGCCGCGCGGGATTCCCGGTACTTGTCCAGCTCGCCGTTCTCTCTGGCGTATTCGCCGGAATGATAGTAGATCGGAAGATCGCGCAGCTTGTTTTTCTCCCGTTCCTCCTCGCTGAGCAAAGTATTCGCCAGATCATAAACCGTGCTCGAGACAACATCCATGTAGTTCGTTTCCCGGTGCTCGAATGCGTCAAACAGCTCTCCCAAAAGGTTCTCCTGTGCCAAAAGCACACGGGCTTGCTCATCATCAACATCATGGTATTCAAGCGTGAGGATGATGTCCTCCCGAACAGTGTACTCGTAGGCATGGCTCAGGATCTCAGCGGGAGGCTGTTCAAGTAACCAGGCTCGGTATTTCTCCTGCTCGGAAAAGAGCTTTTCATACAGAGCCTTGTTCAATTCTTCGTTGGTTATTATCTTCCCTCCATTTCATGAGTAGTTTTGCGCTCGCCGGGCGTGTTGATCGGCGGGCGTTTCAGTTTGTCCAGCACAGACGGGCGGACAGATTTTGCCACGTCCTCGCTTTCCTGTATTGGCTGGGCTTGATCGTGGCCGTCAAGGTTCAGTTCCATGTCCAGTTCGACCAGGCGAGCTGTCTTGTCGCGCAGCTCCTGTTCCTGTGGGAAGGGTTTGCCTACCTCGGCCTTTGCCGCCTCCTGCTGTTGGATGTAGTTCTCCAGCTGTGCCTGCGTTGCCCGCATACGCTCCGGGATCTTCTCCAGAACGTTTTCAATACGGACCAGGTTGCCGCGGGGATCGCTGCCAAGGTCAATGCTGTGTGTCATCTCTCCGCAAAGGCGAAGAGTGTACTGACCGAAAGCGGACAGCTCTGCCGTCATGGTAAAGCCGCGGTAGTGCCCGATCTCAATCGCATCGGTACTCTTAACGTCAGTCACGGCGTCGATGAGCGCAGCACCGGCGTTTTCCTTATCCGTCAACTTGTCGCCCCGAATCTCCATGCCCACAAAACCTTCTTTCGGAAGCGGGTGCTCCGCAAGGGTTTTGAGATCGGCTTCAAAACCACGGATAAAGCCCTTGCTTTCCTCAATCTTCTGCGGAAAGAATTTCAGAATCTGATCCTCCAGCCGAAACTGCTTACTCTGATGGTCGGCCTTCAGCAGCTTGAGCTTGGACACATCCACGTCCAGATCCATGCGCTCCTTGATGCGGGGGTCACCGGCACACAGTGCCTTGACCTCGGCAAAGGAGAGGGCGGT
>JAFSLL010000005.1 GCA_017448455.1 Oscillospiraceae bacterium | reverse complement strand
AGCGCGTATCGGAGGAATCAGAATTGGAAGTATGTATCAAAGTTGTTGATCTCACTACGGGTGTTGAAGCGGCTTTCCAGTCTGACCACAGAATGCCCGCAGCCAGCATGATCAAGCTCCTGATTGCCGAAACCTTTCTTCAGCAGGTTTCGCATGGTATGCATTCACTCGACGATATGTATACTCTCAGGGAATATGACATCGTAGGTGGTGCCGGTTCCCTGTCTCTGCGGGGTGCCGGGACACAAGTATCCAAAAGTGACCTGCTGCAGAAAATGATTACTGAAAGTGACAATGTTGCTGCCAATGTCCTCCTTGACCTTTGTGGGATGGACGCCGTGAACCGGGAAGCAGAAAGGCTTGGTCTCCGGGAGACTATTCTTGATCGTCACTTTATGGATACGAATGCAATGGAACAGGGACACGACAACTATACCTGTGCAGATGACATTGCAATTTTACTCAGTATGATCTATGAGAAAAGTTTTGTCAATGAGAAGATGAGCAACCTCATGCTTTCCTGCCTGGAAGCCCAAAAAGACAACGAAGGAATCTCTAATGGGCTCCCACAGAATATCATTTTTGCCCATAAAACCGGTACTCTCCGTACAGTACATCATGACGGCGGTATTGTGGAAGCTGAGAAACCGTTCATCATTGTAGTGCTGTGCGGCGGTGAAAGATTCCGCAACGATGCCGCTCTAGAGGTCATGCGAAAGATCGGCGAGACAGTTTACCAGGATCTGCAAATGCCGGCAAAGGCCGGAGTATAATCCCGGTAGCTTTGCTTCTGATCAAAGTTTTGCGCTATCCAACTCCGCGCAACAGAAAAAAGCCCCCGAAATCAGGTGATTTCGGGGGCTTTGGTGCGCGAGGCGGGACTTGAACCCGCACGCCCGGAGTGAGCACTAGAACCTGAATCCCGGAAAATCCGTTCCAGTGCGTACCGCGACGTGTCGCCGCGTACCGCGAAAAGCCTTGATATTTCAAGCTTTTTCGGCTCTCGTGCCTGCAAGCCCAGCAACTGCGCCAGGTGCAAAAAATCAGTAGTTTGTTAGATGTTTGTTAGATGTGTACGGGCGCTCGTCTGCCAGAAAGAAGTTCTAGTGTTCAAAAATCAACAAAAATGGAGGATCCGAAAATGCAAAAATCTTTCTTTGAGCAGATGGGAGGTACCTATACGCGCTTCGGAGATTATCTTCTGCCCGATCTTGTGATCGAGGAGTCTGAGCAACAGGACATCGGCAAATACGGCCGGATGCGGAAGCAGTACTTGAAAGAGCAGCGGCCGGTTCTTTACAGCAACCTGTTGACAGCAGGAAAGCTCTACCGGCATCTTGCCGAGATCGACCAAGCCTGTGAAGATCGCATGGAGCTTCTCACTCGCCGGATGGCGAAGCAGGAAGGCGTGACCGAAGCGCTCAAAGCAACTGATCAGATGGGATGGGTTCGGCGGATGAACAGCATTCGGAACCGGGCGGAAGAGATCGTACTGCGCGAGCTCGTTTTCGGCTGAAACGGTGTGGAAAAAAGCCGATGAGTATGGTATATTGGATTTATAGAAACGAGAAGGTGTAAGCTATGGAAAACAAGAATGCGATCCAGCTTTTTGAAAATCAGCCCATCCGCGCTGCATGGGATGAGGAAAAGGAAGAATGGTTCTTCTCTGTCGTCGACGTGGTAGGTGTTTTGACCGATCAGCCTGATACTCGGCATGCCAGTACATACTGGGCAGTTATGAAAAATCGGTTGAAGGAAGAAGGCGCAGATCAACTGCTTACAAATTGTAAGCAGTTGAAAATGACCGCTGCCGACGGCAAAAAACGCATGACCGACGTGGCCGATACCGAGCAGCTCCTGCGGATCATTCAGTCGATCCCCTCCCCCAAGGCCGAACCGTTCAAGCTCTGGCTGGCCCAGGTCGGCCGTGAGCGTATCGAAGAGACCATCGACCCGGAGTTGGCGATTGACCGCGCGCTGGAAACCTATCTGAAAAAGGGCTATACCCGCGAATGGATCAACCAGCGCCTGCAGGCCATACAGGTGCGCAAGGAACTGACGGATGAGTGGCAGGATCGCGGCGTGCAGAAGGGCGTGGAATACGCCATCCTGACCGACGAGATCACGCGCGCATGGTCTGGAATGCCTACCCGGCAGTACAAGCGCCTCAAGGGTCTGAAAAAGGAAAACCTGCGCGACAACATGACCACGACTGAGCTTGTGCTGAACATGCTGGCCGAGACCTCCACCACGGACATCTCCAAGGCCGAGCAGCCGCAGAGCTTTTCGGAAAACATGGATGTGGCCCGCAAGGGCGGCGAGGTCGCCGGGATCGCGAGGAAGGCGCTGGAAGAGCGGACGGGCAAACCCGTCATCACGGCAAAGAACGCCTCCCAGCTCAACGCCATCGTGACCAGGCTGATCGAGGACGCAGCGGAAAAGGATAAGAAGGAATAAGCAACCAATCATAGATAGGAGCAGAGCAGCAAACAAGCCGCTCT
>JAFSLL010000047.1 GCA_017448455.1 Oscillospiraceae bacterium | reverse complement strand
GCCAGGCAAACGCGTCTTCAAGTGTTTGTCTCTGACCGGTCATTATAAAAGAAGGAAGCCAGAAAGCAAGCGCAATAAAAGCAATCAGAAAGACTGCAACGATGATTAATAGCATCTTTATCATTCTTTTTCTCCCCATTTATCCTGAATCCATTCTGCTAAAAACTTTGCCATCTTCTAAAACACAGGACAGCACGTAAACGTTAAACCCTGTTTCCTCAGCGAGCTACTGCGCATAGCGCTCTGTTGCAGCATATTTTATTGTGTATAGAATGATTTCTTTTATGGTGGTCACCCCATATTCCGATTTTTCTGGTTAATTATAACAGAAAACCCATGATTGTGATAGTATGAGTTCTATTTCATCCCGCGGACTTGATAAAGAGCTGTAAGAACGGTATAATGCAAAATGGGTTAGAATAATTTCTGCGTTATCAGCTTCAACGAAAGGAATGTGACTGTTTTGGCATATACAGCTCTTGAAAAAATGCGAAGGGAAAACTGGCAGAAGTTCCAGGTCGATTTAGGGCCGATGCAGCCGCCACTGTATGTGAATCGCCGTTCCAGGAATGACCTGAAGTCGGCAGCGCTGCGGTTTCTCCACAACCGCTGTGAGGAACTGCACTTCGATGCCGAAAAGGAAACGAGCGAAGCAGAGACCGGGATCTATCTCGGAAAGAGCCTGAAGTCCGGACAAATTCCATACAACATGCAGAAAGACATTGACCGTATGTGCCTTGAAAAGGCGTTGGGAGATTTTATTGACTCCGGCGTAGCGGAAGATGCCTATGCGGTCTATTACTGTTATCTTGAAATCTTTTTCGGTCAGTATGGCAAGTCCAGGAGGATGGTGGAGCTTCTCTCCGAATACGAGTCCAACGGGAGCTCACTCCTGATGAAGCACCGTGACCACTATACTCATTCCGTCTATGTGTTTGCACTCGGCCTCGCCATCTACGAGACAAATTCCGATGTGCGCCGTATCTTCAGAGAATACTACGGTATAGACCCGGATGACGGGAACATCGAAGCCTCCCGGAAGGCAGCCAATCTGTATCTGGAATACTGGGGCCTGACCGCGCTGTTTCATGATATCGGGTATCCTTTCGAGCTGCCGTTTGAACAGGTGTTGTCCTACTTTGAGGTGGACAATCACGAGCGCGGGAAGGGAACTCTGTTTCTGGCCTATCGGTCGGTGGAGTCCCTGACAGGACTGGACGAGACGGCGGCAGCGCACTTCTCGACGCTCTACCACCGCACTTTCGCGACGACTTCGGAGCTGTTTGCTCATGACATTGCGGAGAAGCTCGGCGAGGCCTACAGCTTTTCCGAGGAATACATTCTGGATGTCATCAACCGCAAACCCACCCAACCCGACGAATTCGGCTACTTTATGGATCACGCTTTCTTCAGCTCCGCACGTCTCTTCTGCGAGCTGGAGGCGATCTTCGGGGTAAAATGTCTGACAGCTATGCACGTGGACGCGCTCTCCGCCATTCTACTCCACAACAGCCTGTTCAAGTTTGCAATCGCCTTCTACAAGGACAAAAAGCCCGAAAAACGCAAAGCGCCTCTGCGGATGGAGCTGCACCCGCTGGCATGGATGCTGATGCTGTGCGATGAGCTGCAGTGCTGGGACCGCACAGCCTACGGGCGTAACTCGAGGACGGAGCTCCATCCCATGTCGGCGGACTTCGATTTCTCCAGTCATGCCATTTCGGCCGTATATTATTATGACGAGGCGGAACGCGAAAAAACGGACGCCTATCTAAGGGAACTGGAGGCCTGGAAAGCAGGCCAGAGAGACAGCGAGCCGCGCCTGAAAGCCTACAGCGACATGGTCGGAGAAAAGCCGCGCTTCACCGGGGACATTGAGAAGATTGTGGACACTTCCTTCATTCCGCTGACGGTCACGCCGAACCTGTGCAGGCCGGACCGCAAGAGCAAGCACACCTACCTCTCCGGCAGCAATTTCCTGCATTTTTACGACTTTGCAGTGGCACTGCACGCGCGGAACATGCCGAAAGGGACAAGCCGGCAGGCCATGGAGGAGAAATTTGCAGCCCTGTCGCTGGAGTACCAGCTCTCCACGCTCAACCGCGCCCGGCACTTTGCACACTATCTGGATGCGATCCGCTGCTTCTATACGGACAAGCCGGTCGGCTATGAGCTGGTTACCCGTTTCAGTCCCGCAGATGCGGCGGTCTTTGCCCCGATGGAGCATGAGCGCTGGATCCGCGAGCACCAGGCAATGGGCTGGCGCTACGGTACAGCCTACGAGACGCTGTCACTTGACGTACCGGCGGAAGAGATGCGTGCTGCCCGTACAGCACTGCGCGAGCAGATACGCTGTCACAAGCTGACCATGGACGGCCGGCTGACACATGATATCATTCGGGATCACTACAATCGCCTGCCGCTGTCTGACCAGGGAAAAGATTGGAAACCGTTTAACAACCTTCTCCAGCTGCTGAAGGAGTTTGACGGCACGCGGATCTACAGACTGTAAGCCGGAAAGATGATACGGGAAACTGCCGGCAGCTGCTGTCTGCGCATTTTTATAATTGATCAGTTTCGAATTCTCATTTCGTGAAAGGTGCTGTAAGCTCTATGTTTACGATCAAATCTGCGTCCGTTCGTGAGCGTCGTGTCAGAAGGACCCTGTCTGCCCTGATTTCTGCTGTCCTTCTGTTTGCTTTTCTGATTTCCGGGTTTGCCGCTGCGGAAGATGCGGAGGAATCCCCTTCACTCCTGGACAGTCTGATGTCCGGCACCTACGACTACCAGTATCATCTGACAGATTCGGAGCTGCCCGAACCGGCAGAGGTATGGACTTACAGGTCCGGTCTG
>JAFSLL010000046.1 GCA_017448455.1 Oscillospiraceae bacterium | reverse complement strand
GTGGACTTATATCAGCCCCGCAGGAGATTTCCAGGCCGACGGCGAGAGAAGCGGTAAGTATATCCTCGGCGGTGAAGAGCTTGTACTTAACAGCAGAAATGAAAGTATCATCAGCTATGCTGATTATGCTATTGCTATGGTTGACGAGATCGAAAAAGGAAATCATATTCAGCAGCGTATCAGTGTAGTCAGGGAATAACGCAAATTTAGCGGTAAGTTCTAATGTAACCGTTGAAATTACAGTCATTCCGTGATAAACTAATTTTTATGGAGGAATGGCTATGCAGATTTCGAGCAGATTTACAATTGCCTTACACATCTTCACCTGCGTGGATGTCTTTAAGGATGAATATAAGGTCACGAGTGACTTTCTCGCAGGGAGCATCAATACAAACCCCGTCATCATCCGAAAGATATTGACGCAGCTTAAAAAAGCAGGTCTGATTAACGTTGCCAGAGGCACGGGCGGCATTGAACTGACGAGGGATTTGTCGGAGATCACCTTCTACGATGTGTATGAGGCGATCGGAGCAGTAGAAAACGGTGACCTGTTCCATTTCCATGAGGCACCCAATCCGGAGTGTCCCGTGGGCAAGAATATTCACGCTCTGCTTGATGACAAGCTGAAAGCGATCCAGAATGCGATGGAAGACGAACTGCGGAAATACACGCTCCTCGATCTTCGTAGCGGCATGACAGAGCTTCTGGCTAAGGAAAACTAAAGCAAAGGCTCCGGAGGATAATTATTCTTCCGGAGCTTTTCGCAGGAGGAAAGAATTGTGAAAACAGCTGATTACCTTTCTTATGTTGTTGATGAAATCCATACGACAGTAGTTGCCACGGTGGACGATGACGGGCTCCCGGTGACGGCAGCGATTGACATGATGGATTCCGATGAGAACAGCCTGTATTTTCTCACGGCCAAGGGCAAGGGCTTTTATGATCGTCTCATGAAGCAAGGCTTTCTTGCGCTGACCGGTATAAAAGGCGAAGATACCATGAGCAGCGTGGCGGTGTCGATCCGGGGCAAGGTGCGTGAGCTTGGGTATGAAGGAATACCGACGCTGTTTGCGAAAAACATGTATATGCACGACATTTATCCGACGGAGGACTCCATGAAGGCTCTGACCGTCTTCCAGATTTACGAAGGCACCGGCGAGTGGTTTGACCTCTCGAAAAAGCCGATTGAGCGTGTCTCTTTCACCTTTGGGGGAGCATCGGAGAAACCTGAGGGATACTTCATTACGGACGCCTGTATCGGCTGCGGAAGCTGCGCGGCGGTCTGCCCTCAGAACTGCATCAATGCTGAAAGCATTCCCTATGTGATCGGGCAGGAGCATTGCCTGCATTGCGGAAACTGCATGGAGGCTTGTCCCGTGGGAGCGGTAGAAAGAAGGTAGCTTTATGGCTGAGAAAATGACACAGGAGCAGCGGCTCGATACGCTGGTCGAAGCGTTCAAGGCTGATTCCGTTCAATATAAGGATTTACAGACGCCGGAGGATAACGAGGGCAAAAGACGAATCCTGCGCTCTCTGATGAACATTCGCATGCCCAAGAAGCTGGACGATTCGGTACTGGCCGTACAGGATGAATACCTGAGGGAGCGTATCCGTGAAAACGGAATTGTCGAGCTCTCGGATATCCCCGTGATACGAGACGGGCTTTCTATTTGGCAGGGCGATATAACCCGTCTTGCTGTTGACACCATCGTGAATGCCGCCAATTCGCAGATGCTCGGATGCTTCGTCCCGATGCATACCTGTATTGATAACTGCATCCATACCTTTGCCGGAGTGCAGTTGCGAGCAGAGTGCAATCGTCAAATGAATCAGTTGCGGATTAAATACGGTAGAGACTATGAGCAGCCTACCGCCGTTCCGATGCTGACAGACGGCTATAATCTCCCTGCAAAGAAAATCGTTCATATCGTCGGACCGATTGTTGAGGGACGGTTGACAAGGGCGCTGGAAAACGATCTGGCGGATTGCTATCGGAATACGCTCGACCTCTGTGCCGAAAACGGTCTGCGCAGCGTGGCTTTTTGCTGTATCTCAACGGGTGTATTCAGCTTTCCGAATCGGCGAGCAGCGGAAATTGCGGTCGAAACCGTAAGCAAGTGGCTGGATGAACACATAGGACAGGTCGACCGGGTGATTTTCAATGTGTTCAAAGACGAGGACAAGGCATACTATGAAGAACTATTACAATAATCGTACTTATTCAGTCGCGCGGGGAGAGATTGTGCAAAAGGTAGAAAAATCCGAAGGGAAATGAGAAATCCCTTCGGAAGAGAAGAAAAGTTTTCAACAAAGTAAAGCAGGCAGACTACGCCCAGGCGGCAACCGTGGGAAGTGCATTGCCGGATACGGCATCAAGAAGCGCGTCGAAGCAGGCAACGCCATGCTTTTGCGCGCTGCTTAAATAGCTCATGATCCGGTAGAACTTCTTTGCTCCTTCCATCGTTCTGAAGCAGCCGGAGACTTTCTGCTTGACCTTTGTGAAACGAATCGAGCGCTCCGCTTCGTTGTTGGTAAAGGGAACCCTCCAATCAAAAGCGAAGCGAAGGATCTGCTCTTTGTAATCCCGGAACCGAACCAGAAGAGACCAGCGCGGCCCCTTCGGCTTTCTCGGCGGGCGTCCTTTGACCGGCTTTGGTGTGTTTAGAAGAATTCCCTCTGCCACAAGGGCGTCATAGCGCTCCAGATAGGACTCGAGAAGTTTCTCCGGAAATGCCTCCAAACCCGCAGCTTTCAGTTCTTCCCGCGTGCGGCACATTTCGGAGAGCAGCTGTTTCAGCCCTAACGCCCATTCTTCTTTATAGCATTCATGGATATAAACCAATTCCCGCATGAGATGAGCGTTGCAGAAGCTGTGCTCCACTTTCCAGTAGTTCAGATAAGAGCGCAGGAAGTCATGAACGAGAATGCTGTCCTCCATCTTGGGAAGAACCTGAATGTCATGCATCGCCTCTGTTCCGCGCTTGTCATGAACTGCGTAATAGCTCCAGGAGCCGTCACACATACAATGTGCCCAGCGAAGTTTTCCTCCTACCCGCACGCCGGTCTCATCACAGTTCAGGATTTTAAGCGTGCTGACCTTATGCTTGATGTAGGAATCCGCATCCTCTACCTTGTCCGCACAATCTGTCAGCATATTTTGGATCGTCCCGCCGCTGATGGGAATTCCAAGAGCGTTGAGCAGTTGGCGTACCCGTTCTACGCTCACATACCCGACCGTAAGCAGAGAGAGCACGGTTGCTCTCAGCTTGTTGCCATATTGTTTTGTGCCGGTAATGTGCTCGGGAAATTGGCCGACGATCTCCTGTCCACCCTCCAGCGGGCAGCTGCAGGCGAGAACCTTGTGTGCGGCTAAGCGGCTGATGATCTCCAAATCATATTCGTACCGGGTCTCTGCAACTCTTCGGGCACATTCCTCTTGACGAGGACACCCAAGGCAGCGGCTCGGTGGGTATTCCTTTACCTCATCCGGCTCTCGAACGATCTTCATTCCGTTTCCTTTGTGCCCGGTCTGGCCTCCCGGCTTCCGCCCGCTGCTTTCTTTCAGACTCTTCGGCGCTGGTTTCCGGTAGCCGTCACTGGATGGCGGCATGGAGCTGTTATGGCTGTCCTTCCGTTTCTGTTTGAGTGCCAGCGCAAGACTCAATTCCGCAATCCGCTGCTGCAGAGCCCCGACCTCGGCCGCATGCTGTGCGCGCATGCTCTCTATCTCGCCGCTCAGCCGAGCGACCGCTGCGGTCAGTTCCGAGATGGTCGCAAGAAGTTGTTCCACTGTCTGCTTCTCTGTCACAGCAGTCACCGCCCTTTCGGCTTCTATTCTACCGTATTTCCCACCTGCTGAACAGAGTTTTATTCCCATGTGCATTTTACACTTCGTCATTTTGACGAGTGAAAATGCATGGTTTCTTGGTATCTTTTTCAACAATTCCTTCGCGCGACTGAATAAGTACGTTTTTTGGGACACCTTATCGTTTATACTGGGAGCATGGGGCAAGATGCCCTGAAAAGTGAAGGCAGTTATTTTAGTACTGTTTTCTCTCTGAAGGGGGGAAAAAGCATGAAACTGAAGCAGTACAGCATTTATCAGATTTCCGCCAGGACGATCCTGAACTGCGCAAGAAAAACCGAGGATGGCTACCGCTTCTATTTCGACCTCAACGATGAGACGAACCAGCCTGCGATCCAGAAGACCATGCAGGACGACTGCGCCATGTTCCACCAGCTTTTGCCTTTGACGGATGTGCCCGGTGAACCGGTGCTCCCGGAGGAAGACAAGCTGCTGAGCTTCCTCGTCTATCTGGACTTCACCGGCATCTTCGACCGCAAGCCGACGGGCCAGGTGAAAGAACTGCAGGAGCTGGCCGAGTGGCTGTTTCGCCCGGAAGGGATTGAGTTTGTCTTTTGGCGCGGCCCGGTGGCCTTCCGTGCTTTCGAGCGCTCGGCCAACATGAGCCGACACAACCGCCTCTCCTTTGTCCGCGCCGATCTCTATGACACGCTCTGGAAGCGTATGACGCTGGGGATGCAGATCGGCAGCTGCCAGCTCTCCAAGCTCTACACCTACAACGGCCTCATGTTTACCAGCGGGCAGAAGATCGACAAGTACAGCTTCCACATGGACGCCGACCATATCATTGTGGTGGACAATCCCCGCAGCATCGTGAAGAACGTCCCCATCATCACCGTCGAGGACGACGGATCGCAGGAACCGATGCGCCGTTACACCCGCGTAGAGAAGATCTCAGACATTGAGGTATTGGAGTTTGACGGCGAGGGACTGATCTCTGCGGAGCTGGGCTATCAGCTTGATCCATACGGCGGAGAAGAGCATGACCATCATTCCTTCCAGATCCGCATGCCCTACATCAAAGGCGTGGTGCATGAAGTGGATTTTAAGACGCTGCTTGCAGAACTCCAGGTGGAAGAGATCGTGGATATTGAGGGTGTAAGGCATCCCGTTTCTCAAGTGGACATGATCTTGACCAAGAGCATGTGCAAGGACTGGGGCTGGATGAAGGAGAACGGCCTGAGTTGGCGCGAATATCTGGATCGCTGCCGGAAATACAGGCATCGGCTGTATATCTCAAACATGGATCGTCGAGGCCGGGACGGATTGACAGAGCTGAACTTCCAGCTGCTGAACACCGCGGCCATTACCGCGGAGGAGTACCGTCCGCACGAGCTGCCCATGGGCTGGGATGGATCGCCAGAAGCCTATGAGCAGGTCTGGCTAACAAAAGCGACGGAAACGGCCTACTACAACGCCGTCGCTAATCAAGGCTGGCAGCTCTCGTACTTCGGCGCGGATCGG
>JAFSLL010000045.1 GCA_017448455.1 Oscillospiraceae bacterium | reverse complement strand
CACAAGATCGAAGGGAATCACGTGCCCAACCCAGCCGTCCTGCACTTCCTGATCTTTGCTATCTTTCTTCTTAATGACCATATTGGGATCGACTTGTCTGGTGGCGGCGAAGCCTTCCGTCTGAATCATTTCCAGATCAACGGAGATTTTGGCCCAATCGCTGTCAAGAATCTGATAGGCTTCATAGGCATCCACCAAGGGTGTCCCGGTCAGCCTGCGGAAGATTTCAGTGCTGAGGCTGGACTCTTCCCTGGAAATATTGATGTCCGTCATGCCCTGCAGGAGCCGGACACACAGGAAATCACGGAACCCATCGAACGCGATGCCATACTGGCTGATAAAGCGCAGCACCGCAGGATGGTTTTTGACCGTGGTTTTCAGGTCAGAGACCGCAAGATCGGCATATTCGCTGTTTCTCGCTGTGAAAAGCGCACCCCGCAGACCGGCAAAAGCATCCCAATAGGGAGCCAGCTCTTCGATCTCCCGTACAGGGATCCCACCGAACATGGAAGCATAGATGTCCCAGCTTTCCGGACGCTCGGAAGAATCCACATAGCGGGGAATATTCAGGTTGTAATCATTTTGGCGAATCTCTTCACGAGTCACCACACGGGAGAACTTGGGGATTGTCAGCCGCCCTGTTACCGCATCTGTGATCCTCTTGATATCGGAGGCGCGCAGCATGTTGTTCTTGCCGACCTTCTCAAAGCCCTTCGAGGCGTCCACAATCAGCACGTCTGTGCGCTCCGGCCTTGCTTTTCTCAGCACCATGATGATGGTTGGAATACCTGTGCCGAAGAAGATGTTCGCCGGAAGGCCAATGATCGCATCGATGTGGTTGTTCTCAATCAGGTTCTTCCTGATTTCACCTTCCTCACCGCCGCGGAAGAGCACGCCATGAGGCAGCACAATCGTCATAATGCCGTCACTCTTCAGATGGAAAAGATCATGGAGCAGGAAAGCGTAATCCGCTTTGCCCTTAGGTGCCAGCCCGAAGCGGGCATAGCGGGGATCAGCCTCTTTATCGGTCGGATTCCATGCCTGACTGTATGGAGGATTAGAGACAACCGCATCTACAAAAAGCGGATCATAGGTTCCGACAGGATCGCTTTCTTCAAAGAAAGGCCAGTCCTCCTCCAAAGTATCTCCGTTTCTGGTAACGATATTGTCCGGCAGGATGCCGCGCATGACCAGGTTCATTCGGGTCAGGTTATAGGTGTTCTCCTTCAATTCCTGGGCATAGTACTTGATCCGGTCACTGCCACCCATGTAGCGGGCAACTGAACGACCGATGTTAATCAACAGGGAGCCAGAGCCGGAAGTGGGGTCGTAAATCTTGATCTCTGTCCTGTCCTTCAGGTGATGCGCAACAATCTCGGACATGAGCAAGGAGACTTCATGCGGCGTGTAGAACTCTCCGGCTTTCTTACCGGCGTTTGCCGCGAAGTTGGAAATCAGATATTCATAGATAAAACCGAGCACATCATAGTCCTGCCTGCCATCCATAGGGATATCCTTGATCAGGTGCAGCAGATCACTGATGGCCTTGGTACGAGCATTCGAGGTTTCACCCAGCTTGGAAAGACCGGTCTGCAGCGTCTGGAAGATGTTCTTGAACACCTTCTCATGGGACGGGTTGATCAAGCGGCTGAACGCGGAAAGGGCCACAATCACGTTATCTACATTGAAGTCAGAGCCCATGCTTAGCCAGGTATCAAACAGATTCTCATAGCCGATAAAATAGCCGATCGCCTTCTGGATCCCCTCCACCGTTGCCCGGTGCTCAGCCTCGGAATAGCCATCCTCCGCCCACGCCGGATCATATTCCTCGTGAAGACGCATACGCATGTAGTCATCGTCCCAGTCCTGGCTTTTCAGATATTTCACTTCCCGGTCAGAAAGGAACTTGTAGAAGATGAAACCAAGGATATAGTCCTTATACTCGTTCGCTTCAATCTTGGAGCGCATCTTGTTTGCAGATTCCCAGATTTTAGAGGCCAGTTGCTGCTTATTCATGGATTCAGCTTCTCCTTTATTTATTCAGACGACTTTGTTTAGCCCCAGGCTTTTTCTCCCTGGGCAGGGACGCAACAGGGTCCGGTTCAAAGTCCATGATGTCATCTATCGTGCAGCCAAGAACGACACAAATTTTTTCGAGCGTCTCTACTGGAACTGATTCATTCTTGCCGAGATTGGCCATGGCGTTTGTTGTGATATTGGCAGCCTCTCTGAGCTGCGTCTTCGTCATGTTTCTATCAATCAAAATATGCCAGAGCTTATTGTATGAGCGGGACATGGATCCTCCTCCTGCTTACGTTCTGTTACAGCGACAAGAACATCATATCATGCTATCAATGTTTTATCAAGATCATATTGAGAAAATCAACCGATAATACATGTGCTTGGGAACAGCGTAAGCTTTCTGATTTTGCCCAGCGGGAGTCAGAATTTCGCGTTTCATCCGCTAAGTGCCCAAGTGTTGAGTACGAAGATGTTGTTGCTGAGGAAGGCAGGTTAAACAAAGATATCCGACGGAAAGAAACGCAGAAGACTGGTATAGCCTTTGATGGAACACAAGTGTTGTATGGCAAGCTTCGTCCATATCTGCATAATTGGCTAAACCCTGATTTTGTGGGTGTTGCAGTCGGTGACTGGTGGGTGT
>JAFSLL010000004.1 GCA_017448455.1 Oscillospiraceae bacterium | reverse complement strand
CGGCAAGCTGGACAGCCTGGACATAGCGCAGGGACTCCCGCTGGAGCTTGTTTGAAAGATTGGAAACGCTGTCAGACCAGCCGTGTTCATCCCGCAGCAGATCGACCACCTCCTGCATGGTCATTCCCTGACGGACGATGTATGACTTGATCTCATTTCTCAGATTGGATTTCATCAACTGTTTACCTCCATATTTTCGTGATATTGGTTTTTGAGTAAGTGAACTGTGTGCGCTTTGCGGTGAAAATTCTGTCGTGCCGCAAATCCGCTCAGATTTCCGCCCGTGATGCTCTGTTCGAAACAGCACCCTACCGGCTTCACTGTTCTGCGTGAGGTCATGCGGAACGGCGGGATATACCACATTCCGGTGCATCGGCTTCACGCTTCGGTAAATCACCGGATGGTGCAGTGCGTTCGGCTTGCGGCGAAAATCTTCACGGATTTCACAAGCATTGATTTTGGAACAGCAAAATTGAGCCGCCGGTGTACGGCTTGGTACGGCAAGCCCGCCTTCTGTACGCTTCTGTACGCCGGTTTTGCGTACTGGCCGCCGATTCAACAGCAGATTTTATACTCTGCCGTGAAATGCTTCACGGTGCGCACAAGCAAAAGCAGTTTTTAAGAATGGAATCAAAAACAGCCGTACAGAGTGTACGGCGTGTACGGCAATTTTGAAGTCCGGTTCTCATTTTCAATACGGCGGCGGATTGACTACCTCAATGCCCATAAAGCCACGCACCCGCTTGCCGCCGACATGGACATTGTTGGTGGCCTCCACATTGTAAAGCTGCTCATTTTGTGCAAGCTCAGAGCTGACACGGTTGGCAGACATAGGCTTCTGCGCGTTATCATCGCACCATCTCGTGTAGGCTTCATAGATCGCCTTGGAGCTGGCTTCGCTGTCGGCTTTGAATCGGATATAGCCCTCGGATTGCAGAAACTCGATCACATTGTTGCTGCTGCGCTTGACCGTCTCCATATTTTCTCTGGCTTTGCCCGAAATGCTGAACTGATAGTTGTTCCCGATCAGCCGGTGCAGCCCCTCCAGACACCAGAGGAAGATACCCTCCTTTTCCCGCAGCAGCTTATCTACCAGAAACGGATCGTCTGCTCTGCCTGCGGGCCGGTCTTTGGTGGTCAGCACGATCTGGCGTCGAAAGAAACCGTCGGACTTGTCGTGCAGAGCGGTCAACGCACCGTTGCCGAAGCAGAGGAAGCGCACATAAAGCTGACTCTGATAGCTTTGGATGCCCTTGCGCTCCATGTCCATCTTGCACTCGGAGGTGACGATGGATTTGATATAATTCGTCTTGGGCAGAGCGCTCATATCCATATCATCGTCCACCATCAGGAGCTTGTTTTCCAAATCTGCGCGGCTGAACCGGTTGCTCTCGACTTTCTGGATGCTGGTGGTATTCATGCTGTCGCCCAGTAGCGAGCGCATGACCAGTCCGATACGGCTTTTGCCCTCGCCGCCCTTGCCGATGAGCATGAGCATTTTCTGTCCCTTGGTGGTCGGCAGCAGGCAGTAACCAAGGAACTCCTGCAAGGTGGGAATGTCCTCCGGTTGCAGCAGCTCGGACAGAAATTGCAGCCACTTTTTCGGAATGGGTGCGTCAGGGTTGTAGGCGACCGTCAGCCGGTTGTTGCAGTAGCTCTTGTCAGCGGTGAAGCTGCCGTCCATGAAATACGTTCCGTTGGCAACATGGATGCGGTCTGTCTCGATGGGCAGCGGCGGCGAATAGGCTTGCAGCTTGATGCTGGCAAGCAGATTTGTTACCACTTTAGACAGTCCGGAGGTCAGAACTCCGGAGATTTCCTCCAGAATGAGATTGCCGATCTGCCCTTCATCCTCGATCAACCCGTCCACTGTGAACAGCCGCCCGCGCACACATTTCATGGGATGCTTCTCCAAAAACTGCTGGCAGAACAGCACCTCATTGATGTGTCTGCCGTCGTACCAGTCAGGCCACGTCTGCGGTGTCATATCCATCTTCCAATTCCTCCTTGTGAATTGCCTCCAATCTTCTTCGCAGCCTGTCCAGTTTGCCGTCCGCCATCTGCTGCTGAACCACTTCGGCACGTTCATGGGAATCCCCAGCGCACAGAATATCCAGATAATATTCCGTTTCATCGAGTTTGTGACAGGCTTCCACGAACCGCGTGTGAACAGGCTCATCGGGAGATTGCGGCGCATACCGCACCTTCCAGTCCCGCAGCACACGGGCATAATCGGACAGAACAGAAAAGCACAGCCGCTCGTTTTCCATGAGCCGCTGTGCTTCTGTTCGGATGCGCTTTGCGTGTAGCGCCGCTGCGCTGGGCGGCTTATCCGGGCTGAGATGAAAATCTGCCATCAGTTTCCGTGCCGCATCGTAGGGCGAAAGCTGAAACAGCCTGCCTACAAAGTCGATCACATCTCCGTGTTCCCCGCAGGCGAAGCAATAATAATGTTCATCTGCTACAAGCAAGCTGGGGTGCCGGTCGTTGTGAAAGGGGCAGAGGGCTTTCCCATACCTGTTCACATCAATCCCGTACAGCTCTGCCGCTTCCCGTAGATTGACGTTTTCTTTTACGATTTCAAAAATTCGCATGATACCTCCATTTCTGCGCAAAAACGGCGGCCTGCCCGATTTGGGGCAAGCCGCCGTCTGCGTCTTTTCTTATGCTGTTTTCCTTTCTTCCTCGTTCTTAGCTTCTCGCAAGGCTTTCTTCCGTGCGCCCTGCCGCTTGATCTGTGCTGCATACCGACAATCGTCACTGCAATATTTCACATCTGACCTTGTTGTGATGAACTCCTTGCCGCAATTTTCGCAGGTACACTCCCGGCTGCGGCTTTCTGCCGCCTCCTGCCGGTAGAATTTTGCCCGGCAGTTGGGGCCGCAGAACAGGGTGTTCGTCCGCCTGGATGCAAATTCCTGCCCGCAGCACTTACAGGTCAGCGTGAAGGGCTGACCGACAGCGTGTTCACCAGCCTTGATTTTCTGATACCGTTCCCGGCTTTTGATGCGATGTCGCTTGAGCTGCTCCTGCCGCTTGATTTCTTCCTCGGTCAGCTCCGGCGCGGGAAGCTCAAACTGCCCGATAAAGCGAAGGTGGATCTCCACCTCCTGCACCCGGTCACCGTCGATGCGCTCCGGGGCGTGGACGATGATTTTCTCAATAAACTCGTTGATCATGGGCGTGGTCAGCTCAGAAAAATCGGTGTACTTCTTCGCCAGCTCCAGAAACTGCTCCACGCGGGCGGTGTCTTCAGCGAAAGCGGACAGCTTTTCTTCTGCTTCTGCGACAGAGGCTTGCAGCGTTTTCTGCTCCGCTTCATAATCTGCCAGCAGACTGTCAAAGCGTTCATCGGTGATACGCCCGACGGCAAAGGATTCATAGAGCTTTTTGATGATGGTGTCCAGCTCAGCAATGCGCTTTTTGTCCTTGCTCAACCTTCGCTTGGCGTCCTTGGCCGCCTCCGTCTGCCGGAGCTGGGAGGCGGAGCGCACCTTTTCCATGAACGCCGCCTGATTGGAAATCGCAAAGGTACTGACCGTGCGGATGGTGTCCAGAATCAGTGTGCGCAGGGCCTTGGTCGTGATATAGTGGCCGCAGCAGGCGGCGGTACGCTTCTGGCGGGCGAGGGTATAGGAGGAACAATCGAAGAAGTCAGATGGATAGGGATTGTTCTCTGTGCCGCCTTTGGAGCGGTGATTATACATCTTCTCGCCGCAATCGGCGCAGTACAAAAGGCCGGTCAGCGGATTCGCTTCACCCAGCGTGTCGATGCGCTTGGGCGTCTTGCGGAGCTTTTGTGCAAGCTCCCATGTTTCCCTGTCCACAATGGCCTCGTGGGTATTCTCGAAGATCAGCCAGTCCTCCCTGGGATTCATCACGGCGTTTTTATCTTTATAGGACTGCTTGTGGGAGCGGAAATTCACCGTATGCCCCATATACTCCGGCTTGGAGAGGATCTGTCCCACGACATAGCCGCTCCAGTTATAGGGATTGGAAAATTCCTCTTTGCTTTTCCAGATGCCCTTGCCCTGCTTGCCGAAGTACACAGCAGGTGTTTCCACCTTATCCTCAAAAAGAATACGGGCAATATCGTATGGGCCTTTGCCCTCAATGGTCAAGCGGAAAATGCGGCGCACCACGGCGGCGGCTTCCTCGTCGATCAGCCAATGGTATTTGTTTTCCGGGTCTTTCCTGTAGCCATAGATGGCGCAGTTGGTGGTAGGCTTGCCGGATTCCCCTTTGACACGAATGGCGGTTTTCTGCTTGCGGCTCAGATCGCGCAGATACCATTCGTTCATG
>JAFSLL010000044.1 GCA_017448455.1 Oscillospiraceae bacterium | reverse complement strand
GCGGACAACGCCAGGGAGTATTTCGAATCCACCGTGTATCGCAGCAGCTTCCCCGTTCCCGATTTTGAGGACCACAGCCTCCCCTCCTTCCCGCCCGAGGGCGGCGCGGAGCCCGGCGGCCCCGGGTCCGGATTCGGCGGCTGAGCCGACCGTCCTTTTCCCACTCTTGTATTCACATTTCATGAAATGAGGAAATAAACACATGCGCGACTACATCATTGCCACCTCTTCGACCTCCGATCTCCCGAGGACCTATCTGGACGAGCATCAGATCCCCTTCATCCCCTATACCTTCACCGTCGGCGACCGCCTCTGCGAGGACGACTGCCGTGAAGAGAGCCGCCAGGCCATCTATGAAGGCATGCGCAAGGGCGACCGGCTCAAGACCTCGATGATCAATGAGTTCATCTATTACGATTTCTTCAAGGAGCTGCTGGATACCGGCAAGGACGTGCTCTTCCTGGACATGAGCAAGAAGATGTCCGTCTCCTTTGCCAACGCCAACAAGGCAGCCGAGATGATCCGCCCCGAGTACCCCGAGCAGCGGCTGTACGTCATGGATACGCTCTGCATTTCCGGCGGCCTCGGCCTGCTGGTCGAGCGCGCCGTGCGGCTGAAGGAAAGCGGCGCGAGCTTCGATGAGGTCGTCGCCTGGGGCGAGGAAAACAAGCTGAAGATCGCCCACCGCTTCACCGTAGACGACCTGAACTACCTCAAGGCCGGCGGCCGCGTCTCCAACGCCTCCGCACTGGTCGGATCCATGCTGAACATCAAGCCCGTGCTCTATGTGCCGGACGGCGGAACCCTGGACGTGGCGAAAAAGGTGCGCGGCCGCAAGGCGGCGCTCAGCACCATCCTCAGCGGCGTGCTCAACGATCTGAGCCGCATCGACCCGACCGGAACGGAATTCCACATCCTGCAGGCAGACTGCCGCGCTGACGCGGAGTGGGTCCGCGATGAGATCAAAAAAGCCTATCCCCAGGTCGGCCGCATCACCATCACCTCGCTCGGCGTCGTCATCGGCGCCCACTGCGGCCCCGGTCTGCTGACCGTCTTCTACCTTTGCGACGGCCGCCGCCCCGAGTAAGCGCCGCCCGACAGACTTTGCAATAAAACGGCAGATCCGGCTCTCGTCCGGATCTGCCTTTGCGTCAAGAAGTAATCTGAGATGATAAAAAAACTGATCGACAAATATCCCTTTTCCGTCGCTGCGCCCGTTGAGGCGCTGATTTTCAGCACCGGCCTTTTCACCTTTGCTAAGCTGCTGTGCTTCTGGCGGCCGCATCTTGACATGAGCCTGCGCTGGGATGCGCTGATCCCCTTCCTGCCCTGGACCGTCAGCATCTATGTGGGCACCTTTGTCTTCTGGTATGTGATGCTGGTGGTCATCAGCACCGGACCGGTCTATGAGCGTGAGCGTCTGTTCTGCGCCTTTCATCTGAACGCTCTGATCAGCTTTCTGATCTTCATCCTCCTCCCGACCACCAACGTCCGTCCGGAGTTGACCGGGGGCGGTCTCTGGAACTGGATCATGGGGATCGTCTACGGCGTTGACACGCCGGAAAACCTCTTCCCCTCGCTGCACTGCTCCGTGGCCTGGCTGTGCTGGATCGGCGTGCGGGGCAGAAAGGATCTCCCCCGCTGGCTCAGTCCGCTGGCGCTGCTGATCGCCGCCGCCATCTGCTGCTCGACGCTGACGACCAAGCAGCATGTGATCGTGGACGTGCCCTCCGGCATTTTGCTGGCAGAGCTCTGCTGGCAGGCCGCCCGCTCCGACAGGCTGCGCCGGATCTATCACCGGCTGATCGAAAGGGTCATGGCCTGGCTGCAAAAGCTTGCGGGCATCAACAGAGAAAACGAAAACGGAGGCTGAAGTTTCAGCCTCCGTTTTCATTATCGCGCCGATCAGAACAGTCCGGGAAAGCCGCCCAGGCCGCCCTGCAGCTTGTTCATCGCCTTGCCGGTCTCGTCGTCCGCCGCCTTCAGGGCGCCGTTGACCGCCGCCAGGATCAGATCCTGCAGCATTTCCACGTCCTCGGGATCGACGACCTCGGGATCGATGGTGATGCTCTCAAAGCTGCGCGTACCGGACACCACGGCCTTGACCGCGCCGCCGCCCGCCGTGAATTCGAAGCTGCGGCTCTCCAGTTCCTGCTGCATTTTCATGAAATCCTGCTGCATTTTCTGCGCCTGGCGCATCATATTCATCTGATTGCCGGGCATACCGCCGCGAAATCCGCCTTTTGCCATGGTTATTTCCTCCCAATCATCGTTATCGGTTTAATCCACAAAGTGTACTTCCCGGAAGTCCCGCAGCTCGTCCAGGCTGCGCCCGCTCCCCTGCCGCGGCTTGTTCTCCGCTAGTTGGGTGCGGGTGGGGCGGCCCCGGATCGCGCCGGCCGTCTCGGCGATGACCTGCAGCAGCTCCGGCCGGTTAAAGCGCATGTACGCGTAGCCGGGGGCGGCGTCGATCCGCAGCTCGTCGCCGCGCATCGTGCCCAGCACCATGTCGGGGTTGTTGATGATCGTGCGCATCTCCATCGACAGACGCGGAGCCAGGCGCTTACGCACCGCCGTCCACACGTCATCAGTCCCTGCGCTCACTTCCGACGGCTCGACAGCCGGCGCGGGCGCCGCCTTCTCCTGCGGAGGCGCAGGCACGGGGTCCGCCGGGACCGGGCGCGGCTCTTCCCGCGGCGCTTCCCGCGCGGGCGGGTCTGCCGGGGCGGGCTTTTCCGCAGGCTGTGCGGGCTTTTCCGCCGGAGCGGCGGCGGGCACACCGTTTTCCAGTGCCTTTTCCAGGCGAGAAAGGCGGGCGCGCAGCTCCGCCGTGCTGTCGCCCAGGCTGTTGTCACAGAGCGAGACCAGGCAGAGTTCGGCGTTCATGCGGGGGTTGCTGACCGTCCGCATCGCGCCTTGGGTCTCCTGCAGCTTTTCCAGGGCGCAGAGCAGCTCCTCGCGGGTCATCCGGTCGCCGAAGGAGCGCAGCGCGTCGGTCTCGAAGCCGGAGGAGAGCAGATTGCGGCTGCCCCGCGGCGCGACCTGCAGCATCAGCACGTCCCGCAGCAGCTGGGCCAGCTCCGACAGGATCGTGCCCGGGTCCTTCCCGTCCATCCACATTTCGCTGAAAAGCTGCAGGGCAGACGCGGTATCGTGGGCCAGGATCTTCTCCTGCAGCTCGGCGATGCGCCGCTTGCCGGCCAGTCCCATCGCGGCATAGACCGCGTCGACGTCGATCTTCTCCGTGGATGAGCACTGATCCAGCAGACTCAGCGCGTCGCGCACGCCGCCCTCGGCCAGGCGGGCGATCAGCTCCGCCGCCTCATGGGTCAGCGTGAAGTTTTCTTTGGATGCGATATACTCCAGGTATTCGGCGATCTCCGGCACGTCGATCCGCTTGAAGCTGTGCCGCTGGCAGCGGGACAGGATGGTCGCCGGGACCTTGTTGAGCTCGGTCGTTGCGAGGATGAACATCAGATGCTCCGGCGGCTCCTCCAGGATCTTCAGCAGGGCGTTGAAGGCGGAGGCCGAGAGCATGTGCACCTCGTCCACGATGTACACGCGCTTTCTGACCGCAGAGGGCGAGAAAACCGCCTCCTCGCGCAGCGCGCGGACATTGTCCACGCCGTTGTTGGAGGCCGCGTCCAGCTCGACCACGTCCATCACCGAGCCTTCGAGGATGCCGCGGCAGGCCGGGCAGGTCCCGCAGGGGTTGCCGTCGACCGGGTGTTCGCAGTTGACCGCACGGGCCAGGATGCGCGCGCAGGTGGTCTTGCCGGTGCCGCGGGTGCCGATGAAGAGGTAGGCGTGCGACAGGCGCCCGGTCTTCACCTGGTTCTTCAGCGTTTCGGTAATATGCTGCTGACCGATGACCTCGTCAAAGGTCTGCGGCCGCCATTTGCGGTACAGGGCCTGATACAAAGCGCTCACCTGCCTCAAAAAAGCTATGGCTCTTGACAAGACTGCACACCCACCGTTGAAAAATGCGCTACATCCGTACCCCGGCAGCCGGCTCGGACCCGGCGCCCTCACGGCACACGGGATGTCCCGCTTAATGCTGCTCGGTTCCCCGCCTGACATGGTTCACGGGTTCCCGTTGCGCGAGACCGGATCTTCAACGCTGCTTACCGGGGCCAATCGACACAGAACATATCCTAAGATGGGAATTCGTCCCTGCTGTAGCGGATTGCAGGTTACAGGGCACCGCTGGCTCCCCGACTAGTGCAGCCTTGTCAAAAGCCACGCGCTTATATTACACCATTTTTTCCGGAAGTGCAATCTTTTTCTTTACAAATGGAAAATTTGTGGTATAATACAGAAGCTTGAGAAATTCAGGCGTCAATAATCGGGGGCGTAGCTCAGCTGGGAGAGCGTACGGTTCGCATCCGTAAGGTCAAGGGTTCGAATCCCTCCGTCTCCACCAATTTCGGGAAGTCTGGTATCAGACTTCCCGTTTTTCATACCGCTACTTTCACGGTCAAGTTCTGAAATTCCTCGTAGGATACGTTGAAGTCGATCTCCAAGCGATAATCTCGGAACACCCGCACAGCCTTGATAAACTTCGATACAAACATCTTTTTCGTCTCAAAAGAACAGCGGTCATATACATCTGCCCAGCCAATCAAACGGTCGTATTCCTCGTTTTCTGTCACTTCATCAGCCTGTAAAGCGTCGAGTTCCTGCTGTGCTGCTTCCAGCGCCGTTTTCAGTTCCTCCAGCTCGTCTTTTGCTTTTGCGGAAAGAGACGTAAGCAGTTCAGCCGAAAACTTGCTCTGCCCTCTTATGACCTTAATTGTCTCGGCCTCGTAATCGGTAATCTCCTGCTGTTTGTCGCTCACCTGCAGGGAGAGGATTTTGCACCTTGCAGAAAGCAAGTTGATTAGTTCCTGCTGCTGGGACGAAACGAGTTTCCCGCTCGGCTGATCTTTAATTTTTTGAAGTTGGCTCCGTACAACACGGTCAACAATCCCGTCAAGTGTCTTGATGCCATAGCCGGACGGCCCTTCACATTCTCCCGGATGCCTTTGCTTGTAATGGCAGGCATACCGGGCGCGGGCGGCTCGGACGCAGCTTCCGTCTTTGTGAACATTGCGATAGCCGCTTGTCGTTAGCGTCAACCTATTCCCGCAATACCCGCAGAACACATTCCCCACCAAAAGAGACTGTCCTTTCAGATTCAAGGGAACATCGTTATGGGGCATCGTCCGTTCCCGCATGATCTTTTGCGCTCGTTCGTAGGTCTCCCGATCAATGATCTGCAGCTCTGGGATGACCTCCGATCTCGCCTCTCCGTTGTGCATGACGCCGGTGTAGATTTCGTTTTTGATAATGCGGTTGATCGTCGTATTCGGGAAGTTTTTTCCGTTCTCCTTGTAGATATGCATTTCGGCCAGATACTTGCAGAGGCGTTGTGCGCCGTAGCCCTCATGTACATATTTATAGAAAATGAGCCGGATGATCTCTGCGGCAGATTCATCCAGTTCAATATCAAAGACCTCTTTGTTGCGCTTGTTTGTCCGACCTGTTTTCACAAGTCTATATCCATAAGGCACAGAGCCGCCGGTAAAAAAGCCCTCCTCCGTCAGTTGTTCCATCCTTGTACGAACACGGACGGAGGTTTTTATACTTTCGCCGGATGCCTGCCAATAGCGGATGTAGTTGAGCAGCTTGTCCACATGGGTATCAAATCTTTGCTGTCCCTCAACCGCACTCCATACCTCTATACCGTTTTTTACGAACCATTCAACAATAAACGGCGTTTCATCATCGCGGCGTCCGAGCCGGTCAAACATGAATACAAGGAGAATATCGAACTTGCTCTGAACAGCGTCCTCTTGTAGTTCCTGGATTGCATCACGGTCTTTGGCGGATTTCTTGAAGCCGGACACACCTTTTTCGTATAGCTCCTTCGTGATCTCCCAATCCGGGTGTCCCGATACAAATTCCTGGCAATACTGCCGCTGCATCGGAATATCGTTCTTCTCAACCTGTCCTACCGTAGAGACACGATAGAGACATTCAACACGTTTATAGCTCATTTCATACACCTGCGACGAATCTGTTTCCTCTATTCGCTATTCAGTTTTCAAGGTGCATTCTTTACTGTTATTATCGCATTTTTCCTCAATACCGTCAAATTTCTGCATATTTCCCGGCGTTATTCTTTGCTTTTCAAGCAAGCCCCGGATTGCAGCCAACGCTTCCGGATTATCCTGCTTTGCATAGTTGATCTTGATCTCGCAGCCCTCAACGATCAGTTTTTCCTCTCTCGTTTTTACCGTCCCCTGTTCTATAACTATCGTCTTTAATCAAATGAAAAATGTGTCTCACGGTGAGACACAAAAATCGACAAAATCCGCACTCGTTTGAAAGGTGGTTCGGGAGTATCACGATATTATCATAGGCAAGAATCAGACGGCGACCTGGCGGGCCGCTCCGTAGGATTGTTCCGTGCCTCCCCCCATGCTTATGGCGGGACGTTTGACTCTGTGACGTGTCATCAACGTAGGTATCATTATCTCCACTCGCGGATCGTGGCCGGCTGCCTTGCCATCGGCTGCATACAGCGGTGGTGTTGTTCGCTCTGCCGTCGTCCTTTCACCTCCCGGACAACCGGCAATCCTCGCGCACCCGCTACCTGGCTTCCCGCAAGCGGAACGTATCTGCTTGCCCTATTCACTTGTCTGAGCCTTCCGGCTCACAGAAACGCGCCGGTGCGGTGCGCTTCTGTGAACGGGAAGATCCGTTCACTTCTTTTTATTGCCTCACATACGCTCCATATCGCAGATAAGCTAAAGAGCTTCAACGAGATGGCGTAACGCTCGACCTGCTTTGGCGTGAATACGTAGATGAATGCAGGCTTGCCGGTGAATTGCCGTATCAATCGACCCAGTTTAACAAGTACTACAACGACTTTTGTGCCAAGAAGAACGCCACCATGCACCTTAACCACAAGCCAGGAGAGATCATGCAGGTAGACTGGGCAGGAGATACAACCGGCATTATTGACACTGACACGGGTGAACTCCTCAAGGTCTATGTCTTTGTTGCTACGCTGCCGTTCAGTGGGTACAGTTACGTGGAAGGCTTTTACTCCATGGATCAGGAGTGCTGGACAACAGCGCATGTCAATGCCTACAAGTATTTTGGCGGTGCAACGAAGATGATTCAATGTGACAATCTAAAAACTGGCGTTGTCAAGCATGGGAAAGATGAAGTTGAACTGAATCGCTCGTATCAGGAACTGGCTGAGCATTACAACACTGCTGTCGTTCCCGCCCGAGTCAGATCTCCGAGGGACAAAGCATTCGTAGAGGGCACGGTCGGCGTCATCTCCACCTTCATCATTGCTGCTCTGCGCAATCGGCAGTTCCTCTCCTTGCCGGAATTGAATGAAGCAATCTGGAATAAGCTGTTCGAGTTCAATCATAAACCGTTCCAGAAGAAGGAAGGCAGCAGGGCATCTATGTTTGAGGAAGAGAAGCCTTTTCTGATGCAACTTCCTGCAGAACCCTATCATGAACTTCAATCAGATATGACAATGCTTCTGTTTATTATCCAGTAATGATAAAACAGCAAAAACCGATGGAAAAATGATAATTCATCGGTTTTTGCTGTTATTCATCTTTGTATCAGTGGCATAGCTGCAGTCAATGTTGTCTCTCAGGTGGCAAACTGCTATGTTGTTTATCTCTCAGTTCAGCGCTTCCCCCTGATAGAGTTTAATCTCCGTCTTGATGCCGTACTCCATACTCATTTTTCCGAATGCGGCAAAGTTGGCACCTTTCATATGCGCCTGCAGTACTGCCATGTTTTCCCAGCGCTCTATTACATACAGCTGACCCTTCTTGCCAGCGGAGGCGGCCAGTTCATAGCTGATATTTCCTTCTTCCTGCGTTGTTGCTTCAATAACACCGGATTCGTTCACTCTCTCAAGAAATTCCGCCTGTTTTTCCGGATCAATCTTAGCCTCACAAAAAACGATAATCATTTGTACACTCTCCTTAATAATTTTTTATTCAGATACTCCGAACACACCTGTAGAGGTCTGTACGCAGCAACTGTCTTTTCATGTGTCCAGAAACTGATAAATTCTCATTGAATATCGTAGTTGAAACAATATGTCCGCATCCGTAAAATCGACACCGGTCAAATCAATGATCTGCTGTCTGCGATAGGAGATTGTGTTTCTATGGGTATACATGATTTCTGAAGTCAGCTTCTGGTTACAGCCTGTATCAAGATAGACCTTCAGTGTCTCAAGAAGTACCGTATGATTCTCGGCATCATAATGCTGGAGGATTTCCAACGCAGGATGACAGAAAGAGCGCATCTTCTCGCTGGCTGGTATTTTGCATAGCATAGAATAAAAGGCGACATCCTGATAATATACCAGGTTTTTTTCTTCATGCATCCGGAATGAAAGTTTTAATGCCTCTTCCGCCTCTTCGTAGTATTCCGCAAAGGAATCAAGCCTGGAAAATTCGTTGCTGATCCCTACATACAGTTTATTTGTTACTGCAAGCTGCTGCAAATATGCCATTGCCTTCTTATTCTGTTCTGTCAGTTTCGGATCCATGTTCTGAAGGAGAATTAATCGATTCTCATACCGCAGAGGTGCAAAAGGTCCAAAAATAAGCGCAAGCTGAGAACTGAGTCTTTTTAATGCTTCCTTTTCATGCTCCGCATAATAAAAATATACCACCAGAACACGCATGATGGGTGGAATCGGAAGTTTGCCGGATGCAATACGGGACTGAACAGAGTCAGGAGCTTCTCCATGTAAGATATCGCGAACCAGTTCATGAAAAAGCTGGTTCCGACTGTTAAGGCCAGTATTGCTCCGCCTGAGATAATCCCCCATTACCCGGCTGAGAATTGGAAGAATATCATAAGCGACCGGATCAAAGTCCTCTTTCTCCGATAAAAGGAACACATAACCATAGGGGCTGCCTCCGATCACAACCGGACTGCTTAAATATGTCAGCTTGGTCTGATCACAGTAATAAACAAACGGAGTAGACGATATCTCGGTACGTGTCAGGAGACGATCATAGAGATGTTCCATAAAATCTACCGGACAGTACCCATTTTTGATTGCTACGAGCCAGTCCGATGTCAGATAATTCTGGATCGGGGAATAACCCTGAATTTTACCACTGATATCAAGCGCAACCAGTTGTCTGCCACACTGTCTGGCACCTTCAGCCAGCAGAAAATATAGGTCTTTTCCCTCAACGACCATGCGCAGAAATTCTGAATAGCTGTCTGATTTTCTCTGCTCTGTGCGAAGATAGGCCTGGATGCTGTTCATGATCTGCGCGTGGTTTTCCCATGAAGCATAAAGCAGATTAACCGGCCCCCTGCTTTGAGAAAAATGGTCTTTCAGTGTCTCGTGTTCCTGTTCACTCCGGTAAAAAACGAGAAGGTTATGTGGAAAGCAATCTCTAGTTACAGCACTCTCTCCAAAAACAACATAAAGTGCATCGGATAGAAAACCATCTTCCGTTTCCAGAAACTGTAGTCCCATAAGAAGCCTGTCTCCCAAAACAACAGACTCTGTCTCCGGATACTTCTGTTTCAACTTTTCGGCAATTTTGGAAAAGAGCATTCCTGATCCTCCATCGTATTACGGTTAATACGTAAATAAAGCACCAATTATGCTTTATACACTTCACCATCATTTGTACAGATTCTCGGTGCATAATTGACTGCTTCTTTTTTGTGCTTCATGAATATGTTGAAAATTTATTTTTTAACATATTATAGACATAACAGGATTGTTTTGTCAAGCAATCGTCAAGGCAATCCGACTATTCTCCAATTATTAATGAAAGGAATGATTGCATGAAGTACGAGAAACTTTTCTCCAGAGGCAAGATCGGATCCTTGGAGCTGAAAAACAGGATCGTCATGCCTCCCATGGGGTGCAGTCTGGCAAATGCTGACGGCACCGCTTCCCCCGAGATCATCAGGTACTATGAGGAGAGAGCAAAAGGTGGCTGCGCGCTGATTTACACAGAAGTTACCTGTGTTGACGAAGAGCGCGGCGGCGCCGGTTATTTCCAGCTCCACGCAGCGGAGCCCAAGTATGTGCAAGGCCTCCAGAAGCTGGCAAACGCTGTTCACAAGTACGACACGAAGATCTTCCTTCAGCTCCACCACCCCGGCCGTGAGATTTCTGCGTCCATGCAGAAAGCCGGTGAGATCATCGCCCCCAGCGCCATTCCCTGCCCGGTTGTAGGTGAAATGCCCAGAGCCATGACTACACAGGAGTGTGAAGCCATGGTCAACAAGTTCATTAAGGCTGCCATGATGGCCAAAATGGCGGGAATGGACGGCGTTGAACTTCATGCCGCACACGGTTATCTGCTCAACCAGTTCATGAGCCCGCTGACCAACAAACGCACCGACAAATACGGTGGAAACTTCTTCGGACGCATGCGTTTCATCGCGGAAATCATCGTCGGTATCCGTTATGCCTGTCCCGGCTTCCCGGTCAGTGTCCGCATCAGTGCCAGCGAGTATCAGGAAGGTGGCCTGACCATTGAGGACGGTGTGAAGATTGCTCGCTACCTCGAGAGTCTTGGCATTTCCGCCATCAATGTCAGCTGCGGTACCTACGCAACCGGCAATACCATTGTCGAGCCATACTTCCGCGACGAAATGTGGAAGAAAGATCTTGCCGCCTCCGTCAAAAAGGCTGTCAAGATTCCTGTCATTGCCGTTAATACGGTAAAACATCCTGCCACTGCTGAAAAGCTGCTGGAAGAGGGCGTCAGCGACTTCGTCGCTTTGGGCCGTGCCCAGTTGGCGGATCCTGAATTCGGCAAGAAGGCAAAAGAAGGCAAAGAGCACCTGATCCGCAACTGCATGGGCTGCATGTTCTGCTTCAAAGCAGCCGCCATGGGTCTTCCCATCGTCTGCAACAGCAACCCGAGACTCGGCATGGAGACCATCTATAACGAAGATACCCTGATCAAGAACGGCGATGGTCGTACAGTTGCCGTAATAGGCGGCGGCCCGGGTGGCATGCAGGCGGCCTCTGTGCTTGCCAGACGTGGCTTCAAACCGGTTCTCTTTGAAAAATCCGGTGTTCTTGGCGGCTCCATGAATTATGCAAAAATGCCGCCTCACAAGCAGCTGGTTGGTGAGTTGATAGACGTTCTTGCCGCCGAGCTGAAAGAGTATGGCGTTGAAGTTCGTCTTAACACCGAAGCCACTGTAGAAGCCGTAAAAGCTTTGAATCCCTATGGTGTTATCATCGCAACCGGCGGTACTCCCATTAAGCTTCCCGTCCCCGGAGCCGATGCCGACAATGTTCTGCTCGCACAGGATGTCGTTGCAGGGAAGTATGACATCAAGGATAAAAACGTTGTCGTAGTTGGCGGCGGTATTACCGGGTTGGAGACCGCGGAGATTCTTGGCGCCAACAACAAGGTTACCGTTGTAGAAATGACAGGCAACGTTGGTGATCCTCTTTATCCCAGTGTAAAACGTTATCTGCTTGGTGTTCTGGCTGAGCAGGGCTCTGTAGTCAAGACGCTGGAGAGCCTCACGGAAATTAAAGATGGCAAGGCTGTTCTGCGCAACAGCGTCACCGCGTTTAAAACCGAGCTGGACGCTGACTATGTGGTCTTTGCCGCTGGTGTCCGTCCGAACAACGCGTTTGCAGATGAATTCTTTGCCGCCTTTGACAAAGTCACCAAGGTTGGCGATGCCTCTGTTCCCGGTCTGATTGGCGACGCACTCCGTGAAGCCAATTCGAAAGCCTGGGTATTCTAAATAAAAGGAGGGCAAATATATGAAAGAATTTAAAGATAAAGTTTTGTGCGTAACCGGTGCTGCCAGTGGTATCGGTCGGGCGGTTGCGCTGGAAGGCGCTCTTCGCGGGATGAAGGTCGTAATCAATGACATTGATGCGGAAGGATTGACCGAAACCGAAGCAATGTGCAAGGAATACGGTGTTCCCGTTGTCTCCTTAGCGGCTGATATTTCTTCGGCAGAAAATGTGGAAGCACTTCTCAATGTATGCCTGGATAACTTTGGCAAGGTCAACATTATGGTCGCTAACGCCGGTGTTACTGCACCCGGTCCCGTATGGGAGCTGCCAATCCAGGATATTAACTGGATTTCCAAATGCAATTTTGTATCCCATACCTATGCCATGCACTACTTCCTTAAGCAGATGATCAAGCAGGGCGATGAGTGCTGCTATATGAACACTGCCTCCGGCGCGGGCCTGGGCATCTCCTTCAGTTCCTGCATGTACCATGCTACCAAAACTGCAGACGTCGTGCAGACCGAGTGCACCTATCTTGCGCTCAAGTCCCGCGGCATTACGAACATCTCCATGCATGTGCTTTGCCCGGCCTATATTAAAACGACCATTCACCTGAGTGATAACCATCGTCCTGACTGGGCTGCTATCAATGACGATCCATATTACCAGTCTGAGGAGTTCATTGCCGGTAAGATCCGCGCTGCGCGCGGTGTGTCCACCGGTATTCCCATTGACTCTGTCGGTCTGACAGTCTTTACAGCTTTCGAGGAAGATCAGTTCTATATTCTGACACATCCCGAGGCGCTGGTTGTCCAGCAACAGCGCATGAAGAACGTCTTCGAGCTGTCCCACCCCGGCACCTGATTTTCATACTTGTTTTAATTTGTCCCGGTGCCGCAGGGCGGCACCGGGCAAACAACTAACCAACTGAAAAGGAGTAATAACATGATCACTGATTATAAGGGATTAAAGGCTGTGGTTACCGGTGGCGCAAACGGCATCGGTAAAGCGTTCGCACTCAATTTCGCAAAGCGCGGCGCTGATGTTTTGATTGCCGATATCCATCCGGATGAAGCGGAACTTGTTGCGGAAGAGATCCGCGCGCTCGGTGTTCAAGGCTATTCCATCGGAGCTGACGTCTCTCTCAAAGAAGAATGCAAGAAAATCTATGACAAGACCGTAGAAGTATTTGGACGCTGTGATATTCTTGTTAACAATGCCGGCGTCAGTGCAAGCGGCGACTTCACCAATATTCCCGAGCAGGATATCCGCTGGGTTTATGAAGTCAACGTCTTTTCACACTGGTTCATGCTCGGCTACTTCCTGCCCATGATGGAAGCGCAGGATGCTCACGCACAGATCATCAATGTCTGCTCCATCGCCGGACTCATTACCTCTCCCGCCTCTCCTACCTATTTCAGTTCCAAGCATGCTGCAATTGCTCTGAGTGAAGTCCTTTATAAAGAACTCAAGGCGAAAGGTTCCAAGATTGATGTCTCTGTATTTGCCCCTGGCTTCGTTCAGACCGAGATGTATCTGACAGACCGTCATCGTCCCGCCCGCTATGCCATTACAGACGACCCGTATTATCATGACGATGATTATCAGAAACAGCTTGCAATCAGCAAATATGTCACTACAACTGGTACTCCAATCGACGAAGTCATGGATTATGTCTTTAAGCTGCTCGGAACTGAGTGCTTTTTCATTTTAACCCACGACAAATATGACGGCCTGCTTCGTGCGCAGGGTGTATATCAGGCGAACAAGACACGCCCGGTTGAACTGAGCGACGTTGACGTCAAAGCGACTCTGTAATCTGGATCCAACATCAATAAATCGCTAAAGAATTATATGGCGGAGGTTTCTATGAAAAGCAAATACGGAAATGTTATCTGTGTGCTTCTCTATGCTGTTGCCGCATTCTTCTGTGGAAAGAAACAGTATATTCCCCTGCTTGCCCTGATGGGAATTCATACCGGAGAATTCTTTCTGAAAGGAATGCCAATTGCGAAAGCCAAGGGTGTAGGAATGGCAGAAGCCTTCATCAACTGCCTGTTTTTCGGGATCGCCTGGTGGAAGCCATTGCGCGACAGCGAATAATATCTCTCTATTACATTCCTTTGACCCATAAAAAACAGACCACGACAAGCACATCGTTTGCTTATCGTGGTCTGTTTTTTTACTTTTTGTACAAGAATTAGTGTTTCCCAGAGAATGTTACTTCCATCCCTTTCAGAGCAGAGCGGAGGAAGAGAGCGCTGGCAGTAAAGGAAATGATCTCGGCGATCGGAAAAGCCCACCATACCATGTTGACATCCCCAGTCCTGCTGAGCAGCCAAGCTGCCGGGATCAGGGCGACAACCTGTCTGAGAACAGACACCAGAAGGGAGTAGACACTTCGATCCAACGCCTGACAGGTAGAACCCGCGACAATACAGAATCCGGCAAAAACATAGCTGAGGCTGATCCGTCGCAGAGCGGGAACGCCGATGGAAAGCATGGTCTCGGAGGGAGCAAAGATACCGAGGAGCTGCTTCGGTATCAGCTGGAATGCAGAAAGGCCAAGCAGCATAAAACAGCTGGCATATAAGACGCCGAACAGGATGGTACGATAAATCCGTTCCTTCTTTCGTGCCCCGTAGTTGTATCCGATGACCGGAATCAGCGCATTGTTGATGCCAAAAACCGGCATGAAGAAGAAACTCTGAATCTTGAAATAAACGCCATAAACCGCTACCGCCGTCGATGTGAACGCACCAAGGATAATATTCATGAGATAGTTTGTCAGAGAACCGATACACATCATCAGAATAGAGGGAAAGCCAATCCTGTATATACTGCGGATTATCGGCAGATGCGGACGGATCTCTTTCAGCTGAATGGGCAGCTCCGTGTTGAGACGAACATGGAAAACAAAGCCAACAATCGCCCCGACCGCCTGGCCGATCACGGTTGCTACGGCAGCCCCTGCAGTACCCATCGCCGGGAGTCCCAACCAGCCGAAAATAAAGAAAGGATCCAGAATGATGTTGGTGACGGCACCGATGATCTGCGTCCACATGGAAAGCCTGGTAAGGCCTGTTGACTGAAGCAGTCGCTCCGCGCAGATCTCCAGATACACAAACAGGGAGCCAATGGTCACGATCTGCAGATAGGATTCCGCATGACCGCGGATCGATGCCACCTGTGTCTGGGAACAGATGAACGCTTTGGCGCCGAAAACACCGAACAGCGCGACCAGAAACCAACAGCAAAAACAGAGGAAGATCGCTGTGCCGGTGACTCTGCGGGCTTCCTCGCCATCTCTGCGTCCCAGCGCGCGGGAAACCAGCGTGCTGACACCTACACCGGTGCCTGTTGCCAGACCGATCATGATATTCTGTGCCGGGAATGCCAGAGAGAGCGCAGAAAGACAATCTTCCGAGACGCGGGCTACATAGATGCTGTCCACAACATTGTACAATGCCTGAACCATCATCGAAAGAATCATGGGAATCGCCATTGTAATCAGCAGACGGCCTTCTGGCATTTCCCCCATGCGCCGCGAATCTATTTTCTTAACTGCCATTTGTTTCACTCCTATCAACAGCAACGGGAGATCGCTCAGAACAGGGCGATATTGCTGTCTGTCCGGGACTCCGTGCCGCCTACAAGCACCCCGTTCGGAAGGCGCACAATCATCTGACCACGCCCGAAAGACGGGGTTGACAGATCAACGCTCACCCGGTGACCGCGACGCCGCAGGGCTCGGGCCAGTTCAGGCTCAAAGCGGCTTTCGAGTGTTACGCTACCATCACGCATCCATTGCCACCGCGGGGCATCCAAAGCCTGCTGAGGATTCAGATGAAAGTCGATATAGTTTGTGACCACCTGGACATGTCCCTGCGGCTGCATATAGGCACCCATGACGCCAAAGGGTCCCACCGGCATTCCATCCCGCATGAGAAATCCGGGAATAATGGTGTGATAACTGCGCTTCCCCGGACGAAGGACATTCGCAGCCTTCGGATCCAGAGAGAAATCGGCTCCGCGGTTCTGCAGCGCAATCCCAGTGCCGTCTACGACAATGCCAGATCCAAAGCCCATGTAATTGGACTGGATATAAGAGACCATATTCCCCTCTCCGTCCGCGCAGCAGAGATAAACGGTTCCGCTCTTCGGAGGAACCGCCGCAGAATAGACCTTTGCCATGTCACCAATCTCCCGCGCGCGAGCGGCGCCATACTCCGGTCGAAGAAGGTCGTGACAGTCCAAACGCATATTCGATGGGTCGGTTACATATTCGAACGCATCAGCAAATGCAATCTTGATTGCCTCAATCTGTCGATGGCAGGTCAAATCACTGTCTTTTTCTGTAAACTCAAATTCTTTCAGGATATTCAGTGCCATCAGCGCGACGATTCCCTGACCATTGGGCGGAATCTCGCATACTTCATAGCCACGGTAATTGACCCGAAGCGGTATCACCCACTGCGGATGAAATGCCGCCAAGTCATCGAACCGAAGGTAACCACCGTATCTGCGGCTTTCCTCGTCCATCCTCTTTGCCAGTCTTCCCCGATAGAATGATTCGGCGTTCGTCTCTCCGATTTCTTCCAGAGAATCCGCATGATCAGGCAGGCGGATGATGTCACCTGCCGCCGGGGCATGTCCATCCGCAGCAAAGGTCCGAAACCAGGCATCAAAGCAGGAACCGCTGAGCCTTCTTCGATAGCTTGACAGAGCTTCTTCCCAGCTCTGCGCCAGGTTTGGCGCACAGGGATAACCTTCCCGGGCATACCGGACGGCAGGCGCCAGGTTCTGAGCAAGGCTGCGGCGGCCGAAACGTGCTGTCAGGGCTGTCCAGGCCCCCGGCGCACCGGGAACCGTAACCGGTACCCATCCATGAGTGGGCATTTTTCCGTCTCTGTCCAACCCTTCCCGAAGAATTCTGTCCGCGTCCGCAAGCCTCGGCGCAGGACCGCTCGAATTGAGCCCAAAGAGTTGCTGTTCTTTTTCGCTCCAGACCAGAGCAAACGCATCGGACCCAAGACCGTTTGCTGTCGGTTCCGTCACGGTAAGCGCTGCCGCTGCGGCAACAGCGGCATCTATCGCATTCCCTCCGGAACGCAGTACCTCCAGCCCCGCAGCCGCTGCCTGCGGGCTGGAACAGTTCACCATTCCTCCCCGGGCATACAGCGGGAAGCGCTGAGAGCGGTATTTTTGGTCAAGCGGATCAAATACTGTATTCATCATTGAAACCCCTTCCTCATTTTCCTTTGAACTGCCGATACCTCCACACGCGAACTGTTCAGGCTTCCCGAACAGTTGGTTTCACATAAGAATCATTCTGAATATCAGTATTCAAATCGGTAGCGGTAACGTCTGTCGTTCTCATTATAGGCATAGCACCGCGGGTTGGTGCCGTATTGGAATTCTTTTCGAAGCTGTTCATAGCGCGGGGCAACTCCGCCTTTCATTGTGCGCCAGCCCTCTTCAGTCGGATCTTCGGTCGTTGTGTTGACAATGCAGTTTGGGTGTCTCGCTTTGTATTCCTCGATCTGTTCCCGCGGGATGGGCGTAAACTTTCCGATATACAGGCGATCCAATTCCAGATCCATGATCGGCGACATATCGTGCAGGGCAAAGTTGTAGGCGATGTTGAGATCCCGAAGGGCTGTCAGGTCTTTCAGCGCTGACAGGTCACAGGCTGCGGACGTCTGAAACTCCAGATAGTTGAGTTTGTGACAGCTCGCCAACGCATCCGCATTCTTGATTGCCGTCATGGCGATGATCAGCACCTCCAGATCCGGCATGTTGGCAACATACCCTACATCTTTAATGAATGCCAGATGACCGAGATCCAGATACTTCACCTTTGTACAATAATACAGCCCCTTCAATTGCTCATCGTACAGATCATAGACGCCGCTCTTGACGGGATTGGAGATCATCAGGCGCTCCACATCCGTTCGCGCGCTGTAAGCTCTTCCGAAAAAAACGCGCCAGATCACGTTCACATTCGGGAGCTGATCCCGAATGCGTGCCATGTCTTCATCCGCCACACCGCAACTGTCCATGTCCAGTATCTGAAGGTTCGGCATACATCTTGCCATTTGATACGCCAGCGCTCCTTTATCCTCAAACCGAATATGATTCAGATTGAGGATGTTTCCCTGCAGATCAAAGGGATAGCCGTGAACCGTAAACGTATACTGCAGCCGGACATCCGGCCTGGCAGACTCGATCTCCCAGACGGTTTCCCAGGATATTCTGGGATTTTCAGCAGTGTCTTTCCCGAGGAGAAGTGTTTCCAATCCTTCAAGATAAGGGAGGAACTCTAAAAACCGTTTCAACTCTATCTCCGTCACCTGTGAGAGATCAATTTCAGACGTTTCTTTCGTTACCTGCTGATCACCGATTTTAAAATCAACCGCAATCTCGGGAGAAGGCATAGGAGTCGGGCTCTCTGACGGCGGGGACTGAACAACCGGTTTCTGCTCCTCCGCCGTTTCCGCAACAGGGGCCTCCGGCTCTGCAGCCGTTCCCTGCTGTCCGCCACAGGCTGTCAGCAGGGAAAGAAGAATCAGGATCATCAGCAGAAGGCAAAGCGTCTTCCTTCCGTTTTCAGAATTCTGTTTCGCGTTTTTCTTCACCTGTTTCCTCCACTTCAATCCTGTTTACCCTTGTGTTTTCTGTTTGAATCGTTCGCTGTCATTCCATCATGCTGAACGCAAAGCGGAAAATGCCATTTATACCCCGACATTTTCGCTTTTCAAGTCTGTTAGAGCGTGCTATACTCACTGCAGGCAGCCATCTGCCATTCTAAAAAGGAGGCATTGTCCATGATTCTGGTATCTGCCTGTCTGGCAGGGAAACACTGCCGCTGGGATGGCGGGACCAATCTGGTTCCTGAGATTAAAGATCTCGTAGATAATGGTCTGGCAGTCACGGCGTGTCCGGAAGTTCTGGGCGGAATGAGCACACCGCGAAAACCGAGTGAACGGCAGGGAGCCCGTGTCGTCAACAGGGAAGGCGAAGATGTGACTGCCGCTTTTTGGAAGGGAGCGGAAGAAGCGCTTCGAATCTGCAGAGAACATGGCTGCTGTATCGCTGTTTTGAAAGCAAAGAGCCCTTCCTGCGGCAAAGGTCTCATCCACAACGGGCTTTTTGACGGCGGCCTTATTTCAGGGAACGGGATTGCAGCCCAACTATTGATGGATTGCGGCATAGAAGTTCTGACCGAAGAGGAATGGCTTGCCAGTCAAAAGAGTCCGCAGGCGTGATTTCAACTGCAGGCCGCTTCAGCCTGTGAACCGGCTGTCCAGAATCACTCTTTCACGTTTTCTTCCGTGATGAGCCTCTTTATTAACGTAACCATTATAACATAGGGATTCGGTTTGCCGCAACCAGAGAGAAATGAAAATAAACGTTGCAAATATCTCTATTTTGTGATACAGTGTGCGAGCCTTTCAGCAATGTGAGTTCGAAATTCCATCCTCACAATAAACAAAACTAGGAGAAAACAATATGCAAAAGAAACAAGTTCAGAACCTTGCCTACGGCGCGATTATCGCCGCACTGTATGTCACACTCACCCTGGTCTTCGCTCCGATTTCTTTTCGGGAGGTTCAGGTGCGGATTTCCGAAGCACTGACCATTCTGCCTCTTTTTACACCTGCCGCTGTTCCCGGTCTGTTCGTCGGCTGCCTGCTCGCGAATCTGATCAGCGGTGCGGCCGTTCCGGACGTAATTTTTGGAAGCCTCGCTACGCTGATCGGTGCCATCGGCACCTATCTGCTTCGCAGCAGGAAACCTGTTTTCGGGACAATCCCGCCCATTCTCTCAAATGTACTGATCATTCCCTTTGTGCTTCGTTATGCCTACGCGATCGACCTCCCGATTCCCCTCATGATGCTGACTGTCGGGCTTGGCGAGGTCATTTCCTGCGGGATCTTAGGCATGATGCTTTATTATGTTCTTGACAAACGTCGTGACAAGATTTTCCGGACGGAGATTTCTATGGAGAACGAAGCCTAACCGTCTGATATTCCCTCTTTGTATTATTCAGGTGAGAGTCCAGAATACGGATTCTCGCCTTTTTCTTATATTTTTTAAGGATCATGCCGAGTGTCGCATCTGTTTGCGATTCAGATTATTCAGTATTGCGCTTTCTTTTTTGAGATTGATCTGGTATAGTGTGTTTTAGAAATAATCATCTTCCAAATGGATGAAAGGATGGAAAACGCCATGAAATATCAGCCATTTAATGAAGGCTGGACCTGCAAACATCTGAACACTGATGAGTCACCGCTTCCTGTCCGAATTCCCGATGACGCCATGCTGCGGGAACCGCGCAGCGCGCAGTCCATGGGTGGGCTGAATGTCAGCTGGTTTGAAGGACGCGACTATTCCTACAGAAAAACCTTTTTTCTGACAGAAGAGCAGCTCGCCGGCACACTCATTCTTGAGTTTGAGGGTGTCTACAGGAAAGCGGAAGTCTACCTCAACGGCGAGAAGGTCTATTTCCGGCCTTACGGCTATACCAATTTTTATGTGGATTTGAAGCCATTCGCAATAACCGGTGAAAACACCGTGGAAGTGCGCGCCTTCAATGCTGACCAGCCAAACTCCCGCTGGTATTCCGGTGCCGGCATCTACCGCCCTGTACATCTGTGGACAGCGCCGGCTGAACATATTGCAATGAACGGCGTGAAAATTAAAACCATTTCTCTCAAGCCCGCAACGATCGAGGTTCAGGTCAAAACCACCAGTGACGGCCCAGTCAAGCTTGAGATTCTTGACGGAGAAACGGTGCTGGCATTCGCGGAAGGCGAAGAGCGCGTATTTACGCTGACGGTCGAGAATGCCAGCCTCTGGAGCGTTGAAACCCCTCAGCTTTATACCTGCCGCGTCACCTATGGTGAAGATGAGGCACTGGAATCTTTTGGTTTCCGCACACTGTCCTGGGGGAAAGACGGTCTTCTGATCAATGGCAAGCGTGAGATTCTTCGCGGTGCCTGCGTTCATCATGACAATGGGCTTCTTGGCGCGAAATGCGATCCTGACGCGCTTGAGCGCCGTATCCGTATCTTAAAAGAAAACGGCTATAATGCTCTTCGCTCAGCGCATAATCCCTGCTCAAAAACTGCGCTGGAGATCTGCGACCGTCTTGGCATGCTCGTCATGGATGAGTATATTGACCACTGGTATATTCATAAGACCATGTATGACTATGTGGATTTCTTCTTTGACTGGTGGAAGCAGGATATGGCGGACATGGTCGATAAAGACTACAACCATCCCTGCGTCATTCTCTATTCTACCGGAAACGAAGTCGCGGAGACCGCTCAGCCGAAAGGGATTCAGCTGGCGAAGGACATGACGGCACTCCTGCATGAACTCGACGACACCAGACCCGTCACCTGCGGCGTCAACATTTTCTTTAACTTCCTCAACCATATCGGTTTTGGCCAGTATTCCGATGAAAAAGCAAAAAAGGAAGCCGATCGCGCCGCTAAAGCGAAGGCAGAAGGCAAGAAAGCGAAGGAAAGCAGCACCGGATCCAAGTTCTTTAACGATATGGCCGGGCTTTTTGGAGCAAACTTCATGAAGCTCGGCGCGACGCTGCACGGCTCGGACGTGACGACGCGGGAATCCTTCGCGAACATGGACATTGCCGGCTACAACTACGGTGAGAAACGCTATAAGAAAGACCTGAAGAATTATCCCGACCGTCTGATTCTCGGCTCGGAGACATTCTGTTTCGACGCGTATAAGTTCTGGGAACTGGCGAAAGAGAATCCCCGTCTAATTGGCGACTTTGTCTGGGCCGGCATTGACTATCTGGGTGAAGTCATGATCGGCTCCTGGGAGTATCCGGATTACGCGAAGAATATGGATGCCGGTCTTGGATGGATCAGTGCCGGAAGCGGGCGCATTGACCTGACAGGCAAGCCCCTTGGCGAAGCGCTTTATACCAAAGTCGCGCTGGAGCGTGAAACTGGCCCCTATATTGCGGTGCGTCCCATCTGCCACGAGGGCAAGCACAGTCCCTCCGCCTGGAAAATGACCAACGCAATGCCATCCTGGTCCTGGCGGGGCTATGAAGGGAAAAAGGCCACTGTAGAGGTCTATGCCAGGGCGGCCGAGATCGAGCTGTCTCTCAACGGAAAATCTCTCGGAAGAAAAGCTCCTCGCGGAGACTGCCGCGTGCTCTTCCATGTGCCGTATGAAAACGGCATCCTGGAGGCAGTGTCCTATGACGCCTCCGGCAAAGAGCTGGGCCGCGACCGGCTCGTCACAGCGAAAGAGGCGACGAAACTCCGTATTGAGGCAGAGGACGTACACGTGCAGTCCGGACATCTGGCCTTCCTCCGTGTTCGCTATACCGATGAGAAAGGCATAACTAAGCCCTGTGAGCGGGGCATGCTGAAAGCCTCCGTCGAGGGCGGCACACTGGAAGCCTTCGGCTCCGCCTGCCCCTTCTATGAGCAGAGCTATCTGGATGCTGAAAGCGACACCTATTACGGCGAAGCGCTGCTGATCGTCCGTGCCGGTGAGAGCGGCAAACTTGCTGTTTCCGTAAGCGACGGAACACACACAGCTTCGCTTTCTCTGCCTGTCAGCTGAAAAACAGAAAGCCGTATTGAACAGCCCTCCGATTCTTGAGATCTCGGCAGGGCTGTTCCTTGCCCTTCCTACGGACCCGGATCCATAAATAACCGTTGACTCTTTCGTAACAATCTGTTAATATACATACACATTCTAAGCAGCGCGCGTCTGGATTTGCTCCCTTACGCGCGTATTCATTTATAAAAGGAGGAAAAAATGAAGGGCAAAGCAACTGGTTTGAAACGCGGTCTTGCAGCGCTGCTGGCATCACTTTTCGTGCTGTCCATGTTCGCTACAAGCATCGCAGGAAGCTGGACAGGCAAGATCAACACCTTCCTCGGCACCTCGAGCTATAAGACCGTAAAGAGCGGCGAGAGCACGAGCGATGGGATTTACTTCAAGTCTGAATTCAGCTCTGTGAAAGAGGTGATCGACGCCAAGGAGGCCTTGGCGCGGGAGATCTCCCAGGAGGGCACCGTTCTGTTTAAGAACAACGGTGCGCTGCCTCTGAACGCCTCCAGCGAGAAGGTCACCATCTGGGGCCTGAACGCTTTGGCGCCCACATTTGGCGGTCTGATCGGTTCCACGACTTCTGTCAATGCTGATGCCGGGCAGACTTCTGTCACACTGATTGACGCTCTCAGAGAAAACGGCGTCACCCTGAATGAAGATCTGCTGAAACTGTATGCCGGCAGCGGTGCCGACGCCTACCGCCGCAAGGCAGCCTTTTTCGGTCAGGAAGTCCCCGGTCACTCCCTGATTCCGGTGTTCTGGCCGATGTTTGAAACGGCTGACAGCTACATCATCGGTGAGCCCCCCGCCGATTTCTACACGGACGATGTTCTCAATGCGGCAAAGGATACCACCGCGCTGGTCTTCCTGTCCCGCGACAGTTCCGAGGCTTCAGACTACGCGCTGACCATGAAGGACACCAACGGTGACCACTTTGAGCGTCCGATGGCACTCTCCGACAATGAGAGGGCGATGATCAATCTCGCCAAGGCTAACTCCAACGGCAAGGTCATCGTGGTCCTCAACTCCGATGTCACGATGGAAATCGGTGAGCTCAAGAGCGATCCCGACATCGACGCGATCGTCTGGGCAGGTCTCCCCGGCGCCTACGGTTTCCGCGGCGTTGCAGACGTTCTGTGCGGCAATGTGAACCCCTCCGGTCACATTGCCGACACCTATGCAACCAATTCCATCTCCGCGCCTGCCATGCAGAACTTTGGTCTCTTCTTCTACACAAACGAAGATATAGACGCGGGTACTGACAAGGGCAACTGGTATATTGTCGAGACTGAAGGCATTTACGTCGGCTACAAATACTACGAAACCCGCTATGAGGATCTGGTCCTTGGGCAGGGCAAAGCCGATTCCAGCACAGGCACCTTTGCTTCCAGCGGCAGCTGGAGCTATGCCGATGAGGTTGCCTATCCCTTCGGTTACGGCATGTCCTACACCACTTTTGAGCAGGAGCTTCAGAGTGTTGACTTCAATATCGGCGGCGAGAGCAAGGCCGTTGTGAAGGTTACCAATACCGGCGATGTTCCGGGCAAGAGTGTGGTTCAGCTTTATGTACAGTCCCCCTACACCGCAGGTGGTGTGGAAAAAGCCGCCATTCAGCTGATCGGCTTCGGCAAGACTTCTACTTTGGCTGCCGGCGCCAGTGAGACTGTCACCGTTGATTTTGACGCCAAGTATGTTGCGTCTTATGATCAGGACGCGGTGAAAGCGGACGGAACCCAGGGTGCCTGGATTCTCGACGCGGGCGACTACTACTTTGCAATCGGCAACGGCGCACATGAGGCGCTGAACAATGTCCTGGCTGCGAAGCTGGGCAGCGATGAAACCCTCGTAAAAGTAACGGACGACGAAGTCATCAACGCCGATAACGCGAAAGTCGTCTCTGTTGCATCCAAAGACATCGAGACTTATTCCGAAGGTGTCCAGAATCAGCTTCAGGATGGCGATATCCGCAATCTGCTTCCGGATCTGGGTGTGGAGTACATCACCCGCGCTGACTGGACCAAGGGCTGGGATCCTGTCTGGGGCGTCACTGCCAACGAGACCATGCTGAAGGCCCTGAAGAACCAGAACTATGAACTTACCGAGAACGGTGAGGGAGTGACCTGGGGCGCCGGCAACGGCATGCGTCTGATTGACATGGTCCTGCTGGACGACAACGGCAACTATGCCGGAACGGTCGCTTTTGACGATCCGCTCTGGGATGAACTGATCGACAACATTACGCTCGAAGAGGCGGTCGATTCCATGGCCAATGCCGGTTCCAACTTCCAGCCGATCAATTCTATCGGTCTGCACGAAGTCACGGCTTATGACGGACCTGTCGGCTTTGTATCTGATCAGGTTCCCGGCTATACAGCCAACTGGGATGCCTCTCAGTCTGATGAACCGACCTATGTCGGTCCTGACAGCGAATATGCCATGTGGCATATGCCCACCATGCCCACCGAGCCTGTGGTTGCGGCGACCTTTAATGTGGAATTGGTGGAACGCGAGGGCGAGCTCTTCGGTGAAGACTCTTTGTGGTCCAACGCCTGCTCGATTTTCGGACCGGGTCTGAACAACCACCGCGCGACCTACTGCTCCCGCAACCATGAGTATTACTCTGAAGATTCCATGCTGACCAACATCATGGGTGTCGCAGCCTGTGAAGGCGGCAAATCCAAGGGCCTGATGATGGAGCCGAAGCACTTCGCTCTGAACCATCAGGAGGCAAACCGTTCCGGAACGTCCACCTTTATCTCCGAGCAGGGTGCCCGCGAGACGGAACTCAGAGGTTTCCAGGGCTGCCTGGAGGGCAACTATGCTCAGGGTGTTATGACCGCCTTCAACCGTCTCGGCTGTGTCTATGCCGGTGCTCACCGCGGTCTGCTGACCGAGATTCTCCGCAATGAGTGGGGATATACCGGTTACGTTGTCACCGATATGATTAACGGCGCCGAGTACATGAACTGGCGTGACGTGACCTTTGCCGGCGGCGGCGGCTGCCTGACCGAGACGGCTTATGACGACACCACGGTCATCGGCAATCCGCTCTCCGCTGCTAACATGAAGCTCATCGAGAAGGACACCGCCTTCCAGCAGGAACTCAAGCAGATGCTGAAGTATAACCTCTATACGTTTGCCAACTCCAACACCATGAACGGTGTTACTACCGACACCCGTGTTGTCCGTGTCCACCCGTGGTGGGAAACCACGCTGATTGCTGTCAACTGGGCGACAGGGATCCTGACTGCGCTGGCCTGTGTCTGGTATGTTGCTTCTCTGCTCCCGAAAAAAGAGAAAACGCCCGTTGAGGCACAGCAGTAAAGGAGGACTGAACCATGAATAAGAATGTAAAAATGATCGGCTTTGTCCTCGCATCCGCTTCCACGGTTCTGTCTGTGGTCTGCGCAATCCTCTACAAGTCCGTTTATATCCAGACCAGCAAAACCATGCCTCTGCTCATCTGCGCTGTTGTTGCCGGCGCTCTGGCTCTGGCCTTTGCCGTGAAAATGGGTAAGGAGCTTCCGAATTTCTTCCTGCTTGCGCATGTAGTTCTGGTGATGGCCGGACTGTGCATGTCCATCGCGCCCATGGTGAACGAGATCGGTCTGGTTTACGCCGGGCTGAATCCGCAGAGCAATGTAACCGGATTTTATACCTTTGCGGTTTTTGCCGGAGTAACCTGGCTCATTGCACTGGTGGCAGCTTTTATCGGTCTCACGAAGAAAGCGGAATAAACAGTTTTGGGATTTGGACGGCGACGGCTTGCACGTCGCCGTCTTTTCCTGTTTCTTTAAGGGAGGCAAAGATATGACAACAAAAGAACCGGAAGTTCTGTCAGACCGGGTTAGTCTGGGCTTCTTCTGTGTTTTTACCCTGCTGGGGTGGATCCAGCTGACAAGATACCTCACATTGGCACTCGCCAACATGGCGCTGATGATTCTGCTGCTGGAGCTACTGATGTGTCTGGTGGCATATTCCGCCTGGAGCGGAAGGATGCCATTTCTGATTCTGCCCGTCGCGATCGGATGTTTTGTACTGAACAGTTTTCTCAACTACGGCGAAACGACGCATTTTGCCTCTTTCATCGTCTTCCAGGGCGTTGTTGCCGCCGTCTGGGCAGTTGCCGGTACAGCATGGATGATTTGGAAGAAAATACCTGTTCGTAAGTTTTCCTGGTTGCCCCTGGCTGCCGCTCTGCTGATCATCTGTACGGTTCTCGTCGTCTGGAAGGCCAATAACGACCGGGACAAAAACTGGGATGGACACGCGAAGCGGACGCTCTGGGCTGTCCCGGAGAAGTTTGATACCGGTGAAATTACGGAAACGGGCACACTGGAGGAACTGGTTTACGAAACAAAAGCCTATGCCACCGACGGCCGTCCGGTTACAAAGCGGGCATTGGTGTACTTGCCTTACGGATATGATGAAACTCTGAAGTACAATATTCTCTATCTGATGCACGGTACCGGAGACGATGAGAACTACTGGCTGCAGACCCACCGCTACAACAAGGTCATGCTTGACCGCATGATTGCACAGGGTGAGATCGAACCTCTCATTGTGGTTACCCCTACCTTTTATGTGGAGGATGACGGGAAAGACAGCAGTCTGGATATTCTGACCTTCTCCTTCCGGGAAGAACTGCGAAACGACCTGATGCCTGCGGTGGAAACGAAGTATTCCACCTGGGCGGAAACAGCCGATGATGCCGGTTTCGCTGCCAGCCGGGATCACCGCGCCTTCGCCGGTCTTTCCCGCGGTGCTGTCACAACTGCCAACGCCGCCCTATGCGGCAGTCTTGATTATATTTCCTGGTTCGGTCTGTTCAGTTCCTTCCGGACTACAGAGGAACATCTGAATGAGACCATCCGCTCGGAAGCCTGGCAGGATCTGCCGATTCATTATCTCTATGCCACCACGGGCATTTTCGACTTTGCCACACCCTACATGGTGCCGGGCTACCGAATGCTGACCGATCTGGAGCCGCGCCTCAGGGCGGGTGTCAACACCAGCTTTGATCTCTTCCCCATGCGTTATCATTCCATCGGTCACTGGCATCTGTCGCTGTACAACTTCCTGCAGAAAATCTTCTGAACCGGAGAAAAGACAATGGGTAAGGAAAAACAAAAACACAAGGCTGCTCGTTATATCCTGCTCGGAATTCTGGCAATTCTGGTTCTGATCCTCGCTGCCAACCACTACACTGTCCGTCAGGTCTGGTGCAACATTACGGCGCCGACACTGACGCTGGAAGAATCCGCCGACTGGAGCGGTGGCAGAAGTTACGAGCGCTTGGTCTATGCCGACGATTCCGAGGCGCAGTATCTGGACCTCTATGTGCCGGACACGCCAGAGCCGCCACCACTCTTTGTGATGATCCACGGCGGCGGTTTCGCCTTTAACGATTCTCAGGCACGCCAGCCGCAGTTCATGTATCGTTATTTTCGCGATCACGGTTTTGCCTGTGCCAGCATCAACTATCGGCTGTCTACAGAAGCGGCTTATCCCGCAGCCGTCCGCGATGTGAAAGCAGCGGTGCGGTTCCTGGCACACAACGCGGAAGCGTATGGTTATGACGCGGAGCGAATCGCGGTCTGGGGTGAATCGGCAGGCGGATATCTGGCGACTATGACTGCGCTCTCCGCCCCGGATGCCTATGCCGATACGCTCAGTCTCGGCGAGACGGAAGAACAGCGCTTTCCCATGCCGGCCTTTGACGCGCTGGTGGACTATTACGGCTGCATTGACTTTGTGACGCTGCGCGGCAATTTTGTGGAGGAGGGACTCATTCCCTGGATTTCCACCGTCGCCAACAGCTGGTCTAACGACGTGCTCGGTGAATATGACACACTGGAAGAATTCTGGATGAGAAAAGCCTTTGCCGAATGGGGCGATGAGGAGAAGATCGAGGCCAGTCCCCTGCATCGCGCGGAGCGACGGGAGAACGGGAACCCTAGGATGAGATCTCTGCTGGTCCACGGAGACGCGGACATCACGGTATCTCACCTGCAGTCTGTAGAGCTCTTTGAGGCTCTGAAGGCGAACGGAGAAGATGTAAGCCTGAAGCTGGTTCCGAAGTGCAGACACGCTGACGACAGGCTGTACACGGATGAGCTTCTGGCTGAAGTGGAAACCTTCCTCTGGGAGAGCTTTGAACCGGCAAACTGATCATTCATTGGCAGGAGGAATGGCAATGGGAAAACTGAAAAAACTCGGATTCAGCCTTCTCAGTGTGATCCTTATTCTCGCCACCATCACGATGGGCATATGCTTTGGCTGGTCCAACGCGCCGAATTTTGTCAGTCATTTTCTGCTGGACTGGGATCCTGAGATACCTGATCCTGAAGCGGTAACCTATTATTCATCCCGTTTCGCAAACATGGAGGAAGCCGCTGCGTATTCAAAGGAAATCGCCATTCAGACACAGGCGGCCGGCACGGTGCTGCTTGAAAACAACGGCACGCTTCCTCTTGATCCTTCCGAACGCCGCATCTCGGTCTTTGGCACTGCCTCGGTGAATCCCGTTTACGGTGGAACCGGCTCCGGCGAAGGGAACCGGGAGAAGATCACAGACCTCTATACCGCACTGGAAGAGGAAGGCTTCGTTGTGAATCCCGCTCTGCGCGACTTTTATGAGAAGATGGCGAAACAGGGCTATCGGCGCGGCAAAGGCACCGACATGAACGGGCGGCACTATGGCCTCAAGGGCAGCCGCAGCTACGGCTATTCCATCAATGAGATCGAGATAGAGCGCTACAGCGATGAACTGAAGGCAAGCTTCCGGGATTATGCCGACGCCGCCATCGTGGTGCTTGCCCGATCCGGCGGAGAAGGACAGGATTTGCCGACCTCCATGCTGGATTTCCATGAAGGCGATGACCGGCATTATCTGGAGCCGACCGAAGAGGAACTTGCCCTTCTGCAGGAGGTTCTGGATGCCAGCTTTCAAAAGGTCATCGTGGTCTTGAACACGCTGAATGCCTTTGAGTGCGGCTTTTTGGAGGAGGCAGGAATCGATGCCGCGCTCTGGATCGGCGGGACCGGTCAGCACGGTATGACAGCAGTAGCAAAGATGCTGACGGGAGAGCTCTGTCCCGAAGGAAGGCTTCCCGACACCTGGGCACGCGACCTTCTCTCGGCACCTGCCATGCAGAACTACGGTGACAACCGTTATGTGGACGAAGGGAAGATCACCACAGCCGCCTATGTCGCCTATGCGGAGGGAATCTATGTCGGCTACCGGTACTATGAAACCCGAGCGCTGGATGAAGGAGAGCAATGGTACCGGGAAAACGTTGTCTATCCCTTCGGCTACGGTCTCAGCTACACGTCTTTTCAATGGTCGGATCTGAAGCTTGCAGCGTCGGAGAACGGATTCAACATCTCTGTGACGGTAACCAACACCGGCAGCATGGCCGGTCGCGACGTGGTGGAACTCTATCTCCGAAAGCCCTACACCGACTATGACCGTAAAACAGGTGTCGAGAAAAGTGCCGCGGATCTGGTGGGCTTTGCCAAAACAAGAGTTCTGGAGCCCGGCATGAGCGAGTCGCTGACAATCGATGTCGAGCGGCGGCTTCTTGCGTCCTATGACGCGTATGGAGCCCAAACCTATCTCGCCGAAGCGGGAGAGTATCTGTTCATGGCGTCCAGAGACGCGCATACGCCCGTGCTTGAAGCAACGGTCATTCTCCCGCTGGATGAGAAGTTTGACCGCAGTGAAACCGGTGCGGTCATAAGCAACCGCTTTGAAACAGCGGAATACAGTTCCCGTCCAGAAGATCTTTCGCTTCTCTCCCGGGCTGACTGGGAGGGCACCTGGCCCTCGGTATACGGTGACGGCGGCACCGCTGGAGACGCAAGCATGACCCTGACCCCGGAAAGGAAAACAGCGATTCTCTCCACCGACTGTCCAGGCGCTTCAGGACTTTCCGGAGTACCGGTCACCGCGAGCGGCGCCGGTCATACCTTCTCTGAGCTTTTTGATCAAAACGGCAAACCTTTGGATTATGATGACCCGCTTTGGATGGAGACGGTACAGTGTATGACAAGGGAAGAGCTGTATTACCTGGTCTCTGCGGGAAGCGGCAGGAGTCCTGCCATTGAAAGCATCCAAAAGCAGCAGTCCAACACCTCCGACAGTCCGATGGGCTTCCGCGTGGGGACGCTCTTCCCCTGCTATCCGATCCAGGCAGCAACCTGGTCGACGGAAATCGCTTCAGAGATTGGCAACTGTATCGCAGAAGAAGCGCTGCTGAACAATATTCACGGCTGGTACGCGCCGGCGATGGACACCCACCGTACGCCTTTCGGTGGGAGGAACTACGAGTATTACAGCGAAGACGGAATCCTGGCGGGAAACTACGCCGTCTCTGTATGTGCTGCAGCCAGGGAGAAAGGTCTTTCGCATCGCATCAAACACTTTGCACTGAACGATCAGGACACCAATCGCGGCGACCGTGGGAACTTCCGCAACAATGATCCCTATAACGGGCTGTGCACCTATGCCGGAGAGCAGGCAATCTGGGAACTGTATCTCAAGCCTTTTGAGCTTGCGATCACCAAGGGCGGCGCTGACGGCGTCATGACTTCGTATAACCGAATCGGTGACATATGGGCCGGAGGGCATTACGGTCTGATGACGGAAGTTCTCAGAAATGAATGGGGACTCCACGGGAATGCGCTGACAGATTACGCGGGCACCTTCGGCTACCGTTATATGAACATGAAGCAAGGCCTGCTTGCTGGAAACAGTCAATGGCTCTATGTGGGCAACGCCTTCCCGACAGCCGACAGAGAGTCCGACGAAATGGTTCTCCTGATGCAGCGCGCCGCGAAGGAGATCCTGTATTCCGAAGCTTCCTCTTCTCGCGTCAACAACCAGCGTCATGCAGACGGGTCTTCCGTGGAAGTGCAGATTCGCTGGCAGCGCTGGCAGTATATCGCTGTTACAGCCTATCTGGCGCTCCTTGCCCTGTGGTTGTATACACGGAAGAAAGCCCGTTAATTCCCTGCCGAAACGAAAGCCTTTGGGACCTTCTTTTTCTGTCTATTTCGTCAATTGACAAAATCATGGCTTTGCCGATATAATCAAGGCACTTTAAGACGATCCGGAGAGATCGGCAAGAGAAAAATGACATGATTGATGTCCGCATCGTTTTCCTTTGCCGTTCCCGACAGGCTTTGATTATTATTGGGAGGACAGGGAATGCTTCTGTACGCTCAGATGAGAACATACCGCGATGAGGGATCTGAAACCTTCATTGCATATGGTCGTACAGTCTTCATCTGCCCGCCCGCAAGTCCATATATCAGCACGCCCGGTTTCTGCACTGCATCTTTGCACAGCATGAAACCGGGTTTTTGTTTTTCAGAACGGAGGGTGCGGACATGAAAAAAGCGCAGTTTCGACTTCAGGAAAACCGTCCGTTGACTGCCCGCGTCAATCTCCTGCTTTTAAGCCCTGCGGAGGCATTGGAAGAACCTTTCCGCCCCGGCCAGTTTGTGAATGTGGCTCTGCCCGGATTTTTTCTGCGACGTCCCTTTTCGGTCTGCGATCAGGAAAACGGCAGCATCACACTGCTGGTTGAGCGTGTAGGAAGCGGTACTGAACTGCTGCATACCCTGCCCGTCGGAACAGAGCTTGAGCTTCTGACCGGCCTGGGAAATGGCTTTGAGCGTTCCGTCGCTGGAAACGCCCCTCTCCTCATCGGAGGCGGCACAGGCCTCTCCCCTCTGTTTGGGCTGGCGAAGCGGCTGCTTGCGGAGGGCGTTACCCCTTCCGTCATTCTTGGCTTCAACACGAAAGATGATGTATTCTTTGAAGACGCATTCCAGACTATCGGGCTCTCCCCCACTATTACGACAGCTGACGGAAGCTATGGGATTCCCGGCTTTGTGACCGACGCGATGGAAGGACCGCACAGTTTTTTCTACGCCTGCGGGCCTGAAGCCATGCTTCGAGCAGTCTGCGCAAAGAGTACTGCCAGCGGTGAGCTCGCCTTTGACGTTCGGATGGGCTGCGGCTTCGGAGCCTGTATGGGCTGCACGAAGCAGACAGCACGAGGTCCGAAACGGGTCTGTAAAGATGGGCCGGTGTTCCGAAAGGAGGAGCTCGAATGGGCAGACTGAGCGTCAATCTCTGTGGGATTGAAATCGACAATCCTCTGATTCCGGCCTCCGGCACCTTCGGATACGGGCAGGAATACGCTGAACTGTACGATATCAACTGTCTGGGGACCTTTTCCTTCAAGGGTACAACACTGGAGCCCCGTTTCGGGAATCCTGCACCGCGAATTGCCGAAGCGCCGGCAGGTTTACTGAATTCCGTCGGGCTGCAAAACCCCGGCGTGCGGAAGGTAATCGAGGAAGAACTGCCAAAACTTCGGACGGTGTTTCGGAAGCCGGTAATCGCGAATGTCAGCGGCTTTTCCATCGATGAATATGTCACCGTCTGTGAAAAGCTGAACCGTGAAGAGCAGGTCGGTTGGCTGGAAGTCAACGTCAGCTGTCCGAATGTTCACGGCGGCGGCATGAGCTTTGGTACCGATCCTTCCGCGGCTGCCGCAGTCACCCGCGCTGTCAGGGCTGTGACAGACAAACCGCTTATTCTGAAGCTCACGCCAAATGTAAGCGATATCACCGAGATCGCCCTCGCCTGTGAGGAAGCAGGTGCGGACGCGGTCTCACTGATCAACACCGTTCTCGCCATGAGGATAGACCTGAAGACACGGAAACCGGTCCTTGCAAATGTTACCGGCGGTCTATCCGGTCCTGCTGTTTTTCCTTTGGCGCTGCGGATGGTCTGGCAGGTTTCTCAGGCTGTGCACATCCCGGTCATTGGCCTTGGCGGTATCTGCAGCGCAGAAAATGTGATGGAAATGATGCTGGCAGGAGCGACTGCCGTGCAGATCGGTTCCGCCAATCTAAAAGATCCCTATGCCTGTCCGCGCATTCTGGCTGAGCTGCCAAAACTCATGGATCGGCTGGGCATTGTGAATATACAGGATATCATCGGAGGAGCTCACCATGGCTAAAGACGTTATTATTGCCTGCGATTTTGCCGACGCTGCTGAGACCTTTGCCTTTCTGCAACGTTTTACCGGCGAAAAGCCGTTTCTTAAAATCGGGATGGAACTGTACTATGCCGAGGGGCCGCAGATTGTACGGGAACTCAAGGCAAGGGGTCATCAGATTTTTCTGGACCTGAAGCTGCATGACATTCCAAACACCGTCAGGAAGGCCATGCGTTCCCTTTCCAGGCTGGACGTGGACATTGTGAACCTGCACGCCGCCGGAACGCAGGCGATGATGAAAGCAGCGCTCGAAGGACTTACCCGTGTTGACGGCAGCCGTCCTCTGCTGATCGCAGTCACACAGCTGACCAGCACGGATCAGGAGAGCATGCAAAAGGAACTTCTGATTGAAAAGCCCATGGACGAGGTTGTGCTGTCCTATGCTCGAAACGCGGCAAGCGCGGGTCTCGACGGCGTTGTCTGCTCTCCTCTGGAAGCAGGCAAGGTACACGCTGTCTGCGGTGAACATTTTCTGACCGTAACACCGGGGGTCCGCTTCGCGGATGGAGATATCGGAGACCAGAAACGTGTAACAACACCTGCCCGTGCGAGGGAACTTGGTTCAGACTATATCGTTGTAGGCAGGCCGATCACACAGGCGGATGACCCCGTTGCCGCCTGGGAGCGCTGCCGGAGAGATTTCTGCTCCGGCAAATAAGGAAGAAAGGATCTGATCAACATGGCAAACGAGCGAGAAATCCGCATTGCAAAGGATCTTCTGAAAATCCGTGCGGTATTCTTCCGGCCGGAGGAACCGTTTACCTGGGCAAGCGGTATTAAGAGCCCGGTATACTGCGATAACCGACTGACTCTTACCTCACCGGAGGTACGCAATGATGTGGAAGAGGGATTGGCAGAACTGATAAGGGAATACTATCCGGACACGGAGGTTCTGATGGGAACTTCCACCGCAGGGATCGCCCATGCGGCGATCACCGGGCATCTGCTGGGGCTCCCCATGGGCTATGTCCGCTCCGGGGCGAAGGACCACGGACGGAAAAACCAGATTGAAGGGCGACTGGATGCCGGGCAGAAAGTCGTTGTCATTGAGGACCTGATCTCCACTGCCGGCAGCGCGGTAGAGGTTGTCAATATCCTGCGGGAAGCAGGCGCCGAAGTACTCGGGATTGCGAGCATCTTCACTTACGGCATGGCAAGGGGACTTCAACGGCTGGAAGAGGCCGGTGTTTCAAACCGCAGTCTTACCAATTTTGATGTCATTGCGCAGGTTGCCGCGGAGGAGGGTTACATCCGCCCGGAGGATGTGCGGCGGCTTCTTGCATTCCGTGACAATCCTTCCGATGAGAGCTGGATCGGAGGGAATCTATGACGCGCAGCATGATCGACATTCTCGACTTCACCACCGAGGAGCTGCAGGAACTCATCGATACGGCGAACGACATTATCGCCAATCCCGAGTTCTACTGTGAGCGCTGCCGCGGGAAAAAACTCGCGACTCTGTTTTTTGAACCGTCTACCCGTACCAGGCTGAGCTTTGAGGCTGCCATGTACGAACTGGGCGGGAATGTGATCGGTTTTTCGGAAGCGCAGAGCTCCTCCGCCTCCAAAGGGGAAAGCGTAGCAGACACTGCGAAAGTAATCAGCTGTTATGCAGATATCATCGCCATGAGGCATCCCAAGGAAGGCGCCCCGCTGGTTGCAGCCATGAACGCAAGCATCCCTGTTATCAACGCCGGTGACGGCGGTCATAATCACCCGACCCAGACGCTGGCGGACCTGCTGACCATCTACCGTGAGAAAGGCGGTTTCGATGGGCTCTCGGTTGGCTTCTGCGGTGACCTGAAGTTCGGCCGCACGGTTCATTCCCTTATCAATGCGCTTTCGCGCTATGAAGGGCTGAAATTCTTCTTCATCTCTCCGGAGGAACTGAAAGTGCCGAGTTATGTGAAGAAAGGTATTCTTGCTGAACGGAGCATTCCCTATGTCCAGACGACAGATCTCGAAAGCGCCATGCCGGAACTGGACATTCTGTACATGACCCGTGTCCAGCGCGAGCGCTTTTTCAATGAAGAGGACTATCTCCGTTTGAAGGACAGCTATATCCTCACGCCGGAGAAACTGAAAAACGCGAAGGAATCCCTCTCCATCATGCATCCTCTGCCCCGTGTCAATGAGATCTCCGTTGCCATCGATGAAGACCCGCGCGCCTGTTACTTCAAGCAGGTTCTTTACGGAAAGTATATGCGCATGGCACTGATCCTGAAACTGCTGAAGGAGGCCGGGACATTATGAATATCGACGCCATTGCCAACGGGGTCGTCATTGACCATATCACTGCCGGCCGTGGGATGAGGCTGTATGAACTGCTGGAACTGGACAAGCTGGACTGTTCGGTCGCAATCATCAAGAATGTCCACAGCGAAAAACTCGGCAAGAAGGATATCATCAAGATTGACGCGGATATTCCTGTGAACTTTGACGTGATCGGTTATGTTGATCCCGGCGTCAGCATCAACATCATCCGCAACGGAATGCTCATAGAGAAGCGGAAGATTGATATGCCCGAAACGCTGACCAATGTCATCTTCTGTAAGAATCCCCGCTGTATCACCAGCACCGAACAGGAACTTCCGCATGTTTTTCGCCTGACAGACCGCGTAAACAAAGTTTACCGCTGTATGTACTGTGAGACCAAGGCAAATGGTCCCGCCTGAAAAAGGAGAAACTATGAAGAAAATCGGCATTATCATGGGCAGCGACAGCGATCTGCCTGTTATCCGCAAAGCCACCGCAATTCTGAAGGAACTTCAGGTTCCTTTTGAAGTACATGTGTTTTCCGCACACCGCACACCCGAGCAGGCTCGCAGTTTCGCGCTGGAAGCGAGAGCGAACGGTTTCGGTGTCCTCATCGCCGCGGCTGGTATGGCAGCACACCTGGCCGGAGCCATCGCCGCAAATACCACCCTTCCCGTCATCGGCATCCCCTGCAAAGGACCTGTTCTTGACGGAATGGACGCGCTGCTGAGCACTGTACAGATGCCTTCCGGCATTCCTGTCGCAACCGTTGGCATCAACAACGGCGCGAATGCGGCGCTGCTTGCCTGTGAAATTCTTTCTGTAGCGGACGCGGAACTGGCAGAACGCCTTGCCACAAAACGGCAGGCAGATACCGCCGCGGTTCTTGCGAAGGATGCCGGCATTGCCGGACGTCTGGAGGAAGCCTGATGGGAGGATTCTTCGGCGCCGTATCAAGGCGTGATGTCGTACTGGACGTCTTCTTTGGCACAGACTATCACAGTCATCTGGGAACACGCAACGCGGGCATGGCAATCTGGAGTTCGGAGCATGGCTTTCAGCGGCAGATTCACTCGATTTCCAATACTCCCTTCCGTACCAGATTTGAGAAGGATCTTGCGGATTTCAAAGGCGGCACCAGCGGTTTCGGATGCATCAGCGATTCTGACCCTCAGCCGCTTCTGGTCCGTTCGCACCTCGGTATTTACGCAATCACGACAGTTGGTCAGATTAACAATGCCGAACAGTTGGTAGACACTTATTTTTCAGATCACGGACACCAGTTTATGGCGATGGGTTCCGGTAAAGTCAATTGCACAGAGCTCGTTGCCGCGCTGATTAATGAACGGGAGGATCTGGTTTCCGGTATTCGTCATATGCAGTCGGTTATTGACGGTTCTATGACGGTTTTGCTGATGACAGCCAATGGAGAAATCATCGCCGCACGTGATCGTTTCGGCAGACTGCCCGTTCTGCTCGGGAAGAATGAAGACGGCTGCTGCGTCAGCTTTGAATCCTTTGCCTACCATAAGCTCGGATATACAGACGCCTATGAGCTTGGCCCCGCCGAGATCGTCCGGATCAACTCTGACGGCTTTGAAACGCTCGCCCCAGCCGGGGACAAGATGCGGATCTGCGCCTTTCTCTGGACCTATTACGGCTATCCAAACTCCAATTATGAAGGCGTCAATGTAGAGGTCATGCGTTATCGAAACGGGGAGATCATGGCGCGGGACGAAATCAGCCGCGGCAATCTCCCGAAAGTTGATTATGTTGCCGGCGTACCGGATTCCGGCATCCCGCATGCGATCGGCTTTGCCAATCGCAGCGGTAAGCCCTTTGCCAGGCCATTTGTCAAATACACGCCGACCTGGCCTCGCTCCTTTATGCCGCCGAATCAGGATGTGCGTGATCAGGTTGCCAAAATGAAGCAGATCCCGGTTCCTGAACTCATTGAGGGAAAGAAACTGCTCTTTGTGGATGACAGCATCGTCCGCGGAACGCAGCTGCAGGGAACCATCGATTTTCTATACGAGTCCGGTGCCGCCGAAGTGCACATGCGCTCTGCCTGCCCGCCGATCATGTATGCCTGCAAATATCTGAATTTTTCCCGCGGCAACTCAGACCTGGATCTGCTTGCGCGCCGTACCATCCAGGAACTGGAAGGCGAAGAGGGTGAAAAACATCTGGACGAATATACAGATGCCGGCACCGAACGCGGCAAGTGCATGCTCCGCGCGATCTGCGAGAAACTCGGTTTTGATTCTCTCGGGTATCAGTCACTCGAAGGACTGCTGGAAGCCATCGGGATTGACCGGGACCGGATCTGCACCTACTGCTGGAACGGAAAGGAGTAAGAAGAAATGGAAAACTCCCACTCTGCTGCTTATGCCGCTGCGGGCGTGAATATTGAAGCAGGTTACGAAGGCGTTCGCCTGATGAAAAAACACGTCCAGCGCACGATTATACCGGGCGTCGTATCTGATCTCGGCGGTTTCGGCGGACTCTTTGCTCCGGATCTCAAAGGGATGAAGACGCCGATCCTGGTCTCCGGCACGGACGGCGTCGGTACCAAGCAGCGAATCGCCCAGCTGATGGACCGACACGATACCGTCGGCATAGACTGTGTTGCCATGTGCGTTAACGATATCATCTGCTGCGGAGCCAAACCCCTCTTCTTTCTGGATTACATCGCGATCGGGAAGAATGAACCGGAAAAAGTCGCGAACCTGGTTGCCGGCGTGGCAGAAGGCTGCGTACAGGCAGGCTGTGCGCTTATCGGCGGAGAGACCGCCGAACACCCGGGCACCATGCAGCCGGATGACTACGATTTGGCCGGTTTTTCAGTCGGGATCGTGGATAAGGAAAAAATCCTGAATTCCCTGAAGGTTAAGCCCGGTGATGTAGTCCTCGGGCTCCCCTCCAGCGGAATTCATTCCAACGGCTTCTCTCTTGTGCGAAAGGTCTTCGACGTGGAGAAAGCCGATCTTGGCGTTTACGTAGAGGAACTCTCTCAGACCCTTGGTGATGCGCTGCTGACCCCGACTGTGATCTACGTCAGACCTGTTCTCGCAGCCCTTGAAACAGGCGGGATTCACGGCATCAGCCACATTACCGGAGGCGGTTTTTATGAGAATGTGCCTCGCTGCCTTCCGGAAAATGCCTATGCCGTTATCGAAAAGGCAGCGATCCCGATACTGCCTATTTTCCACATGCTGCAGGATCGCGGCAAAATCCCAGAGCGGGATATGTTCAATACCTTCAACATGGGCATCGGCATGACGCTGGTCGTTGACCCGACAAAGGCCGCCGCCGTACAGGCAATGCTGCCTGACACGGTTGTGATCGGGGAAATCAGAGAGGGGGATCGCCGGATTGAACTGCGTTAAGATCGCGGTATTGGTCTCCGGCGGCGGAACCAATCTGCAGGCGCTCCTCGACGCACAGGAGAGTGGGTTGCTGAAGAGCGGCAGAATTGCCCTCGTCGTTTCCAACAATCCAAAAGCCTATGCGCTCAAGCGTGCAGAAAACGCGGGTGTTGAAGCAGCAGTATTGACCCGCGCTGCCTGCGGCGGGCAGGAAGGATTTGAGAGAGCACTCACATCGCTGCTGGAAGAGAAAGGAATTGACCTGATTGTCCTCGCCGGTTTTATGAGTATTCTGAGCGCATCTTTTACAGATCACTTCTCAAAGCGAATTATCAATGTTCATCCCGCTCTAATCCCTTCCTTCTGCGGGAAGGGCATGTATGGACTGAAAGTTCATGAAGCAGCCCTTCAGTATGGCGTAAAGATTACCGGAGCGACTGTGCATTTTGTGAACGAAGTTCCCGACGGCGGGGAGATTATCCTGCAGAAGGCGGTATCCGTCATGCCAGGCGATACACCGGAGCTCCTCCAGCGGAGGGTAATGGAAGAAGCAGAATGGATCATCCTGCCGAAGGCGGCAGAACAGATCTGCGCGGAGATGCTCCGCATGAAAGGAGAAAGCACATGACCGATTTCCTGACTTTTTTAAAGAACAATCCTTATCCCGGCCGCGGGATCGCTGTTGGAAAGAATCGTGTTTACTACTTTATTATGGGCAGAAGCGAGAACAGCCGCAACCGCATTTTTTCCCTGACAGAAGACGGCATCCGCACGGAGGCGTTCGACGCTTCCAAAATGAAGGACCCAAGCCTGATCATCTACCATCCGGTGCGGCGTGTTGGAGACAATTTGATTGTGACCAACGGTGATCAGACCGACACCATTACCAAGATGGGGGATTTTCGTCAGGCACTGATGACACGGGAATATGAGCCGGACGGGCCAAACTGGACACCACGCATCTCCGCTATCCTGCATGCCGACGGCAGCTTCGAGCTTTCGATCCTGAAACAGCGCGACGGGCGCTGTTTGCGTGAGTTCTTCTGCTATGAAGGCTGTGATGAAGACAAGGGTTATTTCCTCAGCACCTACGAAGGCCCCGGAGACCCTCTTCCGAGCTTCCGAGGCGAGCCACTGGAAATCAACATGCCGGAACCGGAGGATGTCTGGGCCGCGTTGAATCCTGACAATAAAGTATCCCTGTATACCAATATTGCGGGAGAAGTCAGGCTGTTTAACAAACATCTGGGAGATTAAGGAGGAGAAACATGAAGGTTTTTGAACTGAAATACGGCTGTAACCCCAACCAGAAACCCGCAATGATTTATATGAAAGACGGTTCCGAACTGCCCGTCACGGTGCTCAACGGCCGTCCCGGCTATATCAATTTCCTCGACGCGCTGAATTCCTGGCAGTTGGTGAAGGAGCTGAAGGAAGCCACCGGGCTCCCCGCCGCCGCTTCCTTCAAGCACGTCTCTCCGGCTGGCGCCGCTGTCGGCCTGCCTTTGAGTGAGACGGACCGGAAAATCTATTTTGTAGAAAAGGATGCCGAACTCTCCCCCATCGCCTGTGCTTATATCCGCGCGCGCGGTGCTGACCGTCTCTGTTCCTATGGAGACTGGGCAGCATTAAGTGAAGTCTGCGATGCCGCTACCGCCCTGTATCTGAAAGACGAAGTCTCTGACGGTGTCATCGCCCCGGCTTATACCGATGAAGCTCTGGAAATCCTGAGAACCAAGAAAAAAGGCAACTACAATGTCGTTCAGATCAACCCGGACTATGTACCGGCACTGCAGGAATGCAAGGATGTTTTCGGTGTGACTTTCGAGCAGGGCCATAACAACTTCCGAATTGATGAGGCGCTGCTGCAGAACATTGTCACTGTCAATAAAGAGCTCCCTGAAAGCGCCGTTCGCGACATGATCATCGCGCTGATCACACTCAAGTATACCCAGTCCAACTCTGTCTGTTTCGTAAAAGACGGACAGGCCATCGGCGTAGGCGCCGGGCAGCAGAGCCGTATTCACTGCACAAGACTTGCAGGTTCCAAAGCAGATAACTGGCTTCTCCGTCAGCATCCGAAAGTGCTTGGTCTGCAGTTTGTGGACGGTATCCGCCGTCCTGACCGCGACAACGCCATTGATGTCTATCTTTCCGACGAATGGGAAGACGTACTTGCAGAAGGCGTATGGCAAACCCGCTTCGCCGTTAAGCCCGAACCCATCACTCCTGAAGAAAAGAAAGCCTGGATTGCCGGGCAGTTCGGTGTTACCTGCGGCTCCGATGCCTTCTTCCCCTTTGGCGACAATGTGGAACGCGCGCGGAAATCGGGCGTGCAGTACATTGCAGAACCCGGCGGCTCCATTCGTGATGATCATGTGATCATGACCGCAGACAAGTATAATATGGTGATGGCGTTTACCGGCATGCGCCTGTTCCACCATTAAAGGAGGTCCGAACTATGCGGATACTGGTAGTAGGCGGCGGCGGGCGTGAGCATGCTGTTATTCGCAAACTGAAAGATAATCCGTGTGTAACAGAGCTTTATGCGCTGCCCGGAAACGGTGGAATTGCGGCTGACGCAACATGTGTTCCAATCGGTGCAAAAGATATTGACGGTATTGTCGCTTTCGCGCAGGATAAAAAGATAGATTATGCCGTTGTCACGCCGGACGATCCCCTTGTACTTGGCTGTGTCGATGCACTGGAGGCAGTGGGTGTTCCCTGCTTTGGACCGCAAAAAAAAGCCGCAATCATTGAGGGCAGCAAAGTATTTGCAAAAGACCTGATGAAACGGTACGGAATTCCAACCGCGCGCTATGAGACATTCACCTGTTTGGACGAAGCGCTGCGTTACCTGGAGACCGCTCCGCTCCCGACTGTTTTGAAAGCGGACGGGCTCGCTCTTGGAAAAGGCGTAATCATAGCGCAGACGAGGGCTGAAGCCATTCAGGCAGCAAGAGATATGATGGAAGGCAAACGTTTCGGCGACGCAGGCTCAAAAATCGTCATTGAGGAGTTTCTGGAAGGTCCGGAAGTCTCGGTTTTGGCTTTTACTGACGGAAATGTCGTTGTCCCGATGGTCTCCAGCATGGATCACAAGCGCGCCCATGACGGCGATCAGGGTCTCAACACCGGCGGAATGGGTACCGTCGCGCCGAATCCCTGCTATACGCCCGCTGTTGCGGAACGCTGTATGCGGGAAATCTTTCTTCCGACGATTGCGGCAATGAATGCCGAGGGCAGAACTTTTCGCGGATGCCTGTACTTTGGTCTGATGGTAACCAAAGACGGCCCGAAAGTGATTGAGTACAACTGCCGGTTCGGTGATCCGGAAACACAGGTAGTGCTTCCTCTGCTGGATTCTGACCTGCTGACTATCATGCAGGCGGTTACCGAAGGCCGGCTTGCGGATACGGAAGTCCGCTTCCGCGATGAATCTGCCTGCTGTGTTGTTCTGGCATCCAACGGCTACCCGGAGAAATATGAAAAAGGATTTCTCCTTGAGATTCCCGAAACTGTGCGCAGCCACGTCTATATTGCGGGTGCAAAGCAGGCGGACGGTAAGCTTGTCACAGACGGCGGCCGTGTCTGTGGCTGTGTCGGCACAGGTGAAACGCTGGAAGACGCGATCCGCGCCGCCTATGATGTCGCTGCACAGGTGAGATTTGAGAATGCCTACTGCCGGAAAGATATCGGTCAGCGGGCTTTGAGAGGAGTATAAGATGGTATACCGGATCTATGTAGAGAAGAAACCCGGGCTGGACAATGAGGCACAGACGCTGCTGAATGACACCCGGAATCTTCTCGGCATTGAAGGACTTCTGGCCGTACGCCTTTTTAACCGCTATGACGCCGAGCGGATCACAGAGGATTTGTTTCGTTACGCCGTGCGCACCGTCTTTTCCGAACCACAGCTGGATGATGTCTACGACTCGCCGGAACTTGGTGACGCACACGTTTTCGCAGTTGAATATCTGCCCGGGCAGTTTGATCAGCGGGCGGACAGCGCCGCCCAGTGCATCCAGATTCTCTCACGGGGAGAACGCCCGACGGTTCGATCCGCCAAACTCTATGCACTCTACGGAGACCTGACGGAAGAGGAATTGCGGGAGATCAAGCACTATGTCATCAACCCTGTTGAAGCGCGGGAGGCCGCACTTTCACTCCCGGAAAGTCTGGAAGTCCCCTACACATTACCGACTGAGGTAGAGATTCTGAGCGGCTTCTGCGGGCTGAATCGTGACGGTCTGGATTCTTTTGCCAAAGAACGAGGACTCGCCATGGACACAGATGACCTTGCCTGCTGTCAGGCTTACTTCCAGAAGGAGAGCCGTGATCCGACAATAACAGAAATCCGCGTACTGGACACCTATTGGTCAGATCACTGCCGTCATACAACTTTCGGCACTGTCATTGATCATGCTTACTTCGAAGATCCGCTGCTTGAAAAAGCATGGAAGGATTATCTGTCAGTACGCGCAAAACTCGGCCGTACCAAGCCGATCTGCCTGATGGATTTGGCAACGATTGCCGTGCGCGAGCTGAAAGCGGAAGGGAAGCTTCCAAAACTGGATGAGTCCGAAGAAATCAACGCCTGTACCGTCAAGATTGAAATAGAGGTTGACGGCGTCAAAGAGCCCTGGCTTCTACTTTTTAAAAATGAAACCCATAACCATCCGACCGAAATTGAACCGTTCGGCGGCGCGGCAACCTGTATCGGCGGTGCAATCCGCGATCCGCTTTCCGGACGCTCCTATGTCTATGGAGCGATGCGCGTAACCGGCGCCGCAGATCCTCTGAAGCCGGTGTCGGATACAATCCCCGGCAAGCTGCCGCAGCGCAAGCTTGTTACTACCGCTGCTGCAGGTTATTCCTCATATGGCAACCAGATTGGTCTGGCAACAGGAATCGTAGATGAGATATACCATCCGGGATACGCTGCAAAACGGATGGAGATCGGCGCTGTAATCGCGGCAGCACCGCAGGCCAACGTCCGGCGGGAGCGTCCGGCGCCCGGAGATGTGGTGATTCTCCTCGGCGGGGCAACCGGCAGAGACGGGATCGGCGGAGCAACCGGTTCCAGCAAAGCACATAATGCGCAATCTGTTGAAACCTGCGGTGCGGAAGTACAGAAAGGCAACGCTCCCGAAGAACGAAAGCTCCAGCGTCTGTTCCGCAATGCGGAAGCGTCGCGAATGATCAAGCGCTGTAATGACTTCGGCGCCGGCGGCGTATCCGTCGCGATCGGTGAGCTCGCAGACGGCCTGCAGATTGACCTCAATGCCGTTCCGCGAAAATACGAAGGTCTTGACGGCACAGAGCTTGCCATCAGTGAAAGCCAGGAGCGCATGGCAGTCGTTGTCGAAGCGGAAGATGTACCAGCCTTTCTTGCCCTTGCGGAAAGTGAAAATCTGGCTGCGACCCCAGTCGCGGTTGTTCAGGCTGAGCCGCGCCTTGTCATGAACTGGAACGGGAAAACCATTGTTGATCTGAGCCGCGCTTTTCTTGATACCAACGGCGCTTCCAAGCACATTGACGCCATAGCCGCCGCACCGGAAGACTGGAGTCGAAAGGTGACGGGCAGCTTTACGGAGAACCTCTTCGCGATGTCGCAGGATTTAAACTGCTGCTCCAAGCGCGGTCTGAGCGAGCGATTTGACTCCACCATCGGCGCCGGTACGGTTCTGATGCCTTTCGGCGGTGCCAAGCAGCTGACTCCTGCCCAGGCAATGGTGCAGAAAATATCTCTTGAATTCGGGCATACAGACGACTGTTCACTGATGGCGTGGGGCTACAACCCCTTTATTACGGAAAAAAGTCCCTATCACGGCGCCTGGCTTGCTGTACTGGAGTCTGTCTGCAAGTTGATAGCTACCGGGGCTGCCTTTGAAGATGTCTATCTCAGCTTTCAGGAATACTTTGAGCGGCTTGGCCGTAACAGCCGCAGCTGGGGCAAACCGCTGAGCGCGCTGCTCGGCGCTTTTGAAGCACAGCTTGCACTCGGGATCGGCGCGATCGGCGGGAAAGATTCGATGTCCGGTTCTTTCGAAGATATTCATGTTCCCCCTACCCTGGTTTCATTCGCCGTTACGACGGAGAAAACAGAGAAGATTGTTTCTCCGGAATTCAAAACTGCCGGTCACGGACTGTACCGCCTTGCTCCAGAGATCGGCAGCGATGGTCTGCCGAAGCCCGAGTCGGTTCTTGCCCTTTTTGACCGCGTTCATTCACTTCTTGCCGACGGCAGCGCCGTTGCATGCTATACCCCCGGTATCGGAGGTATTGCGGAAGCAGCCATGAAGATGGCAATGGGCCACGGTTTTGGATTCCGCTTCG
>JAFSLL010000043.1 GCA_017448455.1 Oscillospiraceae bacterium | reverse complement strand
GTCCTGACACTGCACGACAAGGCGACCGGCATGACGGTGACGGTGCCAAAGAAAAAGAGCGCGAGGAAGTGAGCGAGAAATGAGCATGGAGTGGAAAGGCCCCATCAATACGGAAGATACCGCCAAAGAGGAAGCGCGAAAGCGCATCGAGGCGCGGAGGGTGGCCCGTGAGGAACGGCACCGCCGGAGGAAGATCGTCAGCACGACGGCCCTCGCGGCTTCAAGCCTCTGCCTCGGCATCATCCTCGGTGTGCGGATCACAACCGGGAGCCGGGAGCTGCAAATAGAGCCTCCGGCTCCTACCATACCAACGGCGGAGATAGGCGTGGCCGTCACGCCGCCGACCATTGTGCAGCCGGTCGCAAGATGGCCGCTGCCGGACGCGGAGCCGGTAGCCTCTGACCAGACGGAAACGGAGCCGGAGCAGACCGACGGCAGAGCGATGAGCGAGGCGACACCGACGCTCCTGCCGAGCGTCCCTCTCGACAAGGAAACGCAGCGGGCTATCTTCGAGCTTTGTGACAATGACACTGAGCTATTCTGCGCCGCGATGGCCATCGCCTACAAAGAAAGCCGGTTCATCCCTGCAGCGGTCGGTGACGATGGCCATAGCATCGGCATGATGCAGATCAACCAGCAGTGGCACACCGAACGCATGGAGCGCCTCGGCACCACAGACCTGACCGACCCGATCCAGAGCGCCGCCGTTGGCATTGACTACCTGAAGGAGCTGACCGGCACCTTCGGATGGGTAGACGGCGAAAAGGTCTACATAGCGTACAACGCCGGAGCCGCACAGGCCAGCGAGTGGATCGCCAACGGCGTAGCCTCCACCGCGTACAGCCGCGAGGCGCTCGCTCTTTACCACAGCTACCTGACGGAAATGGAGGCGCAAGGATGAAGATGGCGCTGGCAGGAACGACGCTCATGATTAAAGAGGCCGATCAGGTGCAGTTCAGCGTGATCAAGAGCTGGAACAAAATGCGGTGGGATCGCAAGCAGCAGATGCTCACCGGCACCGCCGACATGGAGCTGCTCGACAAGCTGGCCAGCATCGTGAAGCTGCCCCCGGCAATCGCCCAACGCCGGGAAGGACTCCATGCGGTGCAGGATGCGGTCGACCGGGAGCGAGTGAACGAACACCCGGAGCCGCTGGTCAAGTACCCGGTCAAGATGCCGTTGTACGCGCACCAGACCAGAGGCGCGAACATGGCCCTCCTTACCTTCGGATGGGCGAAGGAGGAACGCTGACAATGGACTGCATCAAGGTACGGCCCAGAGCGGCCACAGACAGAGGCGGCTACTTTTGTATGCCTTTGAAGAAGAACGTGCCAGAGGGACGCCCGGAGTGGACGCTGGTGCATTGCCCGGAATGCGGAGCAGAGTGCTGGCGCGATCCGATGTGTGGCCAAGTAGAAGCGACTGGCGCGAAAGCCCTCTGCACAATGTGCGCCCTCCGAAAAGGAGCAGGAAAGGAGCGGACAGGTTATGCGTGAACCATGGCTGGTGTTCCTCAGAAACGGAGAAGAACTGCTCGCCTACACGCTGCGCGGAACCTTCCCCGGAGAGGCGCAGGAAACCATCAAACTACTCGCGTTCGAGAACGGATGCGAACCAGCGGAGATCACGACCAAGGTGGTCAACAGATAGGAAGGAACGACACCATGAGAATCAGGAAGATAGTGAGCTACCTCTCCGGCCCGATCAGCAGCAACATGAGCGGTTACAAGGCAGAATTCAGAGAAGCCCAAGAAATCGCCGAACGCAAAGGCCGCGTGGTGCTGAACCCCGCCATGCTGCCCATCGGGCTGACGGAGCCGGACTACATGAGGATCAGCTTTGCAATGCTGGAAGCCGCCGACGAAATAATCCTGCTCCCCGGATGGGAGCGGAGCGACGGCGCGAAGCTGGAAGCAGCCTACGCCGAGCGGATCGGAAAGCGCTGCCGGAAGCTGGAGCAGATCGCAGAAGAACCGACCCGGTTTATCGGGAATCGGAGGTGAGTGGGAATGCCGAAAATTGAGATCAAGTGCGAGGCTTGCGGTGCTACGTTCCTTCGGTACCCAGCAGAGATACGACAGCACAGCTTCTGCAGCCGACGATGCGCTCGGACGTTTACCAGCAGTAGGATGACTGCCTACAACCACGCAGAAAACCCCATGAACACAAGCGCCGGATGGAGTGTCGAAAAGCGCGATGCCGTCCGAAAGAGGGAGCAGCTCGCCAAGGGCGAGTGCAAGCCTGACACCTATCGGAAGTACCACGGCAAGCACGAACACAGGGCCGTCGCGGAACAGACACTCGGCAGACCGCTCCGTCCCGGTGAAGTGGTTCATCACATCAACGGTGACAAGCACGACAACCGCCCGGAGAATTTGATGGTATTTAGCAGTCAGCAGGAACACGTCGCATATCACATCGCGCACCCAGAGGAAAGCGGCGTTCAACTTGGAAGGAGGTGATGCCGAGTGTCAGCCGTCAACAAAGGTTTTGGATTTTTGTTTGAAATGGGCTGCGGTTAGGAAAGACCCTGACCGCCATCGCGGTCGCGGGAGCCGGATACCAGATGGGCAAGATCAAGCGCGTCCTGATCGTCGCCCCGACTTCGGTGGTCGCGGTCTGGCCGAAGGAGTTCAACGAATACGCCGCCTTCCCCTACACGGTCAAGACGATGCTCGGCACGAAGCAGCAGCGCCTCAAAGCCCTCGACGATCTGCAGCGGTTCCCATACCCGCACCTGAAGGTCGCGGTGATCAACTACGAAAGCACATGGCGTGATGAGATTTTTGAGGCGCTGCAGGACTACGACGCAGACCTCGTGAT
>JAFSLL010000042.1 GCA_017448455.1 Oscillospiraceae bacterium | reverse complement strand
TTGAGATACGAGACCTGCAGATACTGGCAGAGAGGGATGCCGAAAGATACAGATGCAAAGGCCCGCGCAGGACCTGTATCAAGACCCTCATGGGCGAGGTTGAGTGCGAACGCCGGGTGTATCAGGATGAGGCCGAAGTAGACGAAGAGAGCGGCCGGAAGAAAAGCATATACCTCCTAGATGAGGAATTGAAGATCGAAAAGATTGGTAACGTATCCAAATGTGTATGCGAACTGGTAGCAAATTCAATCTGTGAAAACACTTATCGGGCGACAGCACGACAGATCAGCGAACAAACCGGGCAAAGCATCAGTGCGCAGGGAGCGTGGAATCTTGTGCAGGAGATGGGAGAAAAGCAGGAAGCCAAGGCCGAACGGAATGCAGAATTGAATGCAGTTCATGCGGGCAACGGAACAATAGAGACAAAGCTGCTGTACGAAGAGAATGACGGAGTTTGGATCACACTGCAGGGGGAATCCAGGAAAGAGAACGGCCCAGCAAAAGAAATGAAAGTTGGAATTGCATACGACGGAGTCAGATGGGTTATCAACAAGGATGGAACGAAGCGGAGAATTATGGACAACAAAGTTGCCATAGCAGGATTCATGCCGGCTTCCAAATTTCGAAAGCAGAAAGAAGGGCTAATCGCCAGCGTATTTGCAGTAGACGAGATTGAGCTTCGAGTTGTCAACAGTGACGGCGGTTCCTGGACACAGCAGAAGCAGACGGAAGACTGTATCTGGGTGCTGGATGAGTTTCATCGAAACAAGAAGCTGAAAGAATGCGTAAAGGACCAGGAATTCGCCAAAGTGCTCCGGACGCTCCTGTATGAAAATAAAATTGACGAGCTGCTGGAGTGCCTGGAGGCACAGATTAACTCTGTCACGGATGAGAAAGAAATCGCAGATCTGAGGGTGCTGCAGCGGTACTATACAGAGAACAAGGACGCACTCAAAGGGTATTATGACCGTGGAATCGACATACCCGAAACCAGAGTGCCAGGAGTCATTCACCATGCTCGCCTCGGCAGTATGGAAAGTAATGTTTTCACCCTGATTGGCAACCGGATGAAAGGCCGGCGTGCCAATTGGAGCATCAACGGTGGCAATCATCTGGCAAGTCTCTTAGCGGCGTATCATACCAGTGGACTGGAGAATCTTTTCTCCCCACTGCCAGAACTGCCAGCCATAGAGCAAGAAGAAACCTGGATTGATGACGGAGAACCAATCTCAGCATCCAAGATGCCGCAAAGAGAGGGCTTCGGTTACGAGCATAACAACATCTCCACGACAAACTACAGCGATATTCTCCGTACGATTTCCTCATTTGCTCCCATGAGCGCTCTTTCTCTATGAAATCTTTTTTCCGAAAGGAAGAACCGCTTCTGCAGTAGCAGCAGAGGCTGTCGGGCTTGTCGAAAGGCTACCCCGGCTTTCGACAAATCGACAGCCCGGATTCCGGTGTCCTTAATGCAGAAGGACTTGACGAAACGCCTTTTAAGACCTGCTATTCTCATAATTAATTATGCGAATATTATGGAAGGTAAATGTGGTGAATGCGCTGAAGAATGCCGGGAACGGCGTAGAATCGTCAAATTCAAGAGAGTCCTATTCTGCAAGAATCTATATCAAGCGGAAAGATGCAGATGAAGAGCTGGGTAAACTTCATCAGGCAAATACGGCACTTGCAGAGTTGGGGATCCATCTTTCAGTAGGCCCGAGCCGCAACCAGGACAGCAAAAACTTTTTGGCCTGCGTGCTGAACGTTCATATTGACCATGAGATTTCCTCCAGAGGAGCCGGACGTCATGCTGAAGACTCCGGATACACGTTAGAGGATGTTGAACAAATGATTGCAGAGGGGCTTTCCCCGCAGCAGATCGCTGAAAAGCTGGGGATGAGCCTTGCAACTTACTATAGGCGCAGGAAAAAGGCTGCTACACTGAAAGAAAAAGGGCATAATGCAACCAGGATTCCATTTTAAGTCTCGCTGATTCGCTTCGTAATCTCAATTGGATGCGCATATAGTATTGATATTCAAGATGGTTACCGCAAATTCGGCGGTAAATTCCTGCCAACGAATACTTGACACATACGAGTATCAGCAAAGACAAGGGAGTTGTTGAAACCGCTGTCAGGATTTGCTATTATAGGAATGGACAAAGCGGGCCTGGTCAGTCTGACTGCGGAGGGAACCCGCATCCGGTCCGGATGCAGCATTGCGAGACGCGGAGACAGCGGTAATGCCTTTTCAGCTTATCTGCAGTTTCATCTGCACCGGCCACGCGATTTAGGAGGATCAGGGCCAAAATGAGATCAATCCGTTTGGAAGAATATCTTGAAATAACGCGTGACTTCTGCAGCATGAGCCGGAAAGACATCACACTCCAGCTGATTGAGAAGCCGGTTTTGCCGAGCAGGAGGCTCGTCAGTCATAAATACAGCTATGGACGCGCGCTGATCATTGGCGGATCCACCGGCTTCTCGGGAGCACCGGCCCTTGCGGCCAATGCCTGCGAGAGAAGCGGAGCCGGCCTGACGCACCTGATGGTGCCGGAAAGCATCTATCCGATCGCCGCAGTAAAGTGTGACGGGGCGGTGGTTACGCCGCTGCCGTCCGGAGATGACGGAGGAATAGCGAAAGAAGCTCTTGATGCAATCCTTCCCGTACTCGAAAAGGCGGATGCCTGCGCTGTCGGTCCGGGTCTTGGGCAGAATGAAGCTGCCAGACAGATCGTTGAAAACGTGATCAAAAACGCCGGATGCCCGCTTGTGCTGGATGCGGATGCGCTGACCGCCTGCGGAAAGAACATGGATGTTCTGAATGCCTGCCAGGTGCCGACGGTCCTGACTCCGCATGAAGGCGAGTTCAGACGAATCGGCGGAGATCTGTCGCAGGGGCGGCTGCAGGGTGCACTTGCATTTTCAAAAGAATTCAGGAATGCCGTCCTCGTTTTGAAAGGATACGGAACACTTGTCTGCAGGGATGGAGAGGCCTCGGTCAACCTGACCGGCGGGCCGGCTCTGGCCAAAGGCGGTTCCGGCGATGTCCTGTGCGGCGTGATCTGCGCTTTGCTTGCTCAGGGGATCGATCCGTTTTACGCAGCGCAGTGCGGAGTGTACATCCACGGCGCTGCCGGAGATCTCGCAGCAGAAAGACTCGGGGAGTACTCCGTAACCCCTTCCGATCTGATAAGCTGTCTGCCTGAGGTTTTGAAAGCTTCCGTACAAAAGCAAGGCTGCGATGGAAACTGTCGGAACCACCTGCCGGATCGGCAATAACAGTGCTTTAGTGAACGCAATGAAAGAACTTGCAGCGGAGGTGCAGGATGGGAACTGTTCTGCTTTTCAATATCAGCGATCTGAGAAAAAATAGCAATAATCCGTCTCCTGGCATATCGCTACGGCATTCGCCTGCTTGTGGTAGACCAGGAGCAGC
>JAFSLL010000041.1 GCA_017448455.1 Oscillospiraceae bacterium | reverse complement strand
CCGGCAGGAACTCGACTGCCTGCTTCTGTCCGGAGGCAATCAGAAATTCTTCTACATTCTGCTCATGTCCGCGCTGATTGCACAGACCGCGGTAGAGGGTCTCCTGCTTCTTCTCCGTCTCGGGGAAGATCCGGATGAAATCGCGGTGGTAAAAGACCCGCACAGCCTCCGGCCAGGAGCTCTTGGCGAGATTGGTGAAATGATACAGATTCCGGCAGGCACCCAGCGAAGAGCTGATTTCCGGCGGAATAACCGAAATGGTATACGGCAGCCGGTATTCTCCCTGATTGGAGAGGATCCGGAAGCACCCCTCGATCTGGTCGCCCACTTCAAAAGAGGAGGCGTCAACCCGGTACAGGACCACATCCTGTGTCCCCGTAAACCGCTCGCTGACGACAGACATGCACAGTCTGGAGGAGGTGACCTTTCCCTCTATGATCTGACCCGGCGCGCCGCTGATGGTGAAGGAGCCCTCCCGGGTCTGCCCGGGTGCGATTTCTATGCGGATCTCCTTTTCAGAAAGAGAGAGCGGCTCATCGATCGAGTGAAACTGTTCGCCGTTCATATTATACTTTTCCATAAAAAATACCCCCTGCGGGAATTTAAAAGCCCATACAGAGGGTATTATACCATGGATTGATATTCTGTAGAAGTATTTCTACTAAATGTAGCGTACGAAAAGGGTCTTTCAGACCTGTGCATAGGGTATGCCTTATGCTTCTTCCGTCATCATCAGCAGCACTTTGTTGCTCCGTTCGACGAAACGGGTCATCTCGTCGGCTTCGAGCGGTGCGTTCTGAAGCTTGGCCAGGTCATAGAGCTGTTCCAGGACAAGGCCTGCCTTTTCCTCTTCCTGATGCTCAAGCAGGTATTTCACCAGCGGATGGTTCGCGTTGAGCACAAGGGTCCTGCCCTCTTTGCCGAACGCGCCGAGATCCATGCCGTTCGCCGCGTACATCTTCATCATGTCGGCCATGCGGCGGCTCTGTTCATTGACCGTCAGCAGTGCCGCGATCTTCTTGTCCTTCAGCTTCTGCAGGCTGACCGTGATCTGCTCGTCCTTCAGTGTCTTCTTCACGGATTCGGAAAGACTCTCTTCCTGCTTCTTCAGCTCCTCGGCGGCCTTCTTGCCGGTGCGGCTCTTCAGCGCCTCGGTCACATCCGCGTCGATTCTCGCAAAATGCAGTCCCTCGTTCTTCGCCTCCAGCTGGGAGATGAACGGCTGATCGATGTTCTGATTCAGCACAAAGGCCTGCATCTTCGCCTGGCGGAACATGTTGATGTACTGGCTCTGCTGCTGTTCATCGGTCACATAGTAGATGGTGTGATCCTTCTCCTGCTCTTCCTCCGGCGTCTCTTCCGCGGCTTTCTCCTGATCGTCCACGACCTCCGCCTCGACCGGCGCGCCGTTCTCGTCCACGGCCTTCTCACCTTCCGGTTTCTCACCTTCCGGCTTCTCCGCATCCGGATCCACGCAGTTGACCTCCAGTGCCTCCGGCGTCGCGTGATACTTTCCGTCAAGATCGCGGAACAGAATATAATCCGTCATCTTCTGGCAGAACTTCTCGTCGCGCAGGCATCCGTACTTGATGAACGGGCTGATATCGTCCCAGTACTTCTCATAGTTTTCGCGGTCGGTCTTGCACATGCCGGACAGCTTGTCCGCCACCTTCTTGGTGATATACTCCGAAATCTTCTGCACAAACCCGTCGTTCTGCAGCGCGCTCCGGGAGACGTTCAGCGGCAGATCCGGGCAGTCGATCACGCCCTTTAAGAGCATCAGGAATTCCGGAATGACTTCCTTGATATTGTCCGCGATGAAGACCTGGTTGTTGTAGAGCTTGATTTTGCCCTCAATGGACTCATACTCAATGTTGATCTTCGGGAAATACAGGATGCCCTTGAGGTTGAAGGGGTAATCCATGTTCAGATGGATCCAGAAGAGCGGTTCCTTCCAGTCATTGAAGACCTTGCGGTAGAATGCTTTATATTCCTCGTCCGTGCAGGCGGAAGGGGTCTTCTGCCAGAGCGGCTCGGTGTCATTTAATGGCTTAGGGGCTTCCGGCTCCTGGACCGTCTCGCTGCCGTCCTCGTTCCTGACGGTCTTCGGCTCCTCCGGCTTCTTGTCCGGATTCGTCAGATAGATCGGATAGGGCATGAAGGCGCAGTATTTCTGCAGCACCTCGCGGGCGCGCCATTCGTTGCAGAATTCCGTGGAATCATCCGACAGATACAGGGTCACCGTGGTGCCGCGCTGCGTGCGGTCTCCGGCCTCAAGCGAGAAGCTCACGCCGCCCTCGGATTCCCAGTGGACCGGCTCCGCGCCGTCCTGCCAGGAGAGGGTATCGATGGTCACCTTGTCCGCCACCATGAAGGCGGAGTAGAAGCCCAGGCCGAAGTGGCCGATGATCTGGTCCTCATTGGCCTTGTCTTTATAGGTGTTCAGGAAGTCTGAAGCGCCGGAAAAGGCGATATCGTTGATGTATTTTTTGACTTCCTCCGCGGTCATGCCGAGACCGTTGTCGCTGAAGCTTAAGATCTTATTGCTGCTGTCGGCCACCACGTCGATGTGCAGTTCCTGCTCCGGATCAAGGCTGGTCTCTCCCATCAGTTCCAGCTTTTTCAGCTTGGTGATGGCGTCGCAGCCGTTGGAGATCATCTCCCGGAAGAAGATATCATGGTCGGAATAGAGCCATTTTTTAATGATCGGAAACATATTTTCCGAGTTCATGGTCAGATTGCCGTGTTCGGTATTCATAAAGAGTCCTTCTTTCTCTGTAAATTGCTCGGGAACGGATCTGCTTTCCGCATTCCGAGACAGATTATAGCACGGTAAGACAGGATGTCAAGCCGAAAATAGCACTCAGCAGAAAAGAGTGCTAACAAAAACATGGCTTGCTTTTTCCCGGCGCATAGGGTAAAATAATGCGGAAATATTACGCAGGAGGCTTTATGCGATACCCCTACGAAGAGACCATTTACGAGATCCCGGTACCCGGCTTTCAGCCAGGGGATCGTTTTCGTATGACGCTGCTGGCCGACCTGCATAACTGCGCGTTTGATGAAGTGCTGAGAAGGCTTGATGAGGCACGGCCTGAGCTTGTGCTCTGCGCGGGCGATATGATCAACTGCCCGAGGTTCCCCAGAAAGCCGGCCTGGGACAACGCGCTGTCCTTTTACCGGGAACTCGCGAAACGTTTTCCGGTGTATGCGGTGAGAGGCAATCACGAAGAACGCTGGAAGGATGCGAAGGATGAGTCTCTGCGCGCAGGCTATGAGGCTTTCTGCGGGGAGCTTTCGGAGATGAAGATCGAACTTCTGGATAACCGCATCGTAAAGATAAAGGCCTGCGGCACAGTGCTGAACCTTGCGGGCT
>JAFSLL010000040.1 GCA_017448455.1 Oscillospiraceae bacterium | reverse complement strand
GACGACGGACGCGCGATGGCCTGGGCGATGCAGCAGTAAAGAACACATACAGAATATAAACGCAACGAAGACCGATCTTACTGATTCGGTCTTTAACTTTTCATGGCCGTTGCGCTCCAGAGAAGATATGATATAATACCCACACCGCAAAACCAATTGAGACGCGCACTTACTGCATAAAAACGCCGAGGATAGGCCTTTGTGCAGGCCCGTCCCCGGCGGCCTTCGTTCATCCCGGTCCAGTGCAACATGGCGGTGCCGGGAAACGATAGGACTTTGTATAGCGAGGCACTCCTCGGCAGGGGAAGCTCTTCAGTTTGTCCCCTCACCATGTATATGTCAGAAAACGAAAAAAGGTAACACAAAATTTTTCCGGAGGCGATATTTATGCGCTATTCCCGATTCTGGCTATTGAAGGACCTATACTGGTGCTTCATCCCGCTGACGTGCAGACAATGTGACGATCTCCCCAGCTGCCGGAGCAGTTTTTGGAAAGGACGTAAATGCCTCAATGGGTGCGTCAGAAAGAAGCGGAGAGAAGCATACCTCCGTGAGTTGGACAGATCAGACTACCTCGATCACCTCGTACAGTCCATAGAGGAAAAAGAAAACAAGTAACAAAAAGGGCAGGCAGAGCGCCTGTCCTTTATTTATGCCTTGGAGGAAGGCTCATGGTAAAGAAACTCAAAAACTATAAGCCTACACGCTTCATGGCAGAAGGCAGCTACTATGACAAAGACGCCGCCGATCATGCGGTCTGCTTTATCGAAAAGTTCTGCTGCCACACCCAGGGCCAGTGGGACGGCGAGCCTTTTGAGCTTATCGACTGGCAGGAACAGATCATTCGCGATGTCTTCGGGATCTTAAAGCCCAACGGCTACCGGCAGTTCAATACTGCCTACATCGAGATTCCGAAAAAGAACGGCAAGTCCGAGCTTGCGGCGGCCGTTGCGCTGTATCTGCTTTGCGCTGACTTTGAGCCTGGTGCTCAGGTCTACGGATGCGCAGCCGATAGAGACCAGGCAAAGATCGTATTTGATGTGGCGCTTGAAATGGTCAAAAGAAGCCCGCTGCTTATGCGCAAGATGACCATACGGCAGTCACAAAAGGAAATGGAATACAACCCGACCGGCAGTAAGTACAAAGCGCTTTCTGCCGACGTTGCAAACAAGCACGGGTTTAATATACACGGCGTCATCTTTGACGAGCTGCATACCCAGCCGAATAGAAAGCTCTTTGATGTAATGACGAAGGGATCCGGCGATGCGAGAAACCAGCCTCTGTACTTTCTCATCACTACCGCCGGAACGGACACCAACTCGATCTGCTATGAGCAGCATCAGAAAGCGAAAGACATCATCGAGGGCCGGAAGTTCGATCCGTCTTTCTACCCGGTCATATTCGGAGCGGATGAAGAAGATGACTGGACGGATCCGAAGGTATGGCAGAAAGCTAACCCCTCCCTTGGCATCACCATCGGCATGGAGAAAGTAGAGCTCGCCTGCGAACAGGCAAAGCAGAACCCGGCAGAAGAGAATGCCTTCCGACAGCTTCGCCTTAATCAATGGGTGAAGCAGGCCGTGCGCTGGATGCCGATGGATAAGTGGGACGCTTGCAAAGAGGACTTTGATGAAGACAGCCTCGAAGGCCGGGTGTGCTACGGCGGACTCGATCTCTCATCCACAACGGACCTTACATCTTTCTGTCTGGTATTCCCGCCGGAAAACGAGGACGAGCCGTACTACGTGCTTCCGTATTTCTGGGTACCGGAGGAGACACTTGAGCTGCGCGTTAGGCGTGATCATGTTCCATATGACCTCTGGGAGAGACAAGGCTATATCAAAACCACAGAAGGCAACGTCATCCATTATGGCTTCATCGAGAAGTTCATCGAGCGCCTGGGCGAGCGTTTCAACATCCGCGAGATCGCCTATGACCGTTGGGGAGCGACGCAGATATCCCAGGACCTCGAAGGTGTCGGATTCACCGTGGTTCCTATGGGCCAGGGCTTTGCAAGTATGTCGCCGCCCACCAAAGAGCTCATGACGCTTACGCTTCAGAAGAACATCGCCCACAACGGGCATCCGGTCCTTCGGTGGAACATGGATAACATTTGCGTGAGGACGGATCCTGCCGGAAACATCAAGGCGGATAAGTCCAAGTCCACAGAGAAGATCGACGGTGCCATTGCAATGATAATGGCGCTTGACCGGGCAATCCGCTGCGGCAATGATACAAGCGAAAGCGTCTACGACACAAGGGGCCTTCTTTTCATATAGCGATGCATTTCGCATAACGATTATTCATTTCGCATAACGCCTGCAGAGCTTCACAAAAATAGGGAAAAAACAGGAAAAAAGTGCTTGACGCTCTACTCCCGCCATGCTACCATATACTTGCAGGGAAAAAATAGGGAAACCCCTGAAGGAGGTAGAGATATGGAAAGTGTAGAACGTAAGATGGACCAGATCGGCAGAGTCGTTATTCCAAGGCACATGCGAACTGCATATGGTATAGATGGCGAAGGAACCGATGTTGAGCTGATTCCCATGAAAGACGGAATCTTAATCAGGCAGCTCAAACCCTCATGCCTCGTCTGCAAAAGCGAGGATAACCTTATAAGCTATCGCGACCGCTATATTTGCGAAGAATGCCTGAAAGGCTTCAATGAACAAGACAAATAATAAACCGATGTAAGTGTGTAGTAACACATAGGACCTCTTTCTTAAAGCGTCTGTCAGAAATGATAGGCGCTTTTCTTATGTCCATTTTCAGGAGGAAGACGATATGGGATTCTTTTCAGGGCTGTTCCGCTCACGCGATAAGCCCACAGACAGAACAGCTGGCTCAAGCTACGCCTTTTATCTTGGCGGATCTACCGCAGGAAAGGTCGTAACTGAGCGAAGCGCTATGCAGATGACAGCGGTCTACGCATGCGTCCGTATCCTTTCGGAGGCAATCGCAGGACTCCCCTTGCAGCTCTACCGGTACAAGGATGATGGCGGCAAGGAAAAAGCACTCGACCATCCGCTATACATGCTGCTTCACGACGAGCCGAACCCGGAGATGAGTTCATTTGTCTTCAGGGAAACGCTCATGACGCACCTGCTGCTCTGGGGCAATGCCTATGCGCAGGTGATCCGAAACGGCAAAGGCGAAGTGGTAGCGCTTTACCCGCTGATGCCGAACAAGATGACGGTGGACCGGGACGATAAGGGGCAGCTTTATTACAGCTATATCCGCTCGACGGATGAAGCTCCGACGATGAAGGGAAACACCGTGATCCTTCGGCCGGCCGACGTGCTGCATATTCCGGGCCTCGGCTTTGATGGCCTGGTGGGCTACTCGCCCATCGCAATGGCGAAGAACGCCATCGGCCTTGCAATGGCAACCGAGGAGTATGGTGCTAAGTTCTTTGCTAACGGCGCAGCGCCAAGCGGAGTGCTTGAGCATCCCGGAACGATCAAGGATCCGGCCAGGGTGCGCGAAGCATGGCAGAGCCAGTTTGGAGGGAGCTCCAATTCCGGCAAAATCGCCGTCCTTGAGGAAGGCATGAAGTATACGCCGATCTCCATCTCCCCGGAGCAGGCGCAATTCCTCGAAACCAGAAAATTTCAAATCAATGAGATAGCTCGAATTTTCAGAGTCCCCCCTCACATGGTCGGGGATCTTGAGAAGTCGAGCTTTTCTAATATTGAGCAGCAGAGCCTGGAGTTCGTGAAGT
>JAFSLL010000039.1 GCA_017448455.1 Oscillospiraceae bacterium | reverse complement strand
CTTGTGTTGCAGCCTCGTCCGCTCTGCCCCGCCTTATATGCGATTTCTGTTCGTCGGCTCGGAACTTTGCCTGCGGCTTCCTTCAGATTCCGTCTCACGGCGGACACCCTTACCGTTCGGCTAACACTTCCTACTACCAAGCGTGTAGTGGATTTCACCACCAAGCTATTGCCCATGCCGGGCGTACAACTACAAACGCCAGCGACCGGAAGTCGCTGGCGTTTCGCTTTTAGAAAGAAGCCTTGACTCGATCCAAAAAACATTTGGCATTCGGAGTAAATGGTTGAAACTTCTTCCATATATGATATCTACGCTTATTCAGTTATTCGGTCAAGGAGGCCTTATAGTTATTTCCCCATTCCTGCATGGACATGAGAATCGGTCTCATACTTTCTCCGAGATCAGAGAGTGAATACTCCACGCGGGGTGGAACTTCCGGAAAATCCGTTCTCGTAATGATTCCATCTGATTCCATCTGCCGCAGTGAATCAGTCAATACCTTCTGGCTGATCCCCTCAAGGTTCTTATGCAGTTCATTGAACCGCCACGGACGAACAAGAAGATTACGTATAATAAGCAGCTTCCACTTGTTGCCGATCAAGGAAACTGTCGTTGCTACCGGGCAATCCGGCAGTTCGTCTTTTGTCTTCATAAGAGCACCTCATTACTTTCAATTTGAATGTAGCAATCATATTATACTGCAACATACATCAAAAATCAATGGGGTTAGCTCCATTCATAAAAAAGATACAATCTGTTTTTTGACCTGAAAGCCCCTGCAACTACGCAATAGTTACTAAAAGGTGACCATAGTTATAAAAAAGTGCCTACTTGTGCGAACTATCTGCGTCCGTATAATAGATAGTGCAGAGAGCAAAACGCCCTCTGACTATAACCAAGGAGGACATACATATGGCACTGAAAAACCTGTTCGGATGGGGCAAGAAGGACGAAGAGAATAAGGCTCCCGCTGCTGCTTGTGGCGCTGCCGAGAAGCCCGCTGAGACTCCCGCTGCTTGCGGCGCTGCCGAAGCTCCTGCTGCCTGTGGTGCGGCCGACAAGCCTGCTGAGGCTCCTGCAGCCTGTGGCGCTGCCGAGAAGCCCGCTGAGGCCCCTGCTGCCTGCGGTGCTGCTGAAGCTCCTGCCGCTTGTGGCGCTGCTGACAAGCCGGAAGAAAAGCCCGCTGCCTGCGGCTCTGCCTGTGGCGCTGGCGACAAGTAATCGCTTCTTCCCACCCAAAACCGTTCCCGGTGGGAAGATTCTTGCCGGGAACCTCGCTTATTACTCGGTCTTACCGATTTATGATAGAAACAAGAAACAGTAAGGTGACAACGATGAAACAGTACTTTTCCTTCCAATGGCATATCACGGATGAATGTGATCAGCGCTGCAAGCACTGCTATATCTTCTCCGGTGATCCCTGCCGCAAGCTGGATTCCATGACCTGGGAACAGATGCAGGACACGTTCTATAACTGCCTCGATTTCTGCGAGGTGTACGGACGGTTGCCCTACTTTTATCTGACCGGCGGAGATCCAATCCTGCACCCGGATTTCTGGCGGCTGTTGGAGCTGTTTCATGAGCATGACGTGCCTTTTACAATTATGGGCAATCCATTTCATTTGAACGATCAGGTATGCCGGGAGCTGAAATACTACGGCTGCCAGAAGTACCAGCTCTCGCTGGACGGTCTGCGAGAAACGCACGACTGGTTCCGTAAGCCCGGCAGCTTCGAATGTACCTTGGAGAAGATCGCTTGTATCAACCGCGCGGGAATCCGCAGCGTCATCATGACCACGGTTTCTAAGCAAAACTATATGGAAGTACCCGGTATCATCGACGCCGTGGTAAAAGCGGGTGCGAACATCTTCGCCTTTTCGCGCTATGTACCGTCAGGCGGCGAACTCGATACTTCAATGACACCGCAGGAGTACCGGAGCCTTCTTGCCATGTGCGATAAAAAGTTCAAGGAATATGAAGCAGAAGGCTGTGATACCTACTTCAACAAGAAAGATCACCTTTGGACTTTGTACGAATATGAGACAGGTACATTCAAAATCCCTGCTTACGCCTGTGATGGCATGATCTACGGCGGCTGCAACTGCGGCAACTGTCACATCACCATCCTGCCCACCGGCGATATCTACGCCTGCCGCAGGGTGGCGGAGAGCAAAGTCGGCAACATCTTTGAGGATCGCCTCGCCGACGTGTGGATCACCAACATGGAGGCATACCGAAACTACGATGAATTCTCCAAGTGTTCCAGATGCAAGCTCCGTCAGTTCTGCCGTGGTTGTCCCGCTGTGGCAAAAGGCTACACCGGCGATTTCTACGGAGACGATCCACAATGCTGGGCCAGTGAGGAAAACGGCCTGCTGATACCAAAAACGGAGGTACAAGAAAATGAAAGCCGTAGTGCTTAACAAGATCACGGAAGGAAAAGATATTGTTCTCTCTGATGTTTTGATTCCTGACGTCCGCCCCGGATGGGTGCTGGTAAAGGTGAAAGCCTTTGGGCTGAATCATTCTGAGAAGCTGCTGCGGCTCAATGAGATCCGTGCGGACTATATCCAAAAGCCGATCATTCCCGGCATTGAGTGCGTGGGAGAGATTGTCGATCCCTCCGACAGCGGACTTGCTGTCGGGCAAAAGATCGTGGCGCTGATGGGCGGCATGGGACGCAGCTTCAACGGCAGTTACGCCGAATACGCGCTTTTACCCCGACGGATCGTTTTCCCGATCAACAGCGAGCTGTCATGGGAAGCGCTTGGAGCCGTTCCGGAAACGTATTTTACGGCTTGGGGCAGTCTGTTTGAATGCCTGCACTTGACAGCAAAGGATACGCTTCTGATCCGTGGCGCGACCTGTGCGCTTGGGTATGCTTCCTTACAGATCGCCAAGGCATTGGGCTGTAAAGTGATCGCCACTACCCATAGAGAGGATAAGCTGCCGCTGATTACAGAAGCGGACGAGGCAGTCATTGATGATGGCAAGCTGACGGGAAAGGTACGCGGTGTCACCAAGGCTCTTGACCTGATCGGCCCCCGCAATCTGAAGGATACACTGACCGCCGTGGAAAAGGGCGGGATCGTCTGCCAGACGGGGCTTTTAGGCGGCATCTATGCCTTGAACGGTTTTGATCCTATCAAGGACATCCCCAACGGCGTCTATCTCACCGGCTTTTTCTCCAACTACCCGACGCAGCAGGTCATTGATGAAATCTTTGCCTTCCTGAATGAGAAGAAGCTCGTCCCTGTCAGCGGAAAAGTGTTTGGCTTTGATGAAATCCGAGATGCTGTTATCGCGCAGGACGAAGGCAAGGTCAATGGAAAGATTATTGTAAGAGTCTGAGAGGTTACACCATGGGAGCAGAACAGAAAACACAGTTTCAGATTGATAAAACCAAGTGCATCAAATGTGGGAAGTGCATCAACACCTGCTCCGGTATGGTGATCGAGTTTGGTTCGGACGGATATCCTAAGATGAAGGAGTTTGAGCGTTTTGGCTGGCGTGGCTGCTGGCGGTGCCAGCACTGCCTTGCGGTATGTCCGGCCGGAGCGATCTCCATTTTCGGAAAGAAACCGGAGGATTCCTTACCGCCGGCTCCCAAAGAAATGGGAGAATATATGGAACGGCTTGTGACGAACCGCCGTTCCTGCCGAAGATTCCTCGACAAGAACGTTGACCCGGGCATCATAACAGGTATCCTCTCTGCTATGGCGGCAGCCCCTACGGGTGGCAACGCTATGGGCGTGGAATATACTG
>JAFSLL010000038.1 GCA_017448455.1 Oscillospiraceae bacterium | reverse complement strand
CGTCGTTCTGACCTGGCAGCGTTCCAACATGTCCTACTACGACACCTTAGTTGATGATTGCCACGTGTACACCTACATCCTCGATCTGACAAAGCAGTTCAGCGACGGACGCGGTGACGCCACGAAGGTGCACTTCAAACTGTATAACAGTACGGACAAGTATTGGGTGATTGCGGATGAAGCGGAACCCGGCGTCTATTACGTCAGGAACTACCAGACCGGCACCCTGGAAACTAACGAGGATGCTGCTACCGTCTTCTCTCCCAACAGCGACGGGCAGCTTCTGATCTACGGTCTGGAAGATGACACCTATGTGATCACCGAGATCCAGACTGACAACGGCTACACTCTGCTCAAGGACGGCATTACCATTACCATCACCGCTACTGAAGACGAGTCCCGTCCCTGCAGTATCTACGGCAGCGACGTGCTGGGCCTCGTGCAAAATGATCCCCGCTACCACACCTTCGAAGGTTACAAGGAGCTTGCCCACGTTCTGCTGACCGCCTCCGCTACTGTGGACGGAGACGCCGTGACCATGAAACCCGACGGAGAAAGCACCAATGCGATCCTGCCTCTGACCGTAGTGAACACCCGCGGCCCCGAGCTGCCCAAGACCGGCGATGACGGGGTCTGGCGCTACAGCGTTTACGGCATCCTGATGATGGCCGCTGCCGCCTGCGTCATCGTGCTCGTGCTCAAGAGCAAGAAAAAGACCACGAGCCAGAAGTAAACTCCACGCCTGAAACCCAAATTGGCAGGGGTGCCCGCGCACCCCTGCCATACACTTCTCAAAACCATCAAAGAATAATGAGGGATTATACGATGCTGAACAACATGACGAAATGTGACCTTATGCTCGTCCTGCTGCGGGATTTTCATAACGATCGGTCTGCGGCAATCCGATGTGACCGGCTGGCTGCGCTTCTCGATTTGGAGCCAAGGCAGGTGCAGCGCCTGGTTCACAAACTCCGGCATGAGGGGCATCCGATCTGCAGGGACGTAGACGGATATTACTACGCAAGCTGCCCGGAAGATATCGAATGCACAGCCCGCTGGCTGATGACCCTTGGCTGGTGTATCCAAAAGACGGCCTGCGCAATGCTGACCGCCGCCGATCTTGACCGCAACGCCTCCTGTGCACTCGTGATGATGGAGGAGGCGATCAATTCATTATGAAGGGCAGACTGAGAACGGGGCGCTCCCCGTACAACAGACAAATTGCACGGCAAATCCGGCATGAGCCGTATGAGGATATTGGCGCCTTCGTCTCTTTGGGCCAGGAGGATGACTATCGCCATTCTACCGTCACCCCGCAGAGATGTGTGTGGGACGGCACATGTGAAACCTGCCCCAGCTCGTACCTCTGCAATTTCTGACCGCAGAGAAAGAAATGAGGGATGAGATTTGAAAAAAGCAATCCTGATCATTCTTGCTGTGCTGCTGTTCCTGGCAGCGGCAGGCATCACCGTCTATCCGCTGATCTCCAACTATGTCAATGACAAGTATGCTTCCAGCGTGCGAACGGACTACATTGAGGAGGTCAGGGAGCTGGATCAAGCCGTCATTGAAGAAGCATGGAATGCAGCCCAGGTATACAACGACAATCTGTCACCACTGCGCTACAATAAGGAATCCGTGCAGGCGGCTTCGGAAGACTACGAAAGCCTGCTGAACCTGACCGGCAGCGGGATCATGGGATACTGCGAGATTCCAAAGCTGAGTATCAACCTGCCGATCTATCACGGAACCGGAGAAAGCGTCCTTCAGAAAGGCGTCGGCCATCTGACCGGATCGTCCCTGCCGATTGGCGGCGAAGGCTGCCACAGCGTGTTGACCGGGCATTCCGGTGTCGCAGGAAAGAGACTCTTTTCCGATCTGGATCAGCTCCACACAGGGGATGTGTTCTACCTTCATATTCTGGACCAGGTCCTTGCCTACCGGATCACGGATATCAACCAGGTCCTGCCGCACGAAACGGAGCTGCTGGTGCCGATTCCGGGACAGGATCTTTGTACGCTCGTAACCTGTTATCCCTACGGCGTCAATTCCCACCGCCTCCTTGTGCGCGGTGTCCGCATTCCCTTTGTGGAAGCAGAAGAAATCGAGCAGGAGGCAGAGGAAAACGATGTTCCTGTGAAATCCACCTGGAAAGAGCAGTACTACAGCGGCCTTGCCATCGGCGGCGGCTCTGCCCTCGGCGCGGTTCTCATCGGTGTAGTCATTGCATTTGCACGCAAGAAACGGAGAAAACAGCATGAGAAATAGAATTCTGATTGAGCTGGCTGTAATCCTGCTGCTGGCCGGGCTCGGCGTCCTGCTGTATCCGACTTTCAAGACAGCCGCCGTTCGCGAGCAGGAACGGCATGAGATCGCAGCCTTTGAGGAGTACCGCGCCACTGCCACAGCTCCGACAGCAGAATCGATCCCTGTCGCGCCCACAGACGAGCCGTCCGAGAGCGCTGCCCCGACAGAAGCAGAAAGAGCCGAGCGAATCTTTCCGGAGCTGTGGGAGGCGTGTGTCGCCTTCAACGAGCAGCTCCCCGGAACGCAGCGCACAAGCTACTCTGCCGACAGCCTGCGCAGGCCGTCGATCAAGGTTTCCGACTACGGCTGGGAGCAGGACGCTTTCGGGTATATTACCATTTCCGCAGCCGAGATTGAAGCCCCGCTCTACCTCGGCGCAAACAGCGCCAACATGAACAAGGGCGGCGCCATTCTTGGTCAGACTTCCATGCCTATAGGCGGGAAAAGCACTAACTGCGTGATAGCCGGCCATCGGACATGGTCCGGCGCCATACAGTTCAAGGGGTTGGAAAATCTCCAGGTCGGGGATGAGGTCCGACTGACGAACCCCTGGGAAACGCTGACTTATCATGTGATCGAAACGAAGATCGTCCTGCCGGACACCGTAGACGAGATTATGGTGCAGGAGGGGCGGGATCTTCTGACCGTTTTTACCTGCACGTCCCCCAACACCCGCAGATACATGGTGATCTGCGAGCGCGAAATCGAAGAAGGAGACTCGAAATCATGGAACTGGATTCTGCTGCCCTGGGTTGCTTCGCCGTTGAGATAGGGCTGCTCCAACTGCTCCGCGACAGTGGGGCGATTACAGAAAAGGAATACCGCGGCATCTGCGAAGTTGCCGCCAGGCATACGGGCTCGGATTTGTTCCTGCTGTGAGTAAAATCCACGCCCGGTTTTTTGTTGGTTTTGCCAAGGAAAAAGTGTTGGATATATTCGAACTCTTGTGGTAGTGTTTGGTTACCAAAGCGAAAGGAGATGACAGCATGCCCACCATCCGAACCATCCTCCCCCAGCAGAAAAGCACTGAAGTCCCGCTCCTGCGTGTGGCGGCATATTGCAGAGTCTCCAGTGACTCGGATGACCAGATGCATTCCTTTAGCGTTCAAACTGAATATTACAAGAAGCTGATCGGCGAGAATCCTCTCTGGACTCTCGCCGATATCTATGCAGACGAGGGCATTACCGGCACCAGCAGAAAAAAGCGCGATGAATTTAACCGCATGCTTGCTGACTGCAAGCGCGGAAGAATCGACAGAATCCTGACAAAATCAGTTTCCCGATTCGCAAGGAATACGGTGGACTGCCTGGATACTGTGCGAATGCTTTCCGGTCTCGGGATCAGCGTTCTGTTTGAGAAAGAGCAGATTGACACCGCCAAAATGTCCAGCGAAGTAATCCTCGGCATGATAAGTACCCAGGCGCAGGATGAATCAGTTTCTATCTCTGGAAACATGAAGTGGTCCTACGAAAAGCGCATGAAAAACGGTACCTTCACATGCTGCAGGCCACCCCTCGGATACGATCTCATCAACGGGAAGCTGGTAGTAAATCCCCATGATGCAGAGATCATCCGAAATGTATTTGAGATGTTCCTGTCAGGGATCGGGCGCGAAACGATAGCCCGATACTTGAATGACATTGGCGTTCCCAATCCATCAAAAGGGAAAAAGTGGCGACACTGCACAGTGGACTATCTACTGAAAAATGAAAAATACATTGGGGACGCCCTGCTCCAAAAGCAATACACTACATCATCCTTCCCAAGCACAAGGAAGCGGAACTTCGGGCAGCGCACACAGTATTACGTGGAGAACAGCCACGAGCCAATCATTTCCAGAGATACCTTCAACAAGGTTCAGCAGTTGATTGCAAAAAATACAAAGGAGTGGTGTTATCACTCGCATCCTCTGACAGGCCTGCTTCGCTGCCCACACTGCGGTTGTGCATTCTGTCGAATCCAATCTGCCAACGAGGTGTTCTGGCGGTGCGCAAGCCGAAACAACGCAGGTTCAAAATGTCCACCGCTGCGCGTGGTGGAAGCAGACGTGAAAGCAGCGCTTCTCAGGGCGGCAAATACGCTGATCCTGCATTATCAAGTTATTCTTGCCCCGGCCATCCAAGCTTTGGAGCAGCTTCATACAAAATCAAATGGTGAGCAGGCATGGCTGCTTCAGATCAATTCTCAGATCTCGTCCGTCTCAACGCAAATCCATACGCTCACGCAGCTACAAACGCAAGGAATTCTGGACGCTTGCGACTTTGCCGAGCAAAACCGCATCCTGTCCGATAAGCTCTCAAAGCTCCGATCAGATCGCTACGCTATCCTACGGGCAGAGGAATACGATGAGAGCATTGCAAAAATGAGAGAGCTGTCAGATCTGCTGGAAGATCAAGATCATGAGCTGGAAGATTTCGATGAATCCTTCCTGCGAGAACTCGTTGAAAGGGTTGTCGTGGAGTCTAACACTGCACTGCGGATTTACCTGCCAGGCGGCATTATGCTTCCGGAGCACATGCCAGAAACAAAACGGAGATATAAAAGATTATGAAAAACCGCACCATTCCCTTTGGCTATGAAATCATTGATGGAAAAGCAGTTTTGAAGCCCTGCGAGGCTGCAGTCGTTCGCCAAATCTTTGAGGACTATGCCAATGGCAAGTCCTTGAAAACCATAGCTGACGGCTTAAAAGATCGGCAAGTAGAATACCTTGCAGGGCAGTATGCCTGGAACAAGAACCGAATCGGGCGTATGCTGGAAGATCGCCGTTATGTTGGAACAGCCGATATTCCTCCTATTATCACAGAGGAGCGTTTTCAAGAAGCTGTCGCCAACAGGACAATCCAGAATACGCAAAGAGCATACAATAAGGACGAAGTGATCACAGCGGCTGTCGTCCCGATTGTGTGCGGAAGGTGTGGCGAGTCGGCAAAACGCCTCAATGTGAAAACCAGCACGTATTATCAAAAGCATGTTTGCACAAATCCGGGTTGCAGGCATGAGTATCTGATTACAGACAAAAGGCTGAATGAAATGATTCTCGCCCTGTTGCTGACTGCAGACATTCAGGTGCCAGCGCAATCTACCACGAGCATGGAGATCCGCCGCATGGAAAAAGAAATTGAACGTCAATTGGAATCGCCAGATGCAGATACGCAAGCCCTGCGTGGGATGATTCTTGATGTTGCAGCAGAAAAATACCGGTTGCTGACGGCCGGGCTTGAGATTACGGATAAACTGAGGACAGATTTGGCTCCGGCCAGACTGTCCTCTTGTAATATACGAAAGACTGTCATGGAGACAGTCAAACAAATCACCTTGATCAGCAGTGATGCCATAGAGCTGACTCTAATCAACGGCCAAGTTCTCAGGAAGGAGTGCGATGATGAATCAGACAGCATTAGAGAAAACTGTCCGAACAATCCCGCCGACAGTTTCTCAGGAACAACAGCAGGTATCGCATAAGCAGCTCCGCGTTGCTGCCTACTGCCGTGTTTCCACGGACTCTGACGAGCAAGAGATGAGTTTTGAGGCCCAGCGCAGCTATTACACCGACAAAATTATGCGAAATCCCGAGTGGACGCTTGCCGGTATATTTGCTGACGAAGGCATTTCGGGTACCCAGGCAGGCAAACGAAAAGAATTCATGCGAATGATCAGGTTCTGCCGAAAAGGAAAGATTGATATGATCCTGACGAAGTCAGTTTCCCGCTTTGCCAGAAATACGGTCGACTGTCTGAATTACGTCAGAGAACTCAAGGGGCTCGGAATCCCGGTTGTCTTTGAAAAAGAAGGCCTCAACACCATGCACATGACCAGCGAGATCTATATTAGTATGCATGGGATCTTCGCACAGTCAGAATCCGAATCACTTAGCGGCAATGTCCGAATCGGAAAACAGATTGCAGCTAAAAACGGAAACGTAACGATGAGCTACAGATCTTTCCTTGGATATCGAAGAGGGCCGGACGGAAAGCCGGAAATTGATCCGGAGCAAGCCAAAACGGTTCGTCTCATATTCCAGCGATACCTCGCCGGAGACAGTCGCGCAGAAATCAAACAGCTTCTGGAAGCCCGCGGCATCCCTTCGCCAATGGGCAAGCCCACCTGGACGGTCACAACCATTCGTTCCATCCTGACCAACGAAAAATACAAAGGAGATGCGCTCCTGCAGAAAACTTATGTAGTGGATTGCATCAGCCATAAAGTGAAAAAGAACGATGATCGCCCACAGTACTACGTGGAAAACAGCCATCCGCCTATCGTCTCTCGTGAGATATTTGACCGTGTACAGGAGGAGATTGCTCGAAGAAATAATAAACGGAAGGTTAAAGAAGTCGGTACTGCAACGGATTCCGGAAAGTATTCTGGCAAATATGCCTTAACAGAGCTTTTAATCTGCGGCCATTGCGGTACGCCTTATCGTCGCTGTACTTGGACGTCTCATGGTAGAAAGCGGATCGTCTGGCGCTGCATCAGTCGACTGGATTACGGCAAGAAATACTGCGAGAACTCGCCAACGATTGAGGAATCGACCCTTCAGGAAGCGATTGTTAACGCCATCAAAGATCTGGCTGCAGAAAGTAGCTTGGGCAGTGCTGCCGGATTATTGAAAACTCATATTAGTATCTTCTTTGGTGGGGATGACAGTATTGCGGTAGATGAAATGCATGCGAAAGAACTCGTCGCCAAGATCACAGCTGCAGCAAGCAGTGGAAGTTATACAAGCGAAATGGCTGCCCTGGTTAGCGAACTCAACACAGTGAAACAGCGTATTGCCACGAAAAAGCAAAGAAGCAAAGCCACTGATGCTGCGATGCAGCGGATGTCAGATGTAACGGAAGCCATAGACAGCATTAGTGACTCTGCCATTCAATATGATAATACTCTCGTGCGAAAACTAATCGAGTGCATCCGTGTCATATCCGTCCATGAGATTGAAATCGTCTTCAAGGGTATGCAGCCAAGGAGGTATCCACTGGGATAGCTGGAGTCCAATCACCCAAAACAATGATCTCTGGAGTAAGGCAAACCGATATGATATCATTACCAGCAGCACCTTCCGTTTCGATATTTCGGGCTGAACACTGCAATTCTTCCTGTGCAAGACTGCAAAAGACAAGGTTTAAGATTGCAGTTTGGAAACTCCAAGGCTGCAATTATGTAGAAGATTATTATCAAAAACAGTGCAATAACCGTTGAAAGTGCCTGCTTGTTTGAACAATTGTCCTTGCATCGATGCGCAAGTCTGCAAGGCTGCAAAAGGGAGTGCCCGTGTAGCAGTACAGCAGGCAGGTTAGGAGCCCCGAGGTTCTCGATGCACTATGGAACTTCGCATTTTCTGCGCTATGGTGACAAATCGTCACATAGAATTTACCAACTGTCACGCGATTTCTGGTAAAATATGCGAAGATTCAAATATTATAGGTTCGACCTCGTAGTGCATGGAAAGGAAATGCACATGGTAGAAACATTGGGAAGCAGAATAAAGCAATTGCGGAAAAGCAGACATATTCAGCAAGATCAGCTCGGATCGCTGCTTGGCATGGACAGGACAACCATCCATCACTACGAAAACAATGACAGGCAGCCTTCCTGCGAGACGCTTGTTCGACTGGCAACCGTTTTCAACGTAACTACGGATTTCCTCCTTGGCTGCGAGAAACGAAACATCATAGATATTTCCGGTCTGACAGCGGCCGAAACCAGCATTATCCAATCTCTGGTAACAAACATGCGGCAGAAAAACTTGCGGCTGGAAGAACTAAGATATACGGCGGGCAATCACAATGAAGATGACTAATGCGGAATCACGCGCCTATCAATATTACATAGATGTCGCCGAAAAAGAGGTCGATTGGCTATGGTTTCCCTATATCCCGTGCGGGAAAATCACCATCTTGCAGGGCGACCCGGGCGAAGGAAAATCCACTTTCATGATTCATCTGGCTGCTTTGCTATCTACAGGAGGAATGCTTCCTGATGGGGCCCGCCTCCAATCATCCATGCCGGTTATATACCAATGCGCAGAAGACGGCATTCAGGATACCATCAAGCCCCGCTTAATCCAAGCAGGCGCAGACTGCAGCAAGATTGCTTTCATTTCGGATGCGGATCAAAGCCTCTCCTTAGACGATGCGCGGATTGAACGATGTATCCGAGATACCGGTGCGAAGCTGCTCGTACTGGACCCGCTGCAAGCCTACATCAAGCAGGAGGGCGACCTGCAAAGCGCCACCCGCATGAGGAGCCTCATCCGAGGTTTAGCCTCTGTTGCTGAACGAACCTGCTGCGCAATTGTATTAATCGGTCACTTGAACAAATCGGCTGGAGGAAAAACGCTCTATCGCGGGCTCGGAAGCATTGATATCACAGCCATTGCCAGAAGCGTGCTGATGATCTCAAGAGATGATACTGCCACGGACATACGTTACATGCATCCCATTAAATCCAGCCTTGCACCCGAAGGATGCGCCATAGGCTTTGTTTTCGATTCTGGAACCGGTTTTCACTGGATCGGAAGGTGCTTGTATAACCAGTCCGGAAAGGGCACTGTATCTCCAGCGTGTATTTCCAAGAAGGAGCGAGCAAAGGAGCTTCTTCGCTTGATACTATCCGCAGAAGATGTGCGGAGTGCAGATGCGCTGTCGAGGTTAACCTGGCTTGGACTTTCGGAGCGCACCATTCGTAGTGCGCAAAAGGAGCTTGGGGTTAAGGCTTACCGAAAGAAAAACGTATGGTATCTCCATTTGGACGCTGATGGATCCGCATTCAGCGAGGAGTGCGAAAATGTCTAATCTTTATCATGTTGCCGGATATGTAAAGCTGGCAAAGTTATGGGAGAGATCCCGTGACCAGGCAGTTCCATACCACAAAGAATACTACCGAAATAAGTTCTCCAATGCTGCGGATGCTGCGCTCGTGGATGTCTATATTGATATTACGGGCAACAAACAAATATACCGGCGGATAGAAATGGTTAGGCTTTTGCGGGACTGCTCACAGGGCAAGGTCAACTGTATTGCCACGCAGACAAAAGCATACCTTGCTCCAAATACGGAGGAACTCTGCTTCCTATTGTTTTTCTTGTTTCATCTGAAATACCGCATTGATATTGTCAGCGAAGACAATCCCATGCAATTTGACACCATTCGTAACCCAGAGCAACAACGGGAAGCACTCGCAAAAATGGCGAATGACTATGTTTCGCTCAACCGCGTGGAATATTCCAATTGGGAAAACAAATTACGCGAGGCCATGAACAAGCTCGCATGTTCGGAATCAGCAGAAAGAGAGTAGCAAATAATGGATGAGAAAAAACCGGTCAAAGAGGAAGCTGTCGAAGAACCTACCGAAGCAGAGCTCCCTGCCGCTATACCCGCACAGCAGGATTGGCAAAAGCGTCATGACGACCGGGAGGCCTATCGGGAGGAACTGCGGACCCGTGTTCGCAAGGCACAGCCAAATGCTGCGTACTTCCGGCCCGCGAAGCCCAAGCCGACAATTTCAGACGATAGCCATAAGAAGGTCGCCGCCTATGCTCGCGTCAGCACAAAGAGCACTGAGCAAACGCTTTCAATAGAAAACCAAACAAAATATTATACCAAAAAGATTGAAGACAACCCCAATTGGGAAATGGAAGATATCTATGCCGATGAGGGCAAATCCGGCACGTCGCTTCGACATAGAGATGCGTTCAACCGCATGATGGAAAGCGCTCAGCAGAAAAAGATGGATCTCATTCTCTGCGCCAGCGTCTCCCGGTTTGCAAGAAACATATCCGACTGTTTGGAGCAAATCGCCCTTTTGAAAACAATGAATCCGTCCCATCCTGTTGGCGTATTCTTCGAGACCGAAAACATTTACACGCTTGATCCCAGCAGCGATCAAGGCCTCCAAGTGCATGCGCTGCTTGCGGATTGGGAATCCAGCAACAAGAGCCGCCGCATGATTCTTTCCTATGATCAGCGCATCCTGACGGGGCAGTACCCGGTTGCAGACCTGCTTGGCTTCCGCCATACGAAGGACGGCGATCTTGTCATTCAGCCGGAGGAAGCAAAGACGGTTCGCTTTATGTTTATCGCCCGTATCAGAGGATATGACTTTGACAAGATTGCGGAAATCCTGACGGACAAACAGCGTCCAACACTGAAAGGCCGAACGGAATGGAACGGCAATATGGTGCGCAGCATCATGTCAAATGAGAGAACGTGGGGTGATCTGGAAGCCAGAAAAAGTATTGTCATTGATTACAAAAAGGGCGTCGTGGTAAAGAACAACGGGCAGCGAGATTCCGCCTATGTTCCCGGTCATCATGAGGGCATTGTTTCCCCTTCAATTGCGCAGGCAGCAAGGCTCATTTCGGCGAGCAGCCGTGCGCTAAAGGGAGGCGTCCCGGTAATGCGGGTGCTCTCCGAGGGGGCCTTAAAGGGCTACATCAATCTCTCTCCAGGTTGGGGAGGGTTTTCTGCGGAATTGTTGGCTGACGCCAGCCTGCGTGCATACAGCGACGATGAACGGAATCAGCTTGCCGCGGATACCGCGATCCTCTTTGGCGAAACACACTCCAACCTCCTCTCCGTGAGCTTTACCGGATATGAGGTTCCGCTGGGAATCTACTTCCTGCGTCGCAGCTTGCCATCACTTACGATCACCCCAAGAGGGCTTCGCTTCAACCGGCCCTGTCACGACAGGCTTTCTAATTGCATGGACATTGACGTCTTCTACCATCCGTTCCTTCAATCCATTATCATCACAGCCTCAAGTGAAAGGTCCACAAACAAAGTGCGCTGGGTGAATGACAAGGGCATACCGCTGCAGAGCATTTCTGCCAAAAGCCTTTGCGATGCCATTTTCACTCACCTGCATTGGATGCGCCAATATCAATTTAGATTCCGTGGTGTTTCACGGGAACGGGACGGGGTAAAGTTTATCGTCTTTTCTTTGGACGAGCCGCAAATCCTTGTCGGAAAGGGTACGCCGGACATTGCATCAGGAAACGCTAACAGCTCAATCCGCTTTATCCAGTATCGTGACAACGGCGAAGCTGCCGCCTGCGCGGAGGACGGAGCAGCATATCCGATTGAATGGCAATCACGGCATGGCGTTCCATATGAGTATCGGGTAAAGCGGGATGCTGTGACCGACGCTGTCCGCAGAAAAGACATCTACGCACCAAGCGTGATTGTGCAGGATCCTGCTCTGGAAGAGATACCTTCTCAGGAAGAACTGCAGGACGAATTTGAATATTTGTTGGCATCAATGTAAGGGGGATTCACCATGGATATGTCGGGCACATCAAAAACTACTATAAAGCAATTTGTTTCGCCCCGCGAAGCAGAACTGATTCAAGAGCTTGCCAGGCTGCGTCGGGAACAAAAGCAGGAACTGGAGTTTGAGCGGTTTGATGGATATCAGCTGCCGCCACAGACACAGTTCCCCATGCTGAAAAAGCCTGCCGCTTCCATAAAATATGGAAAGATCATCTTCAATATGGCGGCAATCCGGCTGTTTGAAGGGCTGCCGCATATTCTGACGCCGATCCATCCTGGCAAGAAGCGCATGACGATTATCCCGCTCGCTGAGGAGGAAAGCGCATCGATTGATTGGGCACGGCAGAAAGACGGAAAATGGATCAACCGTGATATCACTACGCTCGAGTTCACCGACAGTATTTTCCGTATGATGGGCTGGAATCAGGAGTGCCGTTACAAGGCGCTTGGCCGCCTCGCCAATTCTGAGCGCGGCCTTGTTCTGATTTTTGATCTTGAAGACGCTGTCATGTTTACGCCCGACAAGCATGAATACGTTGATCCCAAAACCGGTGAAATTAAATACCGGCAAATTAAATACTTCCCGGATACGTATAAGGACTGTATCGGAAAATCCTATAATGACTACGTTGCCGCTCGGCAGCTCAGTCTGTTTGAAACCTTCGCCGGATATCAGGGAGAATACGTTCCCAAAGAAGAATCTGACAGCACGGCATCCCCAATAGAACAGGTTTCTGATTCAGGAGGCGGCGATGATGACTTCTGACGTCGTACCCGGAAAACTGCCGATTTCCATACTTGGGAAAGAAAATGGCATCCTGATCGGCAGAAATGTCATCTTGAAGCTCGGCGTTCCTAACTGCATCTGCATCCTGAAGGGAACTGACAAAGAATCCATAGCGATTGTTCCCTGTGCAGAGAAACAGCCGCTGTCTTTCAAAGTGCCGGAGGATTTTATCGGAGCACGGAACAGAAAGATGCGCATATACAGCCAAGCCTTTGTGCAGGAGCTCTTGACGGCAAATGGCCTTGACCCGGCAAAAACGCACCGCATCTATGGAGCGTATTCCGAGGAGTACAACGCGGCAATCTTTCCGCTGAAGGTGCTATAAGCAGCAGGCGTTCGTTTCACCTTCGTGGAGGAAGAAACGAACGCCTTTTCAGATGTCTCACGCCTGCCAAAGACGCTTCAGCAGATCACTTTTGAGGAACATCGTGTTTTTGTCTGTTGATTTGATCGGCTGGAGCTTTCCGGCCCGCACCAGCTCATTGATATATTGCCTGGAGCAGCCAAGGAGCTCCGCCGCTTCCTGCGTGTTCACAACCCGCTCCGTCACAAAGGCCCGGAAGTCCTCTGCGGTTAGTGGAACGCTTTTCCCAATTGCATACAATTCATGATCCGCAATCATCAGGCTATCGCTCCATTGGATGCCGTAGCCTCCGGCCTGCATTTGCACATTGCGGAAATACTCTGCCCTTTTTGAGAGAATCGCAAACTGTGAATGTGACTGGAAGTAATCAGACAAATCACATTTCTTGACTTTCCCGTTGCGGAAAAATACCAGCAAATGGGTGTCCTCAAGCGGAACGATATCCTCGACTCGCAACTCAAACCGCTTGGCGATTTCCTTTGGAAGCTGGCCTTCGGAGAGCGGCACAAGATAATAGTCATCCTGTGCGCAGCGACCCATCGCGGACAGCAGAAGCGGAAACTCGTCATAGGTCTTCAGGTTCAGCTCTTTCAGAATTTGATGAATGTTTTGCCGGTCTGCAGGTACGACACGCTGTCTTACCCAAAGCTCACTCCAATAGGAGTTGATTGAGCGCTCGCCCCGCTTGGCAAATGCGGAGAGCAGCAGCGGGGTGTCCCACGGGTCCGCATCGTCAGGCAGTTCAATGTAAAACTTCTTTGCACCCTCATAATAAAGAAGGAATGCAAGATCCTTCTTGCTGCTGTCCGTCTCGTCACGAATGGCAAAAATCTTCATATGCACACCACCGTTTCCAGATCATGCTCCAAATTGCCTCCTGCAGCCGTTCCGAAATCACGCCGTCCAAGTCCTCCAGCAGCACAGCACGGTCTGTTTCCCGCAATGGATTCAGCTTCGGCAGCTGCCCTTTGGGAATGAGTGAAAGGTTTTCCCAAGCGGAACGACTGCCCAGATAGGACTGAACCGGTCGGTCCTTCATGACGTCAAATTTCGCTATGCTGTCGTCCGTGTCGCAGCTGAACAGCAGGGACAGGCCGTGATCAAACAGTGGTGCCAAACGAAGCGTCCGCCTGCGCTTGTTCCTCAGCACTTCAATATTTGCTCCGTGTCGGTCACGGTTCAGGATCAGATAATCTACGACGAACATCTGCCAGAGATATTCTCCCCAGCCCATACGGAGGCAGAAATCCATCTCATTCTCCCCAGGCAAATGCTCTGTGTCATAATACGCATCCAGGGCAATCTTGTCTTCTCCCCGCTGCTTGAATTCCTCTGAAGCGCAGAGCCAGACTTCCTGTGGCGTTTCGCCGACGCGGATATCTGCGTGAATGAGTTGATAATGCAGATGCTCCACACCGAGAATCGTCAGAAGCCTGTCAGCGATAAGCTCATTGACGCACTCGTGCCCTACAACTCCGTGGACCTTGTCATAGTTGGACAGCTTATAATAGACCTTTTTTCCTGTAATTGATGATTCTGCTTTCAGGAAGGTGCCGGCAGTTCCGGAGGAATGACGCGTCTTGCTCCAAGAAAGAAAGGTCATATCCTGTTTCTCTCGAATAACTTTGGTTTCCATGTTGTTCACCTCATGCTCATAGTACAAGAATACTTGTCGTATGTCAAGTAAATTATTCTGGATTTAGTGAAGATTTCTCTTGCTATTTCTCCAAAAACGGGCGATACTGTTGCTAAAAGAAAGGCGGTGATTCCAAATGCTCTTCTTCTCCGGTGATATTCATGGCTCACCATGGGGCGTGAAGCGATTCTGTGAAAAGCAGAAGCTGACCAAAGAAGACATCCTCGTTCTCCTTGGAGACGTTGGAGCCAATTACTACGGTGACTGGCGGGATGACGAAATGAAGAAGGTACTGGCAAAGCTTGCGCCGACCATTCTCTGCATCCACGGAAACCATGAAATGCGTCCGTGGCACATAGACGGATACTACGAAGCCGAATGGCACGGCGGGAAGGTCTGGGTGCAGGATCAATACCCGAACCTGCTCTTCGCGCAGGACGGGGAGATCTTCAACATCAACGGGCTGAACTACATCGTCATCGGCGGGGCTTACAGCGTGGACAAATACTACCGGCTCGAAAGAGGTTACGGTTGGTGGGAGGACGAGCAGCCCTCCGAAGAAATCAAGGTCTATGTGGAGCGGCAGCTTCGGGAGCACGACATTGACGTGATTCTATCTCATACCTGTCCTTTCAAATATGAACCTCGGGAGATGTTCCTTGACATGGTTAACCAAAGCACCGTGGATACAACTACGGAGCAATGGCTGGATGAGATTGAGGAAATCACCGACTACGTCGCCTGGTTCTGCGGCCATTGGCACACGGACAAGCGGATTGACAGAATGCACTTCCTGTTCCACAGCTTTGAGTCCGAGGAACAGATCGGGTTGACCGAAGATGAGAAAATTGACCGGGTAGCCAGGCGCGTCCTCAACGAACACAGAGCCGCCTTCGAGGAGCTGGCTCAATAAAAAAGGGAACAAGCATGATTTACTACATCGCAGATATGCACTTCGGACACGAAAATGTCCTGAAATTCGACAACCGCCCGTTCGAGTCTGTGGAGCAGATGACGGAAACCGTTGTCAGCCGCTGGAACGAGCGCGTAACAGAAGAAGATACCGTCTATGTGCTGGGCGACGCCTTCTGGAAGAACGAAGCCCAGAGCATGGCGATATTCCGCCGACTGAACGGCCACAAGCAACTGATCTGCGGCAACCACGACCGCATCAAAGGAAACCTCGGCGTAGTGGGAGAGCATCTCCCACTACGCCGAGATCACAGACGGTGGGAGGATGGTCATCCTCTGCCACTACCCAATCCCGTTCTACAACGGCCAGCACCGCGGCACCGTGATGCTTTACGGTCACGTCCACAATTCACAGGAATATGACCTGCTGGAAAAGTGGAAGAAGGAGCTGCGGAAGAACAAGATTCCGACGCAGATGATCAACGTGGGCTGTATGCTGCCATACATGGACTACACACCCCGGTCGCTGGACGAGCTGCTGGCAGCAAATCCTACGAAGAAACACCAAACAAGGGGAGGCAGGAAAGCCCGTGGAAGGACAGGACTACAACGACTTCTTGGAAAAGGTCAAGCCGCTGGCGGAGCAGCTCAACGCAGTCTTTGACCTCGCCTATTCCATGTACGCCGGATTGGTGCAAGACGTGCTGGCTGATCGGATCACCGACGAAAAGCAGATCGAGGGAATCCTCGACGGCCTCGCCAGCTTCCTTGACGATCCGAGAATACTTGACCTGTCCAAGCAGGTATGCCGCCACATCTTCTACCGCTATCCGCAGCTTGTCCGTGACTTTGCGTACTTCTACAAGACCAGCTACATGGACGCCGATGGCGAGAACGAGGACGAAACAGAAAGGAATTCAGAATGAAATGTCGATGTGGAGGAAATGGCAGATGGATAACAACGAATTGACTGCATTTCAAGAATTAAAGCGATTACTTGCAATCCATGAAAGCACCACAAAACAACGGTCATCCCGGCACGCCGCACATTTTCTGTCGAAATCCACAGGGGAAGATGATTTGGCAGTAGCGCAATACCGCTGGACTCGCGATTACACGGCTGAAAGGTGCAGCTCAACAAAACCCGGTGTGCCGTCCAGCTCTGCTGGTGAAAACGACTAAAAGAAAAAGGAGGTTGGCAGTCGTGTCCAACAAATTTACACAGCCGAAGATATGGCACTATCTGCGCTGGCTTGGCGAAAAAGACCGTTTTGGCTCCAAAGGCCAGGCATACGATGAAAAAAGCAACCTGCTGCTGGATGAATTCTTCCGGCTGATGGAGCAGGTGTCGCCGATTGCCGAGAACGGGGCGAGAACGCTCTGGCTCCGTGCGCCACGGGGCCCGATATCCGACTTCGGTGATCCGAAAGAGGCCGTCGAGGACGGCGAATTTGAAAGCGAAGAAGAATTTATCAGCGAATGGGAATGGCGCTTCCCGGATGAAACCGAGTGGTATGAAATGTCCTCTATTGAGCTCAAGGACGAGGGCTATCGGGCGGTTATGCTCCGCCACCGTTTCGTGATCGTGCAGGATAATCGCGAGCCGGTAGATGCTTTCCCAAATGAGATCCCGGAGTTTGTGCAGTGGTTGGTCGACAGCGTGAAGGAATGCATCGAGATGCTTCGCGCCGGAACCTACAATGACTATGTTCGTGAAAACCTGCCGCCACAGCACAGAACGGGAAAAATCCGCATTGGCGACTTCTGGACAGTATGGCCTGAAAACCGTGCGGAGTTCTTTGGAGATATTTCTCCGGAAGATGTTGCAGATTTCATTCGGATTGCATCTATACAGGCAGAGAACCATCACGGTCTCAAAGACCGTTTGCCGCAAATGACGGCAAACGACTTCTACCGATTCTGCGCTATGGGCTATGCCGCCTGCAACTACAAGGGCTGCGACAAAACCCCAAAGGAACAGTATTATCTCAATGCAGATGGGCGCGACGATGATCTCAAAGACATCCCCGGCGACGATCCAGAGGCATTCCATGCATGGCTGCACGACAAAGAGCGGCGGGGCGGGCATCCGTGGGAGGTCTGCCGCGGAGGAAACTCCACCCATGTTACCCTCATGGTGGCGGACGACGAAAACGGGTACTGGCTGTATCTGGCAGGTAACAATCGAACAATAGAAACGATTCACTTCTATCTGGCACTCCACAGAGCAGGTATCCCGGTTTATCTCCATGAGGCGCCTGTGTTTGTAAAACGGCTGCAGGGTGATGAGATGATCGGCATCGTCCCGGAGGGTGTGACGCCAAAATACTGCGAGGGCCACTTCCCGGATGAGCATATCATTGACTACATGAACCTGCCGGATGAAGACCGGGAAAAGTTCCTTCCATTCTGCATTTGGTATGATGAGCCGCAGGTAACCCTGCTCAAGGAAAGCAGCACGAAAGAATAAGCAGAGAAGGCAATCGCTATAAAATCGTAGCCGGTTTCTGCATTCTTCCAGACCATCCTTGTGTGCGACCCCAGCGTTTTCTTTCTTCCATCTCGTCCGCAGTTCCCTCATATATGGTTGTAAGGAAATTGCTAAACCCTGCGATCCCGCCGACATCATCCATTACATTTAGACCATCCGCTCCAATACAGACGGGTCTGCGATAGACTACTACTTGCGCTATTTGGTCACATAGAGGCGACTCTACCGGATTGTTATTGTGATCGTAGGCATCAGTTTCTTCAAGAAAACGTTTCGCGGTTAAGGGTGAGATTACAAAGCCGCCACCTGCACGGTCCCACAAATCCTTGGTATAGTAAAACTCTTTGCAAGTAATCTGAATTTCCCAACCCTCACCGTAATCATATCGATAAATTAATGTATCCGATAGCGGGATCGTCTTTGAGTCAAATTTAGAGACAAACGCCTTGTATTCTCGAAACGCATGATCATACGCCTCAATGCTTTTTGCGTCTTCGTTGCTATATAAATCACTTGCTTGCATCAAACGATGCTGAATCTGCGTGTAGGAGTCCATGTTGCGAACAAAATCTCGTTCTGCTTTTTCGGAGATATCGAGAACCTTTCGATCCCAATCGCTGATGATCTCAGAATGCTCCGGAAAGATGAGATCACCCAAACAGATCCTTTCCAGCAACGCAGTGGCTCCGGTTTCAAAGCTTTCCTGGTTTCTGCCGCGCGCTTTATAGACTGCGCCCCTGCATTCCATACAATGTTCCGAACACCATTCATACGTATATGGGCCGGTGTACTTTCTTCTCAGCCAGGTCTTGATGCTCTGCGTTCCGTCATAATCATCATCCCAGTAGTAAAGCCGTTCGTTCGAGACCGGAAAGCGAAAGTAAATGCCACACAGCTTGCTTAATACTGTTGCACAGTTCCCTCCGCCACCAATGGCGTTCAGAAGCATATCCTGAACTTCCTGTGGATATTCAAAGTGATGAAGATGACTGTTCTGCCAGCCAAACGCTCTTTGAATGCAGTAATGAAGCGCATGCAGTGTAATGTTCATGGGAACGAGAATATCTCTGGAGATGCCATGCTTTGCCTTTCCATACGTTCTTAAAATGCTATGATCGACGGATTCTGTTCCGGCTAATTTCAAATGCAGTTGCATAACGGAGGGCGGTTTCTCCATGGTTGGGGCTTGATGCGATTCCTTCAAATCTGTATGATTGCCCTGATCTTGCCTGCTTCTTTGCATACGAGATACCATGCTGTGACTGCCATCCTCCGCATGTGAAACCTGCTTCTGCAATGCAGCTTCATTTCGTCTTCTGTATTCTTCACTTCTGATTGCTGCGATTGAACGATCTTCTTCATCGTAGACACCTCGGCGATAGGGCAGATAAGCTTCAATCGCCTTCACTGACGTATGCATTCGATCAGCAATCTCTTGCGTTGTAAATCCTTCTTCTAAAAGGCTCGCAATCTGACGGCTTGTTCGACTGCTCCACAGACCTTCCGTAATCAGAATCCTACGTACCTTTACCTCAGATAAGCCAACGGACTTCACAACCTCACCGACTGATCCAAGGGAGCGATACGCTTCAACAACTCTATCATATATTTTACGATCCATAGCCATGACAATTCCTCCAAAAGCAAACTTGTTTCCTGATGTCCGAATTATACCGCTATGCGCGCTATCTTGTCAACCTAATGTTTTTGCACATTTTTCGGTTGCTTCAGTATAGTGGTATTCAGACTGCAAGAGCATCTATCAGCTATAAATTGACGAAAAGATGAAAACCGGCGAGATTAGCGCCGAATATCGTGCACCGTTTGTATGGCAAGGTATCGTTATTGATGAATCAGGGTCGCCAGTCGTATTGCTCGACCGGCGACCCTGATGCAATCGGTTCGTTATTCTGCTTTCCACAGACCGTGGAGATTGCAGTATTCATAGGCAGCGACAACCTCGTCGCCGGGGGTGAGGGAAAAGACTGCGACGGGCTTGTCTCCCGGCTTCAGCGTCTTACGCTGACGGCTTTCCTTCGTCTCCAGCAGGATCCACTCAATGTAGTGTGCCTCCAGCATGGGGTGCTCCACGGAGCCGACCGTAACAGTGACGAGCTGTCCGTCTACATGAATAACCGGGACGTGCTTTTCACCTGCCGCATCGGTGGTGTTGGGCTCGATGGGCTTCATCTCCTCGCCGCAGCAGCGGACGCGGACACCGGAATCATGAATGTAGGCGACGATATTCCCGCAATGGACGCATTTATAAAACTTCATGTTCATGCTCCTTCCCGTCAGTCAATAGTTTTCGGCGTTGACTTCAAAATAGCTCTGCGGATGGGCGCAGACGGGGCAAATCTCGGGAGCCTTGGTCCCGACGACGATGTGACCGCAGTTACGGCACTCCCAGATCTTGACCTCACTCTTTTCAAACACCTGAGCGACTTCCACGTTTTTCAGCAGAGCGCGGTAGCGCTCCTCATGGTGCTTTTCGATGGCGGCAACGCCCCGGAATTTGGCAGCCAGCTCCGGGAAACCTTCTTCCTCGGCGGTCCTGGCGAAGCCCTCATACATATCGGTCCACTCATAGTTCTCGCCGTCCGCTGCTGCAGCCAGGTTTTCGGCGGTAGAGCCGATGCCGCTGAGCTCCTTAAACCAGAGCTTTGCATGCTCTTTTTCGTTGTCGGCGGTCTTCAAAAACAGCGCGGCGATCTGCTCGAAGCCGTCCTTCTTGGCCCTTGACGCAAAATAGGTGTACTTGTTGCGTGCCTCGGACTCGCCTGCAAAGGCGGCCATCAGGTTCTTCTCGGTCTGCGTGCCGGCGTACTTGTTCGTAGCCATTCTGTCATCCTCCTGCTTTGTTTATTCGTTCCGGGAACAATATGATTATACATCATTTCCCGACAAACAGCAACATATTTCCGCTTGATAATTTGCCGTTCAAATTTCTGTAAAACCTTGCGTAAAACCAACTGATTTGATATAATTCAAGCAAGAAAACGCCCGCGCTGCGGCGTTGAAATCGTACCGCAAAGCAGACCATAAGGGAGTTCTTTTGATGGGAGGCGATAATATGTTCAGAGAAATGAGACGCTTTAGACAGCAGATCGGTGAAGAAGAATGTATCCGGATTCTAATGGAACAGCCGAGGGGCGTTCTCTCTATGCTGGGCGATGACGATTATCCCTATGGGATTCCGCTCGATCACTGGTACTGTGAGGAAAATGGCAAACTGTACTTCCACTGCGCGAAGGTTGGCCATAAGCTGGATGCGGTGAGGAAGCATGATAAGGTAAGTTACTGCGTAATGGATCAGGGCTTCCGCAAGGATGGCGACTGGGCTCTCAACATCAACAGCGTGGTGGTTTTCGGACGGATGCGTATTGTTGAAGACGTGGAGGATGATCTGAAGCGTAAAATCGCTACAGGCCTGTGCAGGAAGTTCACGGATGACGAGGCTTTTCTGCAGAAAGAGCTGACGCATGCACTTCCCCGAGCAGCCTTTATGGAGCTTACCCCGGAATATATGACCGGCAAACTGGTCAATGAATCGTGAGGTGTGAGAAAGGATAATGAAAAAGATACTGATTCTGAACGGTGCCGGAAAGAAAAACGGCACTACGGCAGCCATGATCAACGCGTTCAAGGCCGGTACCGAAGGGCACGAAGTGACGGAGTTCTACCTCCAGACCATGAATATCCACGGATGTCTGGACTGCGGAGGCTGCCGAAGGAAGGAAAAAGGCAGCGTGGAACCATGTGTCCAGAAAGACGATATGAGCCACATCTATGCCGCAGCCAGAGAAGCGGATGTGATCGTATTTGCTTCTCCGGTATACTTCTGGGACATTACAGGAACATTGAAGACAGCGGTGGATCGTTTATATGCGCCGCTGATGAATCACAGCATCGGAGCGCCGAAGGAAACTGTCCTGCTGATGACTTCCGGCGGGTCCACCATTGATCATATGCTGGACTGGTACAGGAATTTTGGAAACTGGCTGAAGTGGAAAGACCTCGGCACGGCGATGAATGACGTAGAGGCAGCAAGGCAGATCGGAAGCCGGATTCAGTAATCACTCGATGGCAGGAGTATGCGCTATGGAAACGAAAAAGTCGATTCTGATCAAGGACACCACGCGGGAAGAACGGGAGCGCATCGTGCATCAGGCGCTGTGGGGCTCCTGCGGCGTGGACTGCGAATTCTGCTCCGGCTGCGACAACCGATTTGACTGCCAGAGTGGAAGCACACAATAGCGGCGACGGCGCAAAGTACACCCGTTCCCGCCTGCCTGTCGAACTGGTATATTACGAAGAATATAAAGACCGGCACGAAGCACTCGGCCGGGAATGGCACATCAAACGGATGTCCAGACAGGAGAAACTTGAAATGATTAATGGGTTTGATATCCCTTTACTTGAAACGGAAAAAGTTGTATAATACAAATAGTAGTAACGTAGCGCACAAATATGCCGCAAATGTTGATTGGAAGCCGGTATCTTTTTTGATCTACCCTTCCACCACGTCGGAAGAAGGCTGCTCCATTTCGTTTCCGCGGTTTCCGTAAGCGCCGCGAAAACTCCATATCCGCAGCCTCCTTCCTCCTTTTCCCCATCGAACCCGCTGCTCTGGGCTTCTATGGGGTCCCCGTTTTGTCCTCCGCACGGCTCAGAAAAAGCAGCTGCTTGACGCCAATGTCACTTAGTTAAAGAAATGCTCGTCACAGAAATGTGGCGGGCTTTCTTTTTTTCACAATTTTTCAAAAAACACTTGACAAAAGTGGAAAAATGTGCGGCCATTTTTGAATTATCAAAAAAGATAATTCAAAAATGGCCTTATGTAGTAGGTATGACCCGCCGGTCACATTAACATGGTTCGGAGACTGCTTTACTTTTCATGAATGTCCGTCTTGTACATGATGATCAGATCAGGGGCACCTGGTTCTGAAGCTGCTCGTTCACGATATTGTTTCCGCCCTGCTGCGGGAGCTTTATCATCGTGTCTTCGTTTATCAGGTTATCCCTCAGCATTCTACTCTGCAGTCTCGTAATGTTCGATTCCATAGGTCTTATGAATTTCTCCTGCGACGCATCCGATGCCGTCACAGCCTTTATGGCCATATATCCGAAATTCAGGCTCTTCTTCCCGCTTTCCGAATTTGGAACGACCTTCTTCTTCGACGCGTAATTCTTGACAGCATTTATGACTCGGATCTTATCTTCCGCGGAGATCTTTTCCTTGGAGGAGACCTGTCCTATGGCCTTGACCATCTTCTGGTACTCCGGTGTGCGGTCCTTGAGATTCGGTACATTCATGACTCTGTACAGTTCTTTTAATGATGCGAGGCTCTGGCTGTCCTTCTGCTGACTCGCAGAGAGAACTTCATACAGATCATTGATTCCTTTCATCAGTGCGTCGATCTTCCCGGTCGAAGCATTTCTCAGGAGGGTGTCTCCGTCATACTTTAACTGGTATTCGATGGAGGGTAATTATACCACGTATAGACAGAAATGTCACTATAAAAATGTCAGGCGCTTAGTTGTATGGATCGGCTCGTCAGCCCGAGTCGGAATCGCTTTCCCCAAACGCCTGTAGCCCGGATGCGAAGAAGCCTCCGTCCGGTCCCGACGGGCCCGAAGCTTTCCGCGGCGCGGGAAAACTTTTCTTCTGACCTGCTGGACAACCATGTCGGTTTCTGTTATAATACATGGGCAGTATAACAAACAATTCGAGCGATCGTGCCCCGGCGTTTCATACTTTTCGCTTTTGTAATGATTTTGTACGAAATCTGTGTTATGATAGCCCCAGATAAAAATGATTCGGATATGGGCAGCTGACCACAGCAGTTTCGGCTCGCCCGGCGCCCGATACAATCATACAGACAAAGGAGCGGAAGCCTCATGCCGAAACAGAAAAAGATCCCCATGTCCAGGATCATTCAGCATTTCATCACCCTGCCCGAGGAGCAGCGGGTCAGCCTGCTGCGCGCGCACTTCTCCCCGAAGACCCAGGAGGAAATCGGAGAAGGCCAATTCATAAGCAAATTGTCAGATCTGAGAACCGACCCGGACCCGGAAAAGAAGAAGCTTCGGGCCTATATTTCAGACGACAAAAACGTCGGCGGCCGGTGGAAGGACCTGCTTCCTGTCGCGAAGAAGTTCCATAACGGGCATCTGGACGACGTCTTCAACGGCCGCCTCAGCGAACACGAGCAGATGGTGCAGACGATCCTGTCGTCCACTTTTGCCAACCGCCTTGGGATGTTCTGGGAGCCGGTGGTGAAGGGGGAAGGGAAGAAAGCCTTTATCCGCGACGGCCTCGCGTCATTGAAAGACGAGCCGGCTCTTTCCAGCCTGCTGGCAGATCCCCAAAGCTTCGCGGAAGGAAAGAATGTGCAGGATTTCGCGGAGGCCGTGGCGAAAACCATGGACCTTTCCAAAGAGAAATCCGTGATGGAGCAGCTTCGGGAGGGCGCCCCCGCTGACGACCCGGCCCGGGAGGACAAGCTGCGCACCGCAGCGCAGTTCTACATGTTCCGGCCTCATGGCCAAATCAATCCCTCGGAACTCTCCAATAAGCTCAAAGCCTCCGACTGGGAGAAGAACGTAGACCCGAAAAAGCGCCTGCACAATGATTACGACGTTGGCCGGCTGACGCCGCAGCATATCGTTGAGCGAACCAGGCAGGCGCTGCAGGATCTCCCAGAAACCCCCGAGGATGAGGCGATTCTTCGGGACGCCGCCCTGCAAACCTGCAGGGACGCCAAGCAGATGTTTACCAAAACGTATCTGGAGACGGGGGAGGGAAAGGAATTCCTCAAGCTCACGGAGGAATTGCAGACAAAGGCGACGAAGCAGGCGCTGAAGGAGGACGCGGTCAAAACGCTCCGGGAGGGGCTGGCGGCGGAGCAGGTCACGCTGGCAAAGGAGAAGAAGGGCTTCTTCCTCAGCAAGACCAACACCAAAGAGTTTGACGATATGACGAAGGGCCTGCGGCTCTTCAACGCCAAGCTGGAGCTTCTGGAGGGAAAGACTCCTGCGGGGCTCACGCCGGAGGAGGAGAAAACGGTCCGGGAAAGCGACGTTACCACCCTCTTTGACGGCGCCAAGCAGGGCTGCTACAACTATGCCTGCCTGAAGACCAAGAACGGCAGGAGTACGAGTTTCGTCCACGACATCGGCACCGATCGCTTCAACGCCTCCATGAAATCCCTCTCCCATCTGAACGAGCTGGGTCGGAAGCTCCATATCAGCGAGCCCGCCGCAGCCATCCGGGACGAGGCCCAGCTCCAGCTGCTGCAGAACCGCGGCAACAAGATCTGGCTCAAGGAGCACGCCGAGGATCTGGCCGCTCGGACCATCTACGCCCAGACCCTGCTCAACAAGGGGACCGCGTCCTGGCGGCAGGACAGACTGCTGGAGGGCGAGGCTCTGAATGCAAAGATCGAAAAGCTCAAGAACCAGCCATCGTTCAAGAAAATGGTAAAGACAGTCGGTCACGAAGGGCTCGCCGACGCCATGATCCAGGGCATCACCAAGCTGGCGGACGCCTACCAAAGGGCCGCCACCGCCGCGTCGAGAGAAGGTCATCAGCGGACCGCCTCCGAAATTGCTCCGGAGCAACTGGAGATCAAAAATGGTTCCGCAGGTCTTACTGCGTCTCATTGACGTAAATCTCCGAAGGTTAAACATCACATAGTTGTATCTTTATCTGTAATACTGAACTCCCATAAAAAGATTGAAAAATGTTCCGAGTGGGAATTGCGCCAGACAAGGCGGAGGACGCAGATGGGCTGGCGCCCATCAAGGACGACAACGCAGTATGGCACAATTCCCGCCGGAACAGATTAAAGGT